>JASMLX010000075.1 GCA_030748495.1 Candidatus Poribacteria bacterium | reverse complement strand
CTTATTTACAATTTTCAGTACTGTATTTTACCAGGGCAGTTAACAAATCAATAATGTCTGAATAAAGGGAGTTATCGGAGTCATTTCTCCAACTGGAAACCCTGCCCCCAACATCTTGTACTAAGCGGCCAGATACAGGGTTAAAAGCGACCAAATTCGTGTCCGATAACTTTTGGCATAGACTCAGCCAACTAGCCCTGAGTTTATAGTCAGCCGACAAGTGAACATCTTGTCTATGATTTAAGGGTTTGGGCTGACATGAGTTTGATTAATACCGTGTTGCAGAGAATCCTAACTGATGAAGGTAAAGTAACTGATTAGCGCTACTTGTCCAAACATATCCTGCCTTATAGTTGTCTTAATAGAGCCTATTACATTCCTTATGGGGATTATATAATCATGCTTGGCCCCGGCTAGTCCAACACTACTGGTACTATCTGGTTCTCAAGTTCAAGGCTTAAACACCCCAAATTTCCCGTGCTTCCTCAAAGTCGATTGCCTTTTTTGATTGGTCTTGAATCGAGTGGGCTACTGGACTTTCTCCTACCCATCGGTTATCGACTGAATCAGTCTCGGGTTGGAACCGAACATCACAGCTAATTCGCCATTGATCCGACATATTTCGTGTTGAGGTATGTAGTGTATGCATGGTGAAAATGATTACATCACCGGCCTCAAAGTCGGTGCTCTTCCATACTCCACCGAACTGGTCACTAATCGCTAGCGGGTTCGTCCCAAAATGGCCAGGTGTCCGGTCCTGATCGACGTCAGTCTGTCCATAAGTTTGTCGCATCTGGTTAAAACTGGGCAGATTATGCGAACCGACAAGTATCGCCAGTGTTCCTTTTTCCACCGCAACATCTCCAAATGGTATCCAGCAAGTATGTAAACGTTGGGAACCTCTACCCATATAAACTACATCAAAATGGGGACCGGCGGCTCTGCCTGGTGGTATCATGCGCAACCACTTATAATCAAAAGTCCGACAGGGCTGATCAAAAAAACGCCGAAAAAATTTAAACAGCTCTGTTCCCTCCAAAACTTTCAACACGTCTGGATGGTGAGTGACTGCTTTTTCGCCCATCGTAGGTGCCGGTCGGCCATCCGGATTGTAAACGGCGTCCATTAGCTCGGTGTCCGGTTTAAACGGCAATTCTCCGTTTTCATCCGCGTAGCTCAAGATTGTTTTTCTCGCTTTGATTACGGTATCCCGATTTATTAAACCACGGATTAACAAATAACCGTCTTCTTTCATCTGCGAGTGTAAAGCTGAGTTATTGTGTAATAAATCGTTACAATCCCTAAGACTTCCTAAATTTTGGCTTGGAAAAGTAACTTCGCAATCGCCGAGAAAAGTAATAGGTCGCATAGGTATTCCTCAATTGATGACAAGTAAAAGATTAGATTTTAATTGTTCTGAACATGGCCTAGGCCGAATAGCTAGACCTAATTTTATACTAGTTTGGAACATGGATCTACTGATATCTGCCAAATTTATTTAGATCCACACGTTCTTGGGCTAACAGTATTTGTTCTGAAATTCGATTCCCGTTGCACAGGTTATGCTAAGTTGAGTATTAGTAACACTTGAGGAGGGAAAACAAGAGGGCCCAATAGAAGCTAATTCCGACTTAGATCGAAGCCAATCTAGTTTCAAATAAACCAGGAAGGGTTAGATTAGATTTTCGGAGTGTCCGCAGATGATCAAAGCTAGTGATTCCAGACGTTGACGACCTTATCTTGGGTCTGTTCGCCCACCGTCACCGTCACAATGTACAACCCGGTGGCGACTATCTCGCCCTCGCTATCTCGACCCGACCAGGGAATGGCCGGTTTACCTGAGCTGACCAGCCACGTTATAGACTTTGATAGTGACATGGGCTGACTGATCCAGAGTGAAAGAGATAGTGGTATGGGTGCTAAAGGCGTTACCTTTGGGCGAGAAGAGCCGTGGTTGACAAGTCAATGAATCCGGCTTTAGCTTGGCTGAATCCAATGCTTGAATCTTATCCATTTCGCCCAGGGTGTACTACCCCAAGGACAGTACCGCAGCCGAGATGGTCTGTTGTTGCGGGTTAGGTGTGCCAGCCACGGTTTTCCAAGCACCATCAGTGCGATGAAAGATCAAAGGTTCCTGGCCGGCTGAGAGTTGTAAGGCATCATAGGAGATGGTTAAGGTGGCCAGCTTGATGGTATTCAGTCTGAGTGTGGTGGGAGCAAAGGCATAGATCTGGCTCGACGTACTGGTGGTACTACCTCGGCTTCAGTTAAAACATTGACGGTGACAATAGTACTAACTCTCACGCATACGTAGGACTTTAAGGATTTCATCCATGTACCGCCTCCCCCTGAGACGTATTGTAAACCGGTGCTAAGTCTTCCAATCCTTTTATCGCGTTTAGGGTAAGCTCGTCGAGCGTATTTGGCGAGGAAGTTGAAGAGTTCTCGAAACACAGAGCGAAATATAGCTGTGCGGTGGGTTGAGGTCTCGATACCCCCGAAGACGGTAGAAGTGGCATGAGAGAGGAAGCGCTTAACGAGTGAGGCTACAAGGGATGCCCAGAGGAGTCCTTCAACGGTGCCCGCCTTTCCGGTCTGGAAACGGTGGACATTGGCCTATGATTTCCACTCCTTGAAGAGAAGCTCAACTTGCCAGTGCAGCGAGTACAGCTGGCGAACAAAATGAAGCGAAAATTCTTTAGCTTCAAGGTTGGTGAGCAGGAACATCTGGCACCTAAGGACTGGATTCCAGATGAAGAGAAGACGTGGCTCGAACCCATCACCGTACCGTGGCCACTGCACAATCAGGTCGGCGTTCTAACCTTTGAGCTTCGCTCGAACATTCTTGAGCTTCTTCCCCTCCAATCCACGTCGTCTCTTCCCATCGACATCGGCCACAACGATTGTTGGATTACGGTTCCTTTGATCGCTTGAAACGAAGGCTGCCCCAGTTTCTTCCACCTCATTACAGTAGTCAAAATCTTGAGATCCTCGATCGCTTAAAATGAGCTTCTGGTCCAGCGAATTCGCTTCAGGCAGGAAATCCCACTTCCCATTGATCTCAGGTGCGAGAGAGATCTGGATCGCTTGATCTTCGTCAACACTCATCGTTGCATGCAGCTCGACAGCCGCAGGACTGATCGTTGTAAACCTCCCCGCAGACTCCTCATGCAATTTGTCGTTGACAGTAAGTGATAAGCCATCCTGAAGTAGAATATCCGTGAAGCGCAGTCGCGGACTTGAGGGGATCGGTTCGAGAACCCGAAGCAGCAATCGATCCAGTAAATAGCAGAGAACAAAGTGCATCAGTTCAGGAAAATTCTTCTTCGCCAGTTGATTGTGGAACGGCTTGTACTCGATGTTCTCACCGCTGAGTGCCACAAACCGCCGCGGTAGATCTGCGAGAGACTCCACTTTCTGCACCGCCAGAAGACAGATCAACGTGGTTGCCAACGAAAATGACGTGACCTTCCTCTTCCTCTCGAGAAATCCTGTCGTGCCGCCGAATCCATTGATCGTCTCCTCATCCAAAGCCGGCTTCATTTTTTGGTGGATTCGGCTAAGCTCAGTCTCGTTCATTGGTACTCTCCATAGTTTGCTTGATTCCTTGGTTAGAATATTTACCATAGAATCCTGATGAAAAACAGCATAACTATATGTATTTTATTGATATTCCTTAAAGTCCTACGTATGAAATTCAATTGATAGATGCAAGCGCCTACATTTCATCCAAAGACGTGACGCCCCGCATGGTCAATGCCAGTTTATCGGTAGGGTAAGATTTAATTGTGTTTGGTTTAACATATCGACGGCTTGATAAATTGTAGCGATGAAATCCTTTCCCTCTGAGATCGTTTCGACGGCACACCGCGACACACAAGCGGTTGAGCTTTTTTCGATTGCGTTTTTTATGGTGTCGGTGTATCCTTTTCTTTGCCAATACTGACCTCCATCGGCTAAAAAGATTAGAGTCGCTTTTATAATTCCCTTTTGAAGGTTTCAATGGCACATCACTATCGAGTTTTTGCGCAATTTCCTAACTGGCCACTACTACATAAATCCGGGAAATGACCGAGTTACAAGCCAAATTCGCCGGAGGCACGGTGAATCTCAACCAGGATCAGTCAACAAATGAAAGTAAAATGCCAGAATACTTGTCCCTTTCTGCGATTTCTTAAGATACATCTGCTTGGTCTACCGTCCCACCTTCTATTCTGGTATTTACCCTGGATAATCTCTATTTTTTGGATTTCTGCTTGGTTTGGCAGGCCAGGTCTAGTGGCTGAACCGATACTAGATGAAGTTTCCTCTGCGGAAGTTGAGGCGGAATCGGTAGCCAGGGCAAGTCGAGCATTTAGAGATATTGAAATCGATGGACATCTCAATGAACTAGACTGGCAGAATGCCACGCCTATCGGTAAGTTTGTTCAAATTGAACCGGCAGCAGGTCAGCCGATGACCCAACCCACCGAAGTTCGAATTCTGTTTGACGGTAGTAAGATTTACTTCGGGTTTACCTGTATTGATTCAGAGATGTCACAACTGGTAGCCAACAGGATGCGGCGTGACTCGGAACTCTACGATAACGATAATGTCTTTATTCTTCTGGATACCTATAACGATGGACGCAGCGGCTTTTTCTTCCGAATCAACCCGCTGGGTGCCATAGAAGACATTGCCATTATGGATAGTGGAGACAGCCGCAACGAAAACTGGGATGCGGTTTGGGAGTGCCGCACTAGCATTAACCCGAACGATTGGACGGCAGAAATTGCAATTCCTTTTAGCCAACTCCGATTTGATAAGAAAGACGAGATGACCTGGGGATTGAACGTTGGAAGAGCTATCCGGCGACTTAACGAAGAGGGGAGTTGGGCACCGGTTCCGGCCACCTACGGTTGGGAAGCTAGATATCGAACTACGCACCTTGGCCGGCTCACCGGCCTGGATTCGATCGCACCAATCTTAGCCAAACAACGGAATTTGGAATTTTTACCCTACTTTCTCTCTGGACTCAGCCGAGCCAGCGAGAATAGTGATACTGTTTTCGACATTGGCATGGACCTGAAGTTTGGATTGGCCTCTAACTTAACTAGTGACCTCACTATTAATACTGATTTTGCTCAGGTTGAAGCTGACCAGGAAGAAGTTAACCTGACCCGATTCAGCCTATTTTTCCCTGAAAAACGTCCCTTCTTCCTGGAAGGTGCTGGATTATTCGACTTCGGCATTCCACGTACCAGCTATCGAAGACCTCCACCGCTTCTCCTATTCTACAGCCGAAGAATCGGTCTGGTCGGCTCGTCAGCTATCCCGATTCTGGGAGGAGGGAAAGTCACTGGTAAGGTTGGCCCTTATGGAGTTGGGTTGTTGAACGTGTTGACTGATAAACTCCAGACACCGGAGGATGACCGTGTAGGCAAAACTAACTACTCGGTTTTAAGACTAAAGCGAGATGTCCTGACTGGGTCGAGCGTTGGGCTGATCGCTATCAATAAACAGGACAGTGAGGCCTACCATCGAGCTGGTGGTTTGGATTTCATCTTCAACTCGAGCGATGTTTTTACCCTGCGCGGCCTTTGGGCTCGCACCTTCGACCAGGAGTTTCAAGACAGGAATAATGCCTGGTATCTTGGCGGACGTTGGCGGAAGGAGAATTATCGCCTGGTGGGGTCTTATATCGACATCGGTCAGCAATTCAGTCCTGAAGTTGGCTATGTTCGACGGCAGGGAGTACGGCAAATTCGCCTCGAAACCCGTTATACACCTTTTCTTAACAAGTTTGGCCTTCGGCGTATCTGGGCTGGTCCGGAGTTAGATCTGATCCTCAAACCCGATATCGAGGATCAACTAGAAACCCTAGACATGGCACTGGTTAATTGGTTCGAGTTGGAGAACGGGGGTTGGTTTAATTTCCAGGTGCATCGGACACAAGAGCAACTGGTGGAGGATTTTGAGATTCGGCCAGAGGTGTTGATTCCAATCGGCAAATATCGATTTAATTCCATGAGGTTCTCAATTTCGACCGACGATAGCAAAGTGATCTCCGGTCGATTCGGCGCCAATTTAGGACAGTTTTATAATGGAACTCGGCGAGGATTCAGTCTGCGGACCGACTTCCGGCCCAGTGGTAGATTCAGCCTAGAACCCAAATATGAATTTAACCGTATTCGCCTTCCATCAGATACGTTCAACGCAAACCTGATTGGTGTCCGTTCCACCTACGTCTTTTCAACTAACCTCTTTGTCAAACTGTTTACCCAGTGGAATAATGAAGATAATATGTTGTCCGCTAACTTACTGCTGAACTATATTTATCAGCCTGGTAGCGACTTCTATATCGTTATTAACCAAAACTACGATACAGATGACAATCAAGATAAGCGAACTGACACAACAGCTCTGGCGAAAATAACCTACTGGTGGAATCCCTAAATGTTTTCAACATTACAGTTCCAGCCCTAATTTCGATGTCTGACTTCAGTTGGCCTTATTGGCCACTGACCCAACTAAAGGCATGGAAAGGAATCTGATTTATGCCATCCAACAACCGACCTAATATTCTGCTGATTGTTTCGGAAGATAATGGTCCTCACTTAGGTTGTTATGGTGATCCTTTTGTCGAGACACCTCATCTGGATCAGCTAGCAGCAGAAGGCGTTCGTTTTACCAATGCCTACACGACGCAAGCTGTTTTTAGTCCCGCTCGAGCCAGCGCATTCTGACTGGGCTTTATCCGCATCAGAATGGCCAAATTGGTCTGGCTACCCACAAATACAACATGTTTCCTGACCAATTGACTGAGGAATCGATTCCCAACATACCGAGTCTCTTGAAGGCCAATGGTTACCGCACCGGTTTGATTGGAAAACTACACGTGAATCCAGAATCAGCATTTCCCTTCGATTCCCGGTGGAATGACCCCGATTTTATCAGCTTTACCAACAGGAATATGCAGAAGATCTCTCAAGTGGCCGAAACGTTCATCACAATATCAGACGCACCTTTTTTCCTGATGGTCAGCTATTCAGACGCGCACCTACCGTTTCACCGTCAGCAGTCGGGTTTACCAGAGAATCCTTACCAAGCAGCAGACGTGGAGACGCTACCGTTCGTGGGAATTGATACCCATCGCCTGCGAACACAAACAGCAGATTACTATAGCTGCATCAGTCGATTGGATTCAGGTATTGGTCTGCTATTGGATCGCCTACAACACTCGGGAAAAGCTGACAAGACGATCGTCATCTTCACTACTGACCACGGGGCGCAATTTTCCAGAGGGAAAACAGCCATCTATGAAGGTGGGTTGAAAATCCCGTTTATCTTGCGCGGGCCAACCATTGGAAGTGAGGGATTAATCAGAGAAGAGTTAGTTTCACTAGTCGATATACTACCTACAGTGATGGACGTCGCAGGGATAGATCGCCCTGATTCGGTCGAGGGTCAGTCGTTGATTCCATTGATTCAGGAATCTTCGGCCGGTTGGCGAGAATACCTGTTTGCCGAGTGGTGCAGTGCACACCCACCTATCTATTTCCCACAGCGTTCGGTTAGAGACAAGAAATTCAAGGTGATCCTGAATCTGTTACAAGATTGACCGAGCCCAAGTGCTATCGTTTATGCTGGTATATCACGTTTTGGCGCTTGGGAACCAGGTGCTAGTGCAGCCGAAATTGCCTCCGCTGAAGACCAAATTCATCAGGCCTACAAAACCTACCAAAACCCACCTGTCGAGGAGTTGTACGATTTGGAAAACGATCCCTGAGAGTTTAATAATTTAGCAGGCGTACTGGAATACACAGGAGTGCAAGAGCGATTAAGAAGACAATTGAGACACTGGCAAGAAAGCACCGGGGATGGGCTACTGGAACCTGACATCCTCAACCGCCTGACCGAAGAACACGATGCAATTGTGGCTTATCAGGAGACTGCATGGGGAAAGTCACGGTCTTATGAATGGCATTATACTGAATATCTGAATCAGTGCTAAGGGATGGTTAGGAAAGAATATGCGTTTGGTCTCCTGCGGCCGGAGATTCGCAATTCTTCCATCTGTGAGGTCAAGATACCGACAACTTCCGGAGGTTGAAAAGGCAGATGAGCAAACTCAGAGCCTATAAACATCATCATGATATTCCGATTAGCGAGACCAATAAGGTCGGGAATATCTGCTCCGGAATTGCCACTTTGAACGTTTACGGCGAACGAAGAAACTGGGGATATCGTCTTCGATCGATGGTGGGTCGACTATCACTTCTATCGAAAAACCCAACGCTTTGTCGGCTGCATCCATGAACTCCTGTTCTCTATTTTTCAGCACAAAGTGCGAGGCCGTGTACGATAATTGCTTAAAATCGTGTTGAAAGCTGGTGGTATCCTCTTCTTCAAACAATCTATCCCAAGCAGGGATTAGCCATGACCTGTTACGACTTGACTGATGAAGAGTTAGCCTTGATGGAACTGTTACCTCCTCAACGGCCAAGCAAAGCAGGTAATCCCTGCCGCCGCCACCGCGGCTGCTCTGTGGCATCTTCTGCATCTTCTGCATCTTCTGCATCTTAAGCACGGGCTCTCCCTGGCCTGACCTGCCAGACCGCCGACGATCGATTTCGTGGCTAGAAAAAGAAGGGGTTGTAGCAACAACTGCTGGAGGCTTTGCAAGCCCAAGCCCACCACATGGATCAGATCGATTTTACTTTCGCGGCTCTCGACGGCCGCATGGTTCGAGCGCCTAAAGCCACCGGGGCCAAAAAAACGTAACCGGCATTTGGCTGAGTGGTGAAGAAAGCCCCCAAAGACCGGGACTGCGAGCGATGATTTTACTGGGATTCATTCGTATCTGGCTTAAAAACCTATTGTCGTACACGCCCTAGACTACGAAGCCTAGGTTAGCCCACGTATCAAGCTGGAGGTAGACGCCGACCAACTGCCAACCGGAGAATCCAGTGATCGAACCAGAGAGAGAGGATACCATGCTGATGATCCTGACGCATGATTTGATAGTGATCGGCAGCAGTGGGGGCAGATCACCTAAATTTTGTTGCTGTTGGCGCCATAATTCAAGGGGTTGTAGTTTAAGCTGATCATAATTTTCAGTCTTAAAACACGATTTAGAGAAGGGATTTGGATGCCACTTCTCCTCGGACTTTACAGCAGGTTACCACCAAATCACTGGATGAAGGGCTGAGCGGTAATTTGGCGGCCAGAATTAGTCAGCCGTAAAACCTGGTTCTCAATTTGCACCAGGCCTTGTTTTTGCGCTTGATTTACAATTTTGTAGGTGAAACCAACATTCCAACACAAGTAATGGTGGAGTTGGTGCAAATGGCATTGATCCGATTTACCCGGCGGAAGTATGGGATTTATGCTTTTGCTCTTTGCCGTTGAGATCTTCACATGTTTTGCATTTTTCTTATCTTTAGGCAGAATGCCTTCGCCTTCGTGATTAGCTAGATGGGTCAGCAATATCCTTTGAGCAAATAGCCATTTCTGCCTAAAGCGTCGGTAGAAAATGGCCAGCAGGCCACGTTGTGGTGCCAACAGAAATGTTAATAGGAAGCAGAAACCGGCCATTGTTGCCATGGCTCCGGCGATTGAGGCATCAAATTTGATAGCTATACCATAACCGCTAACTGCGCTAACAATCCCAACCAAGAAACTGACGACCAGCATGGAAAATAATTGATCGGTTAAGAGATAGGCAGTTGCAGGTGGTACGATCATTAGGGCCACGACCAGAATCGCTCCAACCGCGTCGAACGCTCCAACCGCGATGATAGAAGTCAGCGACATTAAGCCGTAATGAAGCAGTCCAGGCGAAAACCCCAGAGCGATCGACAACCCGGGGTCAAAAGTTGAAATTTTCAATTCCTTATAGAAAATACCAATGACTGATAGGGTTATGATCAAAATCGTTCCCATAACTACTAAGCTGTAGGGTAAGCTCAGGCCAAAGAGCGTAACACGGTCAAAAGGGGCCAGCGCAATCTCACCCAGCAAAACCACATCTTGGTCAAGATGAACATTGCCGGCATATCTGGTAATAAGAATAACAGCTAAACTAAACAAGGCCGGAAAAACAATACCAATCGCTGCGTCTTCTTTGACCAACTGTGTTCGGTTCAATAATTCCACCAAACTAACGGTCAACACACCTGTTGCTGACGCCAGGATCAACAGCAAGGGCGAATCTATACGGCCAGTGAGGAAAAAGCCGATTACAATCCCCAAGAGAACAGAATGGCTAATAGCATCACTCATTAGCGACATTTGCCGCAAAACCAGAAAAACACCGGGTAAGGCACAGCTAGCAGCGACAACAATGGCGATCAACAGAACTTCTGTTTGCGGTGCCACTATACTATAATCTCAAGAACAGGCAATATACCCTACACACCTGCGGCCTGTAGTTCGATGATACACCTGGTGTTCATATCGTCACGGGCAAGTTAATCCGGCCCCCGCTCTAATACTTGCGCCAGATTATTCCCCGTTTGGGGGCAAAAACCAGCGAGAATACGACGATGATACTGACACATATCACGATCACGGGACCTGTTGGAATACCACTGGTCGTACTACTTATAACGGCGCCAGTGACACCGGCCGTCGCACCGAAGATAGCCGCTAACCCTACCATTACCGATAGATGATCGGTCCATTGACGCGCCGCTGTGGCCGGTGCTACAATCATCGCACTCATCAACACTACCCCAACTGCCTGCAACCCAACGACGATAGCCAGAACAATCAGCGTCATCATCAGCAAATCGATAATTTTCATCGGAAATCCCAGTGTTTCTCCAAAAGCTGGATCGAAAGTGAGCAATTTAAACTCCTTCCAAAACAGTAACATTACTCCAATAGTGATACCACTAATCACAGCGATAGTTTGAATGTCTCGTTTCAACAGCGCCGCTGCTTGGCCAAAAAGAAACTTATCCAGACCACTCTGATTGGCATTAGGCATTTTTTGGATTAAAGTCAGCATAAAGACACCAAGTCCAAAAAAAACTGCCAGTACGATGCCCAGTGCTGCGTCGTCTTTTAGGCGGGTATTTCGGACAATTGCAGTCACGATTATAGTTCCCAACCAGCCAGCCAGTGAGGCCCCAACGATTAGCACCAGTGGAGTTTTGCTGTTGGTAAGCAAAAACGCCAAGCAGATACCGGGCAAGGCCGCGTGAGAAATGGTATCGCCCAATAGGCTCTGCTTGCGAAGAACGGCGTAACTACCTAACGCACCACTAACCATCCCCAAAGTTGCAGTGCCGATCGCCACGGTGCGCAGCGTATAATCAAAGAAAAGGTTATAAATAACTGAGCCCATAGCAAGCATAGTCTCTCTTATGAATACAATGCCTATTGTGCCGTGCTTTCAGAGGATGGGTACCACCCTTTCGGCTATTTTAATCACCCTTCTTCCAACCGATTGATCAAATAGAAAATGAGTAGTTGACCTTGATCAGCTATATTCATTTGCCAACACTTGGCTCGGCGGAACATCAGCAGAGGAAGACAATATCCCAACGTGACCACCATAAGTCCGATGCAGGTTGTCCTCGTTGAAAACTGCTTCTATTGGACCACTATCGATTTGGTGAACATTAAGCAGCATGACCCAATCGAAATAGGACGTCACCGTGTGCAAGTCGTGGTGAACCACGATTACCGTTTTCCCTTGCTGCCGTAGAGACTGTAGTAAGGTCACAATCGCTCGTTCGGTAGTGGCATCAACTCCCTGGAACGGCTCATCCATCAAGTAAAGTTGCGCGTTCTGGATCAGAGCGCGAGCCAGAAAAACTCGCTGTTGTTGCCCTCCGGACAGTTGGCTGATTTGTCGATCTTTCAATTCGAGAATATCAACTTTATTCATTGCTTCTCGCGCCAACTGTTTTTCACGACGTCCAGGCCGTCGAATCCAGCCCAATTGGCCATACAGCCCCATCATAACTACGTCCTGAACGGTGGTGGGAAAATCCCAATCCACCTCTCCTCGTTGGGGAACATAACTGACTAGGTGCCGTTGTTGGCGGTAGGGTTTACCGTAAATCCAAGCCTGACCCGAAGCTGATGGAATTAATTCCAGGATGGCTTTAATCAGGGTGGTTTTACCCGCTCCATTTGGCCCCACGATGGCCATGAGAACACCAGCGGGAACAGCCAAATCAATATCCCACAAGACAGGTGTTTCTTGATAGGCTACCGTTAGATTAGTAACTTCAATAGCCAGTGGATTTGAAGTCGCCACTATGAACTTCCTCTAGCTAACCCGTGGAGAATGGTGTCGATGTTATGTCGAACCATGCCTACATAGGTACCCTCATCGGTTTCCGGATTTCCCATGGCGTCTGAAAACAGTTCCCCTCCAATTTTCACTTCAAATCCACGCGCTTTTACCGCAGCCTGAACGGCTTCAATACTTTGGGTCGGCACGGAAGACTCAACAAAAATAGCGGGGATCCGTCGCTCAGCGATGAACTGCGCCAATTGTCGCACATCGGCTGTTCCTGCTTCCGACACCGTGCTGATACCCTGAAGCCCTTTAACTTCAAAGCCATAGGCACGACCAAAATAACCAAAAGCGTCGTGAGCAGTAACCAGAACTCGTCGATTTTCTGGGATAAGGCCAGCTTTCTCTTTGACATAAACGTCAAGTTCTGTTAACCGGCGCAGGTACTGTTCGGCTTTCTGTTGGAAAATTTTTTCTTTCGATGGTCGGCCTTGAATCAACGCGTCGCGAATGCTTGCAGCTACCGACATCCAGAGAGTTACATCAAACCAGACGTGCGGATCATAGGCCCCCGCAAATTCGGGCGGTGCCATCAATTTGGACCGTTCGACCTGGTCAGTGACACAGATAACGCGTTGAGGATGTTGATCAGATAGACGTTCCAGTACCCCCGCCATGCCCGCTTCTAGGTGTAAACCGTTATAAAGAATCAGGTCGGCGCTTGACAACCGGTTGATGTCTCCAGCGCTCGCTTTATAGAGATGAGGATCAACGCCAACTCCCATCAAGGCCTTGACCTCCACCTGATCTCCCCCGATGTTTTTAGCTAGGTCAGCAATCATACCTGTAGTAGCTACCACCCACAACGGTTTAACCTCCCCTTGTATCCCTGTCAGTGGGGTATCTTGGTGGTGGTTTACATTGGTAGATTCAGGATCACTACAACCGAAAAAAAAGAATGGGACACAAAACAGGATAGCGAACAGAACCGAGGTGATAAGGCCATTAAAGAGTATGAGAAAACCGACACGGCCTCCATCTAAGTTAACCTTCTGATTCATCATTTTACCCCCTTTTAGTTACCTTTATAAGGCCTATATTCAACGAAACAAGCGCTCATTTAAAGACGAATCCACGTGTGATATTGCAGGACGACTTCTGCTCTATACGGTCAGATTTTAAGCGGTCGGACTTTTGTCCAACGACAAAAGTTTGACAAGAATCCGAGTGGTGATTTTCTGTCCAACCACCAACTCACTGGAGATGTAATTACCCAAATCAATGCGTATGGTCATCAATTCATCGAAGGGTGTAACCGAGGTAACCTGCACTTCAGTCCGCGGATAGAGGTGCGCCTCCCCCAGATAGCGGAGTATCTCCGCGTCTTCATCGCAGACCTCAATGATAACGGCCTTATCCCCTGTTGACAATTCCGAAAGTGTGCAGACATCACGATCAGAAATTTTTCCGTCCCGGTCAGGTATCGGAGCACCGTGAGGGTCGGACTTCGGATAACCCAAAAACGCGTCGATTCGGTCTTCCAAATCTTCGGATAAAACATGTTCCCACTTTTCGGCTTCGTCATGTACCTTATCCCAAGGCACCCCCAAGGCTTCAGTCAGATACAACTCGACCAGTCGATGGTGGCGTATAACTTCAAGCGCAATTTTCTCACCGGGAGCAGTAAGTTCCACTCCTTGATAAGGGCGGTGCCGTACCAAGTTGGAGGCGGCCATTTTTTTTATCATTCCGGTTGCCGCAGATGGACTGACCTGTAGATAGCTTGCTAAGACTGAGGTTAGTACAGTAGAATCTCGAACCTGTAATTTGTAAATGGCTTTCAAGTAATCCTCGATGGCTTGAGAGTTCAATTTATTTCCTGCAAAAAAATAATTTCACTAAGGTTGAGTGTGGAATTTAACTGCGGTTAAACTTTACATTAGGCGCACGACATTGTCAAGCCTCTTTGCGATTTGACATAAAAAGGCAGACGCTCTTCTATCGTGACAGTAACGGTGTCATGGCCATAAGCGTGGCAAATAGTATAGTGTAGGTGGCTCAAGTCCGTTTTTCGTCCTAGCCAAATAATTCTGCCACTGGTTATTGAGCATCATCTGTCTGAAAGCTGCTATATTATTGAAACCTTGTTGGCTCGAGTTCTGTACTCTCCGTTTCTGTTGGCGACAAACTAACAGATCTAATGTCTTTTTTACCGAGGCTGATCCAACATAATATCTGGCTCGCTAAAAATGGTGTCAATAGTGGTGGCCTGGTTGTTGCTGATGAACTGGTGCCGGGCCTGCAAATTTCTATCTGCTAGTTGAGTTGGCCAATCAGACTGTGGTCGTCCTAATTGTAGCGCTAAAACCTTCATTGATTGTAACGTCTAGCTCGATTGTCCGCGCCATAACTGTTCTATCCACTGTCGGTTCAAGTCTCGCCTCTCTTGATCACTTAATCTATCTGATGGCAGCCTTCTGGTTGTTGGTCAGACTCGTCGTTTTAGATGCCACCAATCCAGAATTAAGCTGGCTTTTGGATATTGAGTTTGAGCCAGGTGCCTACAATTGTCACAGCACAAGCTAAGGCCAAGTATGACAAAGTGAAATGGGAAGCCTGATCGGAGGCAACGGAAGTGTCGGTTGGATCTCTCGCTGATCAACCCAAGCCAGCCAAGATCGGACTGGCCTACCATCCATTTATTTAGCCAACCTACATCGGTATCGGCGGCTGATTCATTAATGCACAGCCAGTCAACAGGTTTTTGGAAGCCAAATCAGCAATTATCTTTACCAACGGCGGATGACGGTTAGCCAAGTGCGAAATGTGTTGCGGAATAAGCGATATGTTAGCGGCTACCGGTTTGTTTCAGAAAAGGAATCAGAAAATACTTCCCCTGTACTAGAAAAATGGGGATGGTACTGATCAAAGCCGGTTAATCTGCTCGCCGATGGCGCCAAGTAGATTAGACAACTAGTCCAAAGGTAGTATTCAATCGTAACGCTGATTCTAGATTGGTGACATCTAAAAAACGGCTTTGACGGCGTGGACTGCTGTGTGAAAACAGCCGTGGTTAGGGAGGATAAACTGATAATTGGCTCTAGTGAAGGAAAGTTTGAGACGCATTGCAATCCTATATCAGCTTAGGCCAACAAATGGGTTGGCAACGCCGGCAGGTAAAAGCCGTACCTAGGAAAAGCAGTCCGTCGTCGCCCTATCTGTACATGCAAAACAACCTAGATCCAATCGTTGATTAACACAGCTATCGAAAAAGGCTGTTTCATCAGTAGCGTTTTGATGGGAAAGACAATTGGTCTGCTAGTTTACCACCACAGAAATGGAGTGGGAAAAATGGGAGTCGGACTGGGACAGACTGGCTTCAATATTGGCGGGAAATGATCCTCAATGGCCAATGGAATGGTTACTGGCAAAACTGCTCGATGTTTTATCCCCATCCAGGCACCTTATACTCGTCCTTGTTCCATCCTGGATACTGTTCTGCCAAAGCCTCCAATGTTTGCCGCGTATAGTAAGGGTGACCGGCTGGTGGAAAGCGGAAGAATTCTCTTTCCTTGGCCGTCAGTGAGCCAATAAATTGGCAGAAGTGTGGGTTACGGCCGACACTGGTATAGTGTAGTACCCCCTCCCAGAAATGTTCGGCTCGTCCATAGGCAAATTTCCACACATATCTTTGCCCGTGATCGCTCAGATAATCACCGGCTGAATGCCAATTGTAATTGGTGAAAATGGCTACTGACCCACCTGGTGCTACGAATTTTTCCGCTCGACTCATATCTTGACCGTCCGAGGTTTTTAACAGGTAAGTCGGCGCTTGATCTTCTTCCACGTCTTCCAGGTAAAACCAAAAATTGATTTGGCTGTGGTATCGGTCTGATTTGCTGGGAGGCAACAGAGAGTTATTACCATTATCAATGTGTGGCTTCCCTGAGTAGCCCTTGAATCCGGGATAGCGAACCAAAGCTAGACCCGGTCGGTAATGAATCTTTTCGGTGCCCAGCCATTTTTGAGCAAAACGAATTCCCTCCGGGTTGAGGATGGCTCGATTGAGACACTGTTCCTCATAAGGGAAATAGGTGTCATCGCTGGTTTTGGTTTTGTCTTCCACTTCTGACCAAGGAGGCAAAATGCGACGGATTGCTGTTGCCATCTCCGCCCTTTGTAGCTCGGGCAGAAAATTATGAACAATGATATAGCTATCTCTTTCCAACTGCTCGAAGTGAGCCTGAGTTAAAACGGTTGACATTAGTTCCTCCTGTATCAATTGGCTATGGCCGGCCAACATTAGTAAGAATCGGTCGCCTCTCTGAGTAACCCAAGTCCAGCAAGGGCGATAAAAAACTTAATGAGAACCATGAAAATGGAACCACCACTTACTATTCAATATGAGTGATTTTGTATTCAGAAAACAAGATTGAGGGAAATCCATAGGAAGTGCTCTTGGGTGAATTGAAGTAAGTGCAAAGCCAGTGGCAAATTTAGCCGCGACCTTCTCATGGCAGAATTAAAGGCTGGCAAGCAATAATAAATAATAGAGTTGATTATAACTGCTCAAGCAGCTAAGGACACTATTGATCGATCTCAATTGCAGAGCCTGAATCGCTCGAATTCATATTTTCGCACTCCCTTCTCATTAAAGTAGAGTATAAAGAGCCATGCCCTTTAAAGTGAAAACCGACCTCTCCTATTTTTCCTCGTTGAACCCCAAGTTGACCTTCATGTACTCCTTTTTAGTGCCATTGTTGTTCAGCCACTGCTAGCGAGACTTGGAAAAGTGATGTGGTAGCTGTGAATGGCGGTTTCGTCAAAGACCACGCCGGTGTGGTTTAGGGGCATTTTTAGCTTTGTGGGGTTCTGACCTGTCGAGACCTTTTGGTCTTTGGCGCAGTAGCTGTCCTTTTCATAGAGCCGCACTACTTTGGGCCTTACTTTGGGGGGACGGGCAAACTGGAGGTTCCCTTCGCATCCGTCAAAGTGCGAGCTACAGTTCCCGCGATAGATACTTGCACCCCTCTAGCGGAGCATCAGTTCTTTTATTGATCACGACACCCTGGATCGTGGCAGCGAAACTATTCAAAGAACCCAATAAAAAGAAAAGGCTCAACAAACTCAATCAGTATAAAAAAACCCACGATTGTTATGATCATGATGGATCGAAGATTGTGCCTGTTCGAAGCCGATTGGTGTGTCTTTTTCCTTCGCTTGATTGCGGTCTGATTGCCTAAGCGATCATTGAACCAAACCGGTTTGCCTGAGATCGTGTAATATCACCTGTTCTAGCGAACTTTCATTGGTGGTGAGCAGGTAGGTGATAGCATGGTCGTGGCAAAATTGCACGGTCCGCGCTAGAAACTGTTGGAACCGTCTCTGGTAACCGGCCAATACTTGTTCAGATGCCGTGATTTCCTTGCTTTTTCCTGTCTCGATATCGGTCAATTGTACCTCACCTGAAAAATTAGGCTGTTGTTCTGCTCGGCACAAAATCTGAATGGCAGTCACCTCAAACTGTTGTCCCACTAACGATATCAATCCCCTCTGGTAAGCATAAGTAGCGTTGTCGAAAAAGTCGGAGATTAAGATGACAATTCCCGGCTCATTTTGCTCAGCGAATTGTTTCAGACAGCCCTCAAGGTCAGTTTGCCCTTCCGCAGAAAGGGGAACTAGGGCTTGTACCACCTTCGGAAATTGAGTTTTGCTATAAGTCGATGGCAA
Organism: Candidatus Poribacteria bacterium; assembly: GCA_030748495.1. Taxonomy (GTDB): domain Bacteria; phylum Poribacteria; class WGA-4E; order WGA-4E; family UBA9662. Next base: position 13,180 of record JASMLX010000075.1, on the reverse strand, counting down.
AACGGTCAACAACCGTTGCCGACAGGTGTAGATCTGTACTTGATCAAAATTAGCCAGTGCGACATAACCGAGGGCTGTTACGATCTGTTTAGCCAAGTCCAGTTTAGTAGGATCTCCCAGCCCCATTGAGGAGCTACTGTCGATTAAAAAAGAAACGGTTAAGTTGGCTTCAGCCTGAAAGAGTTTAATGAAGCGGCGACCTGACCGGGCATAGAGATTCCAATCGACATGGGTTAAGTCGTCACCTGTTTGATAAGGCCGATAATCAGCAAACTCTAGACCCACCCCATGATTGCGACTGCGACGTTCGCCTTTCAGCCGTCCACGATATTGAGACTTAGGTTGGAGTTTGAGCAGCCTCAGTTGGCGAAGTAGATCGGTAGAGAGTCGCATGGCAGGCCGACAACCCTACTCGAAGTGTAGTCGCAAATGTTCAATAGATTTATCGATTAGGCCGCGGAGGTCATCGAGCGACCCGTTTGGGCTGGCGCGTAGATCTAAGATCACCGCTGGAAGTTGGTCGATTTCCGCTACTAATTCTGCAACGGCAGAAAATTCTAAGTCGCCTTGCCCCGGGATTTGCGTCTCGTCAAGAGCGGGAGGTTGTCCTCTACGACAATCTCGAATTCTAACGCCGGTGACGTAATCTTTCAACTGATCTAAACTTTCGATGGGATCGATTTCAGGTTCAGATGCCCAGAACTGACCTGCATCGAAGTTAATACCAACCCAATCCCGGTCAATCGATTCAACGAATCGCATAGCAGTCTCCAGCGAATAGATCGACTTGCCAAGGTGAGGTTTGACTATCAGCTTAATATTGGCTTGTGATGAGAGAAGGGAGCTCTGATTAACAGCATTTAGAAACCAACCGAAGGCTTCTTCATTGCCGGCCAATCCACCTGAGTCGAAAGTGATGGCAGGCAGGCCGATCATGTCAGCGATTTCGACCACTCGGTCAAATTCTGACGTGCCAATATCGATTCCAAAAGTGCCTCCTAGAGATTCGATCTCCAACCTGTGCAAAACAACTTTCTGTTTTAGATCTGCATAGTAGGAAGAAGGATGACCCAATTCGATAACCGGTTGAGCCGGTGGCGTGGGTGGTCGGGAACAGAGTTCGATGGCCTGATAACCGGACTCGGCGATAATCGGTAAGACTTCGTCCAGTGGATGGCCAACGAAAAGTTGTGTGCTACAGCCCAGTGGTTTCGTCATCTGCTATCTCTGGATCTAGAGGCCGATCAACCGATAGTCTCTTACCCATCATCACCCATTCGTCAACAAAGCCGAGCTTGCGATAAAAATTGACGGCTCGTTGATTAAAAGCACTGACATTTAACATCATAAATTCGTGCCCCATCCGTTTAACGTAGGCTTCAGCGGCTTCGACTAGGGCTGGAGCAACATCTTGCCCCCAATAAATTTCGTCCACCGCTAAATCACACAGAAATCCCTGTCTTTCTGGACGAAAATCGTCTTTGGCCTCGGCCATCACTACCACATAACCTATAGGTAGATCCAGTGAGTTAACAGCGACGTAGGTACGACAAATTGGGATGTTTTGTAGATAGACGACCTTTTCATTGTACCAGTTTTCCATTCGTTCGATCTGTTGTTCTGGCGAGAGATCGGCCAACCGTTGCTGAGGTGCACTGGCAACCAGATGAGAGCGACGAATGCGGTCAAGGTGGAGTTGATCTGATTCTTGAAATATTCTAACTTTAAAAACCATTCGAGAAACACAGTTTAGCTCGACGAACGGCTTGTCGAGATTTCGATAACGGATTTGCTTGTTTCGGGCTTCAATCCTACAAAAGAACCCAATAGCTTGTCAAGGAAAAATCGACCTAATATTTTTTGCCGCGTCAGAAAATTGAAACTGGCCTCAAATTGTGATAAAATACGGTTATTCTGAAGCAGGAAAATTGGGATGAGAAATTGGTTCTTCGTCGTTTGGTTAATCATTTTAGCTGGATTTGTGAGTCAGGCTGAAAGTGCAATACGACCCACAGTAACCCGTGTTAAAGTGCGTCCCCGGGAAGACGGTATTGTTGAGGTTTCGTACGATGTGGAAGCTAAAGGCCTATTAGCCATTACGATTCGTGTCTCAAACGATAGCGGTGTGACCTTCAATGTTCCTATTAGGCTTAGCAGCCTATCAGGAGATGTGGGTGAAAACGTCAAGTCTGGAGATGGGAAAAAAATCCTGTGGAATGCACTAACCGATCAACCGAATGTCAACAGTACTGGCTATCGAGTACAAGTTATTGCAACTGAACAGATTGATGGGATGACTCTGATCCCAGGTGGTAAATTCCTAATGGGAGATGATCAAGGAGAACTAGACGAACAACCTGCGCGACAAGTGGAGGTCGACTCCTTCTTTATCGACAAATACGAGGTAACCAACCGTCAGTTCGCTCGCTTTCTCACTGCCAACGGTAAAAACGAAGATGAGAGCGGAAATATGTTGATTGAACTCGCTGACCCAGACGTTCGGATTGTTTTTACGGCGAGTCAATATCGAGCGGTGACGGCTTTCGCTGAACACCCGGTAACGGAGATAACGTGGTACGGAGCCACAGCCTACGCCAAGTGGGCGGGGAAACGGCTACCGACAGAGGCTGAATGGGAGAGAGCCGCACGTGGCTTTGATGGGCGTACCTACCCGTGGGGCAATGCAGAAGTAACCTACCAATACGTTAACTTCAACGGTAATTTGGGGGGGACTGAGGTTTTTGACCAATACCCCAAAGGACGCAGCCCCTACGGTATCTACAATATGAGTGGAAATATTTGGGAGTGGGTGGCTGACGCCTACGATGCTGACTTCTATAGTTTAGCACCTGATGAAAAAAATCCTTCCAATATCGTAGACCCGCTCGATCTGACTGATCGTGTGCTACGCGGTGGATCCTGGTATAGCTCCGCCAAAGAGGTTCGATGTGCCAAACGCTTCCATCAACCACCAATAGAAGCCAGCAGCAGTATTGGCTTTCGCTGTGCAGCTTCGATCGATCTGAAGTAGCGTCTATTCCAGCGAGTATAACTAAGGCTCTTTAATGTCTACCTTTTATATTACTACTCCGATCTATTACGTGAATGCCGAGCCACACATTGGTCATGCCTATACGACCATCGCTGCTGATGTACTTGCGCGATACCACCGGTTAAAAGGCGAGTCTGTTTTATTTCTAACCGGGGTTGATGAACACGGAGCTAATATCCAGAAAGTCGCTGACGAGAAAGGAATTCCACCACAGGAATATTGCGATCAAATCGCTCCCACCTTCACCAAATTGTGGCAAAAACTGAATATCTCTAACGATGATTTCATTCGTACCACCAGCGATTTACACAAAGCCGGCATAGCTAAGTTCTTCACTAAACTTTACGAGTCAGGTGATATTTATCGAGGGAAATACGAGGGCCATTACTGCCAACCTTGCGAACGATTCTACACTGAGAAAGAGCTCGGAGAGAGTGGGACCTGTCCGATCCACAAACTGTCCGTCGAAAAAGTGGTCGAGGAAAACTATTTCTTTGCCTTGACTAAATACCAGGATCAACTGATAGATCTGATTCAATCCAACCCTTCTTTTATCGAGCCTGCCAGCAGACGCAATGAAATCATGAGTGTTCTGACTTCGGGGTTGCAAGACATCAGTATTTCTCGTTCTTCCGTCGATTGGGGTATCCCCTTGCCCTTCGATCCCGACCAGAACATCTATGTTTGGACTGAGGCTTTGGTCAATTACATCACCGCCCTAGATTATCACGTCGATGGAGAAAAGTTCCGGAGGTTCTGGCCAGCCAATGTCCATATGATGGCCAAAGAGATTACTCGCTTTCATGTTATTATCTGGCCGGCTATGCTGATGGCGGTTGGCTTACCCTTACCCCAGCAGATTTTCGCTCACGGTTGGCTTACCAAAGACGGCGATAAGATCAGTAAAACACTCGGTAATGTGATCGATATGGATGAACTAATCGAGGAGTTCGGCCTCGATCCATTTCGCTACTTTTTCATGCGCGAGTTTAGTTTTGGCAACGATGGCAACTATACCCAGCAGCGTTTTGTAACGCGTTACAATTCAGATTTAGCTAATGATCTGGGCAACCTGCTAAACAGGGTGTTGGGTTTGCTATCCAAGAATTTTGAGGTTTTGCCTGATCCAATCCAGCCCGATGCCATCGATGAAGAAATCAAGCAGATGGCACTCGAAACCGCTGAAAAACTAGACCAACTGATGAACCAGACTGCGCTTGATGTGGCTTTAGAAACAGTTTGGGAGTTCGTTCGTCGTATTAACCGGTATATTCAGCAGACCAAAGTTTGGTCACTGAAAGATGACCCGTCTCGAATGGGTACTATTCTCTACAATGCGATGGAGGCCTTGCGGGTGATCTCGGTTTTCCTGACACCGTTTATGCCGCAAGTAGCAGCGAAAATCCAATCACAATTGGGGATAGAAGCTAAAGGGCAAGATCTAGATTCAGTGCAAGAGTGGGGAGGGTTGGCCGGGGGATTACCGATTGCAAAAGGGATTCCGCTCTTCCCCAAGAAAGACCAGAATCGGATGCCTCAAAAAGAGACTGGCTTAGATAGCTCTACTGATGCAACTGTGGATAATCTGATTACAATTGACCAGGTCCAAGATTTGGAACTTCGTGTCGGCCAGATCGTATCAGCAGAGTTGGTGCCTGACTCTGAACGCCTGCTCAAATTAATAGTTGACCTTGGTAACGAACAGAGGCAGATTGTAGCCGGTATTGCCCGTACCTATGCTCCACAAGATGTTATCGGTAAACAAGCGGTTTTGGTGGCCAACCTCCAACCCGCTAAGATTCGTGGTATTGAGTCTCAAGGGATGTTGCTGGCCGCAGTCAGAAAAAAACAGCTATCGCTGGTGACTGTCGATCAGGCCATTCCAAACGGAACACTGGTTTCCTAATTCTTTAACTACGTAAGGCTAACCCCGGCCAACTTTCCTCGAATTGTAACCCTCTCGCGATCTTAGCGTTTTATCTATACCGCACTACTTCAGCACTATGAATATATGAAAGTTCATCGTGCTGAGAAATCCTAATGTCGTTATCTAGAAATCAGCGTGACAGTCGTAGGAGATATCCGATGAGCATACCCGTGGTAATGGTTGATTCCCTTTCCCGGGAGGAGTGTCTCGCGCTATTGGAAATTAGCCACACCATCAATTCAACACTGGACATCCAGAAAATCCTCAACTCGACATTGCAACAATTATCGAGGGTTATTGAGGCTTCTGCTAGTTCTATTTGGCTCTCTTCCCATCTCTCTAACCCTAAGCGCCGGCCTGAGCCTTATCTACATGTCGCAGCAGCCACCGGTGAGAAAAGTGAAGAAATCAAGGGAATTGTCCTAGAAATGGGGCAAGGTATTGTGGGGCAAGTCATCGATCAAGGTCAAGCTGCTATTATCGACGATGTTCGTCAGGATCGTCAGCATGCTAAAGACATTGCTGCGGAGCTCGGCTTTGAAGTGGTAACGATGATCTGTGCGCCAATTACATATCGAAACCAGGTTATAGGAGCGATTCAAGCGCTTAATAAAGCCAAAAGTCGTGGTTTCTCTCAGAAAGATCTGTTTTTGACCAGTATGGTAGCCGACGCGACCGGAATAGCCCTCTATAATGCAGATCTGCATCAGACTGTCCAAGTCGAAAACCGGGAACTCCGTCGAAGTTTAGGCGGGCAACATATCCAGTTTCAGGATATTATTGCCGTTAGCCTAAATATGCAGCAAGCCCTAGAGCGGTCTGCAAAAGTTGCCGTCACACCCACAACAACCTTATTAAGGGGCGAGAGTGGAACTGGAAAAGAGTTGATTGCCCATGCGATTCACAGTGCTAGTCCTCGTGCTGAAAATCCTTTTATTCCCGTCAATTGTGCAGCCTTGCCGGATACCCTTCTTGAAGCTGAACTTTTCGGGCATGAGAAAGGTGCATTTACCGGGGCCGAATCCTTGAAAGAGGGTAGATTTGAATTGGCAAACAGCGGAACACTATTCCTGGACGAAATTGGGGACATGAACCACGAGGTTCAAGCCAAACTGCTACGAGTACTTCAAGATCAAGAGTTTTTCAGAGTGGGTGGGACACAGCCGATTCAGTGTGATGTTCGCGTAGTCGCAGCCACCAATCAAGATCTAGAAGCCAAAATACAGGATAGTACTTTCCGGGAAGATCTATACTACCGTCTGAATGTGATCGAGGTTTTCTTGCCACCGCTGCGGGAACGAATTGAAGATATCCCTAGTTTGGCCGAATTCTTTTTGCAACGCTTCAGTCAAGAGATGAAACGACCGAAAATCAGCTTTTCGGCAGCCGCTTTAGAAGCATTATTATCCCACTCCTGGCCAGGCAATGTTCGTGAGCTACAGAACGCCGTCGAACATGCGGTGGTTCTTGGGAAAGATGCTGTTGTCCAACTAGAAGATCTACCCGCACGTTTCGATACAGTTCGAACCGAACCTGAGATTGGTCATGACCAAACTGCCACACTCGATACAGCGCAACGTGCTTTTAAGCGACAATATGTAACGCATATTTTGCAACAAACGAGCGGTAACCGATCTCAGGCAGCTAAAATTCTTGACATTCAACGAACCTATCTATCCCGCTTAATTAAAGAATTAAAAATTGAAGGGTAAGCCCTAAGATGGAAATGATAGATGAAGAACGATTTCGCATCAATTTAAATGGATTTGTGGTTCGACCGGCGATCTTGACAACCGATGAAGTAGTGGTCATCGTCGATTAAATCAACCAGATCAAGCGCTACTCATCTTCGCTGCCGACAGAATACAGAAGAATACAGTATGTATCCGGAGAGCCTCCAGCGTGACCATTGACCCCCCTCAGGCGATTGATGTGTTACGTGAAACCACTGGCCCCGATGTCCGTGTAGAAAATATATTTTCCATCTGACGAACAAGAATCACCAACATAGCGGGTTACATGGTGGTGGACCACAATAAGCCGATTATATCTTTGGCCATCAGGTTCAGAATAATACTATTCAATTGGGGATGGTACGGGTTGTTTTTGAGTTGACCAAAGTTTCTAACGGTGGTGGGGCAACCCGTTTATCCGGTCGCCACAAGTCTAACTTCCCTATATTCTCATCCAGCCACCCATTGGCATCGGTTGCAAATTCTACCAGCAGTTTTAGCCGGGTTGCCACACTATAAACAAGCTTGCTTCCGCCAGTCTTGGATTGCTGACTTCCAAACCCAACCTGGCCCCCACAGTACCATTAGCGATTTCTGATCGACAAAGCTGTATGTAGATGTAGAGATCGCATGTGTGGCTGGTGGGTAGATCTCACAGATGCCATTGCCTATAAGACAATCGAGAATAGCACGGAGCATATGCGTTTTACTTAGCCATGAGCGTTGGGATTGAGTTGCCGATTGTACCCATGTGAACAGCGCGAAAAGTAGCCTCCGATGGTTGCGGTCGAGCATTAAGCGACCTCCAAGAGTAACCAACCATAACAGAAAAACCTATCTTGAAACCATCGGCGTGTTCCTTCTACGATAGCGGTAAACTGACCGGGGACGGGTACGAACTGACCTGACCCATGCGGGGAAATGTCGAATGATAGAAATATCAAAAAACCGATATGGGTCTTCTACTTTTCGTAGAGAACATGATTATTAAATATTTAACTGACCTTTCAGCCTATGTAACCAGTGTTATTGTTGTGAGTATTGCCGCTCTAATTTGCCTGGCTGGTGCTCAAGACGGCATACAAATCAACGGCATACCTCTCCTTTTTATTTGCATGTCAGTTGCCTTCCTCATGCAGTGGATTGCCTTTATTCCGGCCTATATTTGGCAGACAGAGCGATTTTATGACTTGACCGGAAGCCTAACCTACCTGACTGTCACTGGTCTGGCTATTTTTGGTAAAAGTATGTGGGGGCATTCGGATATCGATATCCGTAGCTTACTTTTAGCCCTTTTGATTACTGTGTGGGCTCTGCGTCTTGGCACTTTCCTGTTTGTCAGGATCTTAAAAGCTGGGGAGGATAGAAGGTTCAAAGATCTAAAATCATCACTGCCGATTTTTCTTAGAACCTGGACTCTACAGGGATTATGGGTTTTCCTGACTTCGGTTAGTGCGTTGACAGCGATTAGTGCTATTACTGTTCATCCCGTCGATATAACACTTTATACCGGTACCGCTATATGGATATTTGGTTTCGTCTTTGAAGTAATTGCCGATTATCAAAAGAGCCGTTTCAGGGCCAATAAAGACAATGTTGACCAATTCATCCAGTCCGGTCTCTGGTCGATTTCAAGGCATCCCAACTACTTTGGAGAAATTACGTTGTGGGTTGGTGTAACCATCATTGCATTGCCTGTCCTCCGGGGCTGGCAATTCGTTACGCTGATTTCGCCCTTTTTCGTTTTCCTTCTCTTAACCAGAGTAAGTGGTATTCCTTTACTCCAGGCCAGGGCAGACGAGAAGTGGGGACATCTGCAGACTTATCAGAAGTACCAGGAGAATACGCCAGCCTTATGGCCCAAATTCCCCCCTATCAAATCAGAACCAGAATCCAGATCTGGCAACTAATAGATTCGATCAAGTATCATCTGGAAACCAATATTGTATCCTTGGCACTGTTAGGGGAAATTCTCAGATTCTAGTTAACGGCTGGGGCTTGTATCGACAAGACCTCTCTTGTTATGAAGACAATTCGCCGTCATACTGATGCCGGGTAGTTGGTCCTCTTTCTCTACCACAATCCCAATCTAGCCACTTTCTTGCACTGTCAGCTAGCTGACATCGACATTCTCTGGTGGCCGACAGACCATATTAGCAAATTACACTCTCTTCTGAGTTACCGGAAGTAGGCAGAAGTTCCAGTAGGACGTGCCAAAATCATCGGTTACTAGCATCATAATATCTTAACCGTAATTCTCAGAAACCGAAATAGGGTTGCTGATGGAGGCAAAACGGCTATCAAGAACTATTACAAGTAAAACTGGAAATCTATAACTCGTCTGGTTCTTTTTTTGGGAACCTAGTTTCTACCGTGGTGCAACAGGATCCAGATGAGACCAAATTTCGACTGCTCTACCGTGACTTTTCTGCTTTGGCTATTTGGCCACGGTTGTTTGCTCGACGGGTCAGCTGACTACTGTTGTCTTCGGGCTCGATGGATCACCGGTATGCTGTCCCGGCTATGACCACCAACCTCTAAGTTTTAACCCTGCTTCAACTAGAATTGTGGCAAATTTCTCAGCGTTGGTCTTAATAATCATAATCAGCCAATTTTTACGGGAAAAGTCTACTACTGTTTTAATTCGGATCTATTAGATAATCGTACAGCGAATCTTCAATCGGCGGGTCGATCTGAAATCGCATTTTGACCACCGGTGAAGGTTTCTTGTTCTCTACTGGCAAATACTCCTGTACAAAATAGTCTGTCTCTGGCTGCAGTTGGCCTAAAAAGTAGAAATCCTGTCCTTCGTCATTGCTTTTCTTAACAAACAGCGGAATGTTGATATTGTTTTGCTGTTGATCTCTCAGTGTCCGCACATCCTTGCTATCTAGCCTCCTATTCGATTTAGAGAAATATTCGACCACTCTATTGGAAATGAACCGATCCTCGTATTTGGTAGAATCAGAAATATCTTCCGCTTTGTGGTAGGTCAAAAAAATAGGACAGACCAAATTATCCGGACTAAATAAATATCCGCCCACGTTTTGGGCCAGTGGATTCTCTGACCAGTTGAGGATCCGAAAAACATCTTTCCGCGAATATTTACGATACAGAATAAAACCGTCTCTGTAGTACTCCATCTTCCAATCTGAACGATACCTGAACTTAGCACAGTCTATCAGATCGGTCAATAGTATCTTGAAGTCGTGGTTGCAGAGGAAGGCCATAAACTGTTCTGTCGATTCGACTACACCTTCTACCAGTCGAAACAGATCATAGCCATAGATTTGACCGATTGGTTTTAGCTGTTTATTAGACTTCTGGCGGACAAAGTTTAGATTCAGGTTGTTGACACAGGATGCAAAGGTAGCGGTATTGACATCTATGCCGTAATCGCTTTTCAGCCTTGATCGATATGTACTTAAGTCGGTAATCGTGTCTTTGATCAGGAGTTGCAACAGTACGATCTCATCTATCCGCTTGGCATTAAGCACATGCTGTGAATAAAACTCGATCAGCCGGGCTTCCTGTCCTGATAAGCTGAAACCGTGATTAGATTCCACTTTATTCAGAAAATTATAGTAGGATTTGGAATGCGCAACATAGGAAAACGGATCTCTGGTCCCAGGCCTTAAAAAGTCCTTCATCAAAGGCACTCTACCAAGTTTAAATTTCAGTAACTCATAGTCAGCTTTTAGATCCTTCAACTGACGCAGGTTGGAGAAGTCAATGGCACTGTAGATCCGCTTCTTACTGATGGGGTCAAAGTTAACCGTTGATGCACCTGGGATTAAGCTACTACCCGCAGCCATCAATTTTCTGATTGTGTCCTTGTTAAAGGAGTTATCACCGAACAGGGCAATCGGTACTAAAAAGTTATTTTTGTAATTTCCAATGAAATCGATCACCGTTAAGTACGACTTACCGGCTGACTTGCGTAACCCACGCCCCAACTGCTGGATAAAGACGATGGCTGACCGGGTTGGACGCAGCATGATAATCTGGTTGACAGAGGGGATATCTATGCCCTCATTGAAGATATCAACGGTTAGAATATAGTCTAGTTTCTGCCTCAGGTTTTTGGACTCCAGTTGGTCGATAGCTTTAGCTCTTACTTCTTCGCTATCTTCGCCACTGAGTGCTTGGGTTCTTAGCCCCCTCCGGTTTAAGGCTAGGGATAGCTGTTTAGCTTCATCTACTCGGCTACAGAAGATTAGTCCTCGGATTACACCGTTATCACAGCCATAGAAATTAGCCTTTTCCAGAATATGGTCAACTCTTTGGTCTGATGTTAGATGGGAGAAACTGGCACCTTCATCCAGCAACTTGCCAGCGATGGTGATCTCAGAAACGCCGAAATAATGGAAGGTAGCCAGCATATCGGATTCCAGTGCATCATTCAACCGAATCTCAGCCGCGATATTGTAATCGAACCGCTTAAAGACGTCATAACCATCAGTGCGCTCGGGTGTAGCCGTCATGCCGAGTAGAAACTGGGGTCTAAAGTAATCCAATATCTCTCTATAGGAACCTGCTCCTACACGGTGGGTCTCATCGACCACCAGATAGTCAAAATGATCCGGCGAAAACCGCCTTAGATGTTGGAGCCGACTTAAAGTTTGAATGGTACTAAAAATATAGTCGGCCTGCAGATCTTTCTGATGCCCGGTATACATCCCATATGTGTAAGGAGAACCAAGCAGTTGTTGGAAGGCGTCGAGCGCCTGGCGGGCAATATTTTCCCGATGTACCACAAAGAGAAATTTTCTTGGTTTTACTCTCCTGGCATCAAAGGCTGACAAATAGGTTTTGCCAGTTCCAGTAGCTGAGATGAGTAAGGCTCTATTTTTTCCCTGGCTTCTGAGCAACTCCAATTTTTCTAATGCTTGTTGTTGCATTGGGTTGGGCTGAACGCGTGCTGATCTAACCAGATAGGATACGGAGGGTTCGTTAATAGACAACTCCGGTTGCCCAGGGGTTTTTGGCTGTGCGTGATATAGCTCAGCATATCGGTCAATAAAGTCAGCATCTACGCAGACTGCAGCCTGATACTCCTTCTCAAATTCAGCTTGGGTATGAAATATGATTTCGCTATCCGGCAGTGCCGAAATCTTCAAATTCCACTCCTTATTTACACATAAAGCATAATCTGTCAGATTACTGCTGCCAATAATTAAGTTAATATTGGAACCAGAGGCCATTTTGAACAGATAGCCCTTGGTGTGAAGGTTGCCTTGAGTGGCCATTCTCAACTCAATGTTTGAGAATTTATGTAGTGTTTTTAAAGCTTCCGGTTCTGTAAAGTATTGATACTGAGAGACTAAAATCCGGCCCCGAACACCTGTCTGCTCCAAGAGTTCCAAGGCGTTGGTTATAGTGGCCACTCCACCCCTGGTGACGAAAGCAACCGAAAACCAGAAGGTCTGGCAATTTAGAAGCTCTTTTAGCAGAGCAGATAAGACTTTACGTCCTTTGTGCCTGTCGTTTACCAGTAGTTCTGGTTGAAGTGACCTGTCGGATAAAACAGTTCGGTCAATGAAACCGGTTTTCAGACTAGGTAGAAGTGACTTATTAACGAATTGATCACGCATCTAACGCTGCATCAACCTTTTCACGATTGGAATATCGGCTGCTACCCAATCCAGTCTATCCAGCTGACTAGCTCTCAGCCATTGACAGTCAATATGCTCCGTCAGGGTCAAATTAGTATTTGAGGCCGAGCATAAATAGCTATGCATTCGCAACTGAAAGTCAGGATATTGGTGTTCAATGGTTAGGAATTTCTGTTCGACCTGGATATCGTATTGCAACTCTTCCCTGATCTCTCTTGTTAGAGCTTGCCGTTGGGATTCACCTGCTTCTACCTTGCCACCTGGAAATTCGTATTTCAATGAAGTATAGTCGTATTTACCTACTTTTCTTTGTAAGCAAAGGAACTTATTTTCAACCTGGATAATTGCGGCAACAACTTCTATTTGTTTCATCTGACCACTGCAGAATATTAAAGTTACTAAAGATTAGCATGATAAAGGACCTTGGCAAATCAAGCCTAACGGATAATAGCATAAAATCGCAAGATGACATTCTATGTCTTGACTGCCCGTGCCCGGAATAATCTGTTTTTTTCTTTAGGGTAAAGTAGCAGTTTAGCCACCAATGTTGGTAAATTACACCTATGAAAAAGCAATTAAAGTGTTTTAGTTGCGGTTGTCAAAAGCTTTCCTGTGTCCGAGGAGAAAAGAAACGTTGCCGTTGTTGTCGTTACGAATGGAAACTTGGTAAATTAGCCCTGCATTTAACCCGACAAGAATGGTCCAATCTTTGGCCCTGGTTTTTCAGGCGTTTACCCGTCATTGCCATGGCTCAGAAAACAGGGATCCACAGACAACGAATTTTACCTGCTTTAACCCATGTAAAAGACAGCTTTCAGAAGGATATACCGGATATCTTTTCCGGCACTGTAGA
>JASMLX010000074.1 GCA_030748495.1 Candidatus Poribacteria bacterium | reverse complement strand
TGAAGAAAAGAGTGAGGGCGTACAAGCCCGAGGATCTTTTTTTTTAATTTCTTACATTTAATCCCGAATTCAGGTTAATTTATCTATTTCTCTGAGAATGGCAATTCCGTTACGGAATCAAAGTCAGTATAGACGCAGAGGCAACGAGAATATGCCGGGCGCTTGGAACAATCCCGCCAAAGATCAATGTTTAGGTGCTGATTTGCGTAGTTGAGTAAGGGCCTTTGAAAAAGAGAGGTTTTGAGGTAAAATAACATGTTAGGAATTAGCATATTGTATGAGGTCAATTTCTGATGCGGGCTCAAGGGTTCAACTCAACTTTCCATGGATCTATGGTGAAGATCTGTCACCTGATCTAGCCATTCTATTATGGTGTCCCAATAGTACAAACTCTAAATCTGGATCGTTTGGTTATCGAAGGGACACAGCATACAAATACCTTTGTCACCTACCCAGTTTGCTCCCTTATCCAATTTGCTATTATTACCGGTACTTACCAGACCAACGCTGATGCCTATAAACATCGTAGTAATCGGGATCAGCTGTTACAGCAGAACCTTAGCAGCAATCACGGTCGGGCCCATCCCATAGTAAAGCAGCTCTTTTACGATGGTGGAATTCGGATGCCCTTGATTATTCGTTGCCTAGGTGAAATCAAAGCCAATACCACTGTTGATATCTGGTTAGTGTACCAACCTGGCTCTGACGATCCTATCGATTATGGGATTAGAGGTGCCCGGCTTTATACGGGATTTAAGCCTCCTTGGGAGAACTGGTATTTCGGGGCGACTACAGTAGATTCAATACCACCGCTGCTACTCTGAGCATGGGGATGATAATTTCATCGAGTAGGGATTTTTGCCTCAAGCGACTGACTTTTAGTTGGCGCGTAAATTTGTGAACTTCTAGTCCATAGAGGTTTAATCAGAGAATTCATATGCATAAATTGACTAACCAACAAATTGAGACTTTTCGCCAGCAGGGGTATTTAGGACCATTTGAGGCTATGACACCCGACCAGATGTTGCCAATCCGTCAGCAGATTATCAGCGAAATATTAACCTCGGCCTCTCCATTTAAAGCCGACTCCCAGCAGTCTCGACATCTGGATTGTCGGCTGGTTTTTGACCTCTGTTCTCATCCGGCAATTGTTCAGCGGATGGCCTGTATTTACGGGCCAGATTTACTCCTTTGGCGATCGCACTTTTTAATAAAGAGCCAGGGGCGGCTGAAGTCCCGTGGCACCAAGACCTCCACTACTGGCCGCTTGAGCCGATGATTACTATTTCGGCTTGGCTGGCGATAGATGAAGCCACCGTTGAAAACGCTGGCGTTCAGATTGTCCCCGGAGCACATAAACAGGTAATTCCCCACGTCAAAGCCCCACCGGAAATGCTGTTTCGACAGATGGCCGATCCTAATTATATTTCTACCCAGCCGTTATCGACATGGAACTCCAACCGGGTCAGTTCTTTCTGTTCAATGAACAGACACTTCACCGTTCGGCCGCCAATACCTCGAATTATCGTCGGATCGGTTTGGCAATCCGGGTCACAGTTCCGTTAGTCAAGGTCTACCATCAGCAACTGTTTGAAGGACATAAAGTTATTATCGTTAGTGGTAAAGATCCACTTGGTTTCAATCAAGTGACTCAACCTCCACCATACAGTTAATTTTAGTATTGAAGCAAACTTGGTAGTGAAACAACCTATGCAACCTGCCCCAATTCATGCAGAAGTGGTCTCCCCTCAGAGAGGAGTAATACGTTCAATTGCCTCTGTGATTTGGATCCTAACCCAAATTTTGGCCATTTTAGGGATGGTCTCTTTTTTCCTTCTAGCCGGGACTATTGGGGGAGTCGTAATGTCAGCCTGGGAGTCGGTAAAGGAGGTCGACTTATCTCAACTCGACTATCAACGAGCCGATACGTGGAAGCAACACTTGGAGATCTATTCATCCGTCTGCACCGCTCAGACAGGTGATACAGCCGATTTCCTGTTGCAAAAGATCAATCGGCTGAAATACGAAAAGATACCACCAACTCACGTTAGGAAACAGAGGTGGTCACCAGGTCAGTATTCACTTGCGTTAGATGAAGCTGAACAAAATGGAACCATTGAGATATTTATCCGGGGCTTCCACTATCCAAGAGCAGATCAATCCGCTCGGGACCTAACCCTACAGATCCGAAACGGAAAGATTTCTGCTATCCAAGAATTACGGTCTGGACCGTCAGCCGGGCCAAAAAACATCAGCCGTTTTCGGTTGGAGCCGGAATTGATCAGTGAGATCTACGATCAAGGGGGAGCGGCGCGTGAAATTGTGACACTCAACCAGATGCCAGAGAGCCTGCTGTGGGCTTTTTTAGCTGTTGAGGACAAGCGTTTTTATACCCATTGGGGAATCGATACCATCCGTGTTTTTGGAGCTTTCTTGTATAATCTAAAAACAGGTCAAATGCATGGGGCCAGCACCATCACCATGCAACTCAGTCGCAACATCTATTATGACACCCGTAAACTGTGGCTGAGAAAAGTCAAGGAATCGCTATTGGCAGTTCGAATTGAATCCGATTATTCTAAGGACGAGATCCTTGAGCGCTATCTCAACTTCATCAACCTGGGGCGTTATGGAACACGTGATCTACTCGGCGTGCAGGAAGCGGCTAAAAGCTACTTCGGTAAGCCCGCCTCTGAACTGGAAATCCATGAATGTGCCACGCTTGCTGGCATTCCAAAATCACCCCCTCGGTATTCACCGGTTCGGAATCCACAGAGATGCAAAGTTCGTCGGAACCTCATCCTCAAGTTGATGCGTAATAATAATTTTATTACGCAGGACGAATACCTATCCGCTATTCGACAACCGCTAGAGGTGCAAAAACTAGAGCGGTCTAACCAACAGGTCCGTGCCTATCACTTCTTGGATTATATACATAGTGAATTAAAAACAATTGAGAGTTTAAAAGGACAACTCTATAATCAAGGATTAAAAGCCTATACGACTATCGATATATCGATGCAGCAGGTTGCGAATGTAGCAGTTGGCGAACATTTGAGGGAACTAGACCAAGACAAAACCAAATATCCAGATCTACCCAATTACGATGAAAACAAGCATGCTCCTAATGGGATTGATCCTATAAAGAGTTATTTGCAAGCTGGGCTAATTGCCATTGAGCCACAGACCGGATACATCAAAGCGATGGTGGGTGGTCGTGATTATTATGTGACTAGACAAACGGTCAATTTTTACAATCGCGCTGTGCAGGCTAAAAGACAACCTGGTTCTGCTTTTAAACCCATCGTCCTTGCTGCCATGTTTAGCCAACCTTCGTTAGCAACACCAGCTACGGTACTGACCGATGAGCCCTGGTTCACCGAGGGAAAGCCAGGTGAAAGATGGGCACCTAGAAATTACAGTAAGCGTGGAGTTGGGGTTCACTTTGGCGATGTAACCATTCGAACTATTATTGAAAAATCGATCAATGTAGCTATGGCACGTTTGATGAATGAGACACCATTAGAACTACAGACAGGAGTTGTAGAAGGAATCACCCGAACTCTAAAGTTAGCGAAACAGATGGGGATTACCAGTCCGTTAAGGCCGTTTCCTGCTCTAGCATTGGGCGCTTCAGACCTGACACTACTCGAAATTACCTCCGCCTACGGCTCGTTTGCCAACGAAGGGATTTATGCCAAACCGATTTCGATCCAGTTTGTGGAAAATCGAGCGGGTGAGATTCTGATTGAAAATCAGGTTAGTCGTCATCGAGTACTGGATCAAAATGTCTCCTACCTGGTGACACACCTGTTAGAAGGTGTAATTAAGAATGGCACTGGAAGGCGAGTCAGAACAATGGGTTTAACGCGACCCTCAGCAGGGAAAACGGGAACCACTAATGACTTCACCGATGCGTGGTTTACCGGTTATGTCCCAAACTTATCGGTTGGCGTTTGGGTCGGATTTGACGATCCACAAAAAAGTGCTGATCAGGAGGGTGCCAAAGGTGCTTTGCCAATCTGGGCTAGATTCATGTTGGACGGTCTTCGGGGTGAGGTTCAGGATTTTCGCTTGCCAGCAGGCGTGATTTTCAAGGAAATCGACAAGGAGACTGGCCTATTGGCCTACGAAGGTAAATGCTCTCCAGAGAACATTGTGCGTGAAGCTTTTCTGACAGGCCAAGAACCCAAAGTTTTGTGCAATGCCCACGACTGAGTTTTCTGGAATAGTGCTCAGCTATCGATTTTTTAGCGATCTAGCCATTAACTACTAATTTAGTAACGATTGGCGAGCCACATCTCAACCATCGATAGTAGTAACACCCCCAGTACTATAAACCACCAAATTTGTTGTTGGCGTTCTACCCGCGAAAGCGAGGATCGGGACGCCATTTCCATTGTTATGGCCTGACCTTCAGCCTTTCTTTGCACAGTAGACAACGCCTCAGGTCCATTAAATATCTGCGGGTTGGCCCTGTTCTCTTTCTCCTCAACTGGCGCTTTTATCATGCTCATAACCTCATCCGGGTCGTAAGACCCCAGATCGGATTCAACCGTATCTAGATTAATAACCCAATATTGGTACTGACTCGTCCGAGCAATCGGATGATCAGGCTTGCCCTGGGCGTTAATGGAGGGCCCATAGATTTGATATATCCCCGGTAATTCTGTCTCAGAGAAGTGAATTGGTGTTCCCATTAATTGAGCGCTGATTCGGTGTTCCTTACCAACGGGGTCATAGACAGAAATCGCTCGGTTAACAGCTGTTGTTGCATCTTTCGGAAAAATAGTTGCCAGGTCAAGAACATCGCCAACAGTATAGGAACTGGATTGGTCAGTTGAATAGAGAACTAGATACCGGATTACCGAATGAAGAAACGGTAAGTAAATGGAACGAATGGGGAAATCGGTTCCTTGCCGGTCGAGTCGAGTATTAAGGAAAATCACCCGGCCTAGACCAACAGACTTCTCGATCAGTAGCGGTGTTCCATCCTCAAAACTAGCAACTACTTCCGCCTCAGCATCAGGTAAGCAAGGCGCAACCCAATCAAACTGGATTTGGCTAAAATCGCCTTGGTATTGCTGCTGAAATGAGCGGAATAGCGGATGGTTGAAATCTATTTCAGTTAAGACCATTTCTCCAGCTGCGTCAATCTTGGGGCGGCTCGAAGATGCTAACCTCTGATCGGAGCCGGAATCTTTTGCCCTTGTGGATGTATCTGTTGAACGAGATGCTGACATTACCCCTGATCGTACCAATCTTGGGTTGGTTTGAGGGTAAAACTGGCAGGGGTACAGTGAAGCCAAAAGAGAGGCCTTCTGGTCAGAGTTGGGGGGAAATTTATCGCTCGCATCTGTATTACTGCCGGCAATCAATAGCCCACCTCCTTGCTGGACAAAGGTAAGCAACTTAGCCAGGTCTATTGATGTCAATGAGGTACCATGTACAATCATCAAGTCATAAGCAGTCTCTAATGATTGGCCGTTTGGTAGTTGGGTTGAGGCTGTCCAGTTGACGGGCAAGATCTGCTGACCTGCTTGTAGTGCTTTCTGCAGATAAAACATTTCATTGGGACTCTCCGATTCCAGTCCTCGAGCAGAATCTAGGACATGCTTTCGCGGGAATAGTTGAGGGTAAACTTGATGAATTAGATGCAAACGAATCTGACGAATACGTTGAGTACAAAAGTAACGACGATTATCGATCTGCACTGATTGGTCGGTGATCTCAACAAACCCTTTATGCTGTGTCGTGCGCAACCCAGTTGTTGTTGACGCTTCGGTTTGAAACTTAACATCCATAATCTGCTGAGGCTCAACTGTTATCTGCTTACTTTGGGTCTGCCTGTCATCTAAAAAAAGGTTGACCGTTGTCTGTTGCTTAACCTGCCCAAAATTACGAATTCGTGTCAGGACGGTCGTTTTAGTTGAACCAATCGTCTGGGGAACAACTAGGTCAGTAACGGCTAAATTAGGTGAAGCCGATTGATCTGGAGTAGTCAGCAATCTAATTGAAGGAATATTGATGCTTTTCCGACCTGAACTGAGTTGGTCACTTTCATCAATCGTGGCTAAGAGCTGAGACCAACCTACTTTTTGTAGATCGCTAGCTAGCCAGATCTCCTTTTGTCCTTTTGCGTTTTGTAAGAGTTCACCTGCTATCTGCAGACCACTGAGCAAGTTAGTCCCCCGGCAGGTCAGTTGAGCACTATCAACGACGGCCTGAGTTAACTGATGATTTTCATCCAGCAATTTGTCCGGTTTGGCATAATTCGAAACGTGCACCAAGGCTGATTTATCCTGTGAAGTCAATTGATCCAACGCTTCTGAAACTAGCTGTTTCGTCATCGTAAAGGTATTAGACCCGTTGGCAGATGCTCCCATACTATAGGAGCAGTCGAGTACGACCACCACGTTTCGTTGCCGATCAACAGTTTCGAGCACCTGATGGTGTGGCCAAAATGGTCTGGCAAAGGCCACCCCCAGACAACACAAAATTAAAGCTCTCAGTAACAGTAGTAATAACTCCTTAAGCCTGTAACGTTGCTGGTTAGAGTAGGTGGATTTTTGGATAAAACGGGTAGTGCTAAAGATGAACCGCTGAGTTTGGAAACGATTAAGTAAATGAATAATGATCGGCAGACATGCTGCTGTGGCGCCAATTGCCAAAAAAATCGGGCTTAGAAACTGTAACATAGTCTAATCTAGACTCTTCAACCGATTTAAACTATTCCATTTTTCCTGATATAGTAAGAGTTTCAACGATTCTCAACACACTATAACAGACACCATTCTGTGTCGTCAAGTGTGTCTTTTTCAGGCCTTCATTCTTCTACCCTGTGAAGGTTGTCATAACACTTTTGGGGTGGGATTTCACTGTTTAGAGTCGAATATTGACCAATCTAATTCGATCTTCAACTGCAACCGAAAGTCACCTTGCCCAA
The DNA here is from genome assembly GCA_030748495.1 of Candidatus Poribacteria bacterium. GTDB lineage: Bacteria > Poribacteria > WGA-4E > WGA-4E > UBA9662. The sequence continues at coordinate 24,221 of JASMLX010000074.1, read as the reverse complement.
TCTCAAAACTCTATTTCTCTCCAACTGCTGAAAATCAAATTTTTGCTACATAGATGCAGTTGATTATTTTAGCAGTCACCAAATACACCAAGTAGAGGAAAATAAAATGAGCAGAAATTGGTACAGTCAAGGCAGTAAGAGACTGCATCAGGCAAGGATCGGTCCAAAATTGAAACAATCCATCCGCACATTGGCAATCATTCGAGATACTTCCATCAGTGCTATCACTGAGCAAGCAATCCAGAGGTATATCAACAAGAACAAGAAGATCATTCGTGATTATCATTTGACTCTGGTATCAAGAGGCAAATAATGATGGATCAATATCTAATCGAGATTGGTCGGCAAGTTTACCTCACCGAAAACGGTGCTATAGGATTAACCGAATTAAATATTCACTTACGGAAATTTACTACCGACCAAGTTAAAATAATGATTGCCAGGAATCTTCAGCAAGTGGAAAGGATAGAAAGTAAAATTGGTAAATCAAAAGACATTGAGGAAGAAGTATTCCTCTTGTCCAATTCAACCGAGTTCGCACAGGAGGATGTACCGATGCTGCGGACCAACCCCGAGCAGGTTATCGAGAAATACTACCCCAGAGCAGTTGCTTTGCTGATGGAATATGGCGTCGACCTACAAGCGCTCTTTGACAGCAAGGATCTCTGGAAAATCGATGACATTTCTAGAGCAGAGCGGATCTTGGGATGGGAACCCACCTTTACGTTCAGAGACTTTTACGAGAACCTGAAGGCGGATAGATACAGCAGAGACTATATGTTCATAGAGGAGACATCTGTTCAATGACTTTGCTTTTGTCTTCGGGGTTGATGTGGGTACAATTGCGAAGTTTTGACGGACCTTCTCCGCTCTGGGCTATGGCATTGGGGTTTTCTCGATTTTTCTCTGAAGCGCTTTCAGATTTTCGCCTAAAATCTTGCGCTTGTCGGACTCGGAAATCTTCGCATAGATGATCTGAGCCATCCCCCACCCAATGGGAAGATCGGTCAGATCAGAGCCGAAGAGGATCCGGTCAGCGCCATAGATTTCTACGAGACGCTCCGCTTCTTCCCAACCCAGCAGCGGACACGTACAGATAAAGAGATTGTCAAACCTCCTGGTTACCTCTCCATATGCTGAGGTGGCATGTCCTGTGAAGAAACAAGCGTTGGGGTATGTCTCGCATAGCCTCGCTATTTGCGCTGGCGATCCCCAACCGTGATGCAGAACAAACTGACCGTGTTTATCGGCGAATTCGCAGGCCACATCCACCAGCGGATCTTCCTCCGGGTAACCATGATAAGCGTTGATGAGCTTGATGCCGCGCATGCCCATTTCCAGACCGCGTTCCATCTCTTTCCTGACGATTGCCTCGCCGTGATTCAGATTCAGCAGCGTAAATCCTATGAATCGATCCGGGTATTGTTTGACGACCGCCGCGACTTCGTTATTTCCATAAGTTTCGTCTCCGAACACTCCTTCGAGGCTGAAGACACAACAGGTGCGGATCCCGAACTTGTCCATTTCATCAATTAGATCCTGCGCATTACCCTCCACTACGTGATGCGGAGTACACCAGCCATATGCCCATGACAGTCATAGAACTCCTCATTCCGCAGCGATATGCGCTCGCGGGCCGCATGACGAAGCGGATCAGTGGGGGTAGGAAGTTCTACTGATCCGCCCACGAACTCTATATTATCATTCCAGGAAAGCAGATTTCGCATATTGCAGTCCGCTATGAGAGAAAGCTCTTCCGGGGAAATATCGGAGTAGTTGAGCTGCATTATAGGCACCCCAGGGCTGCGCTCCGGCAATTGGGAACCCCAGACCAGCCGTTCGGCTCCCCATTCCCGGCTAATGAACTCGATCCGTTGATGAAGCCACCACGAGGAAAGATCGAACCGAAGGTTGGGACATGCATCCAGAGCCGCATAGCCTGCGCGCTGACTTTTGTACGTCCGGTTTTCGGTGACTATCACTGGTAGATCGGGAAATTTGCGGCAAATCCGTACAACGTTCGACCAATCCGTCGCGTCCATCGCCTGAAAACGCCAGTTGATTGGACAGAGGAACACAGGCACTCTTAATTCCTCTAGCGCTTCCAACAGATTGTCCACGCCCTAGTCGTCCAAGCGTCGTATATCGAACTGGCCATAGAAAAGGAACAGCGCGCCGACTCCTGATTCTCTCATCTGCACCACAAAATCTCGCGGCTGTGGGACATCAGTCCAGCCCATGCGGGATGAAGACGCGGACAGTCCTTTGTTCGATGGAGGATCCGCTTGTTCCCCGCCATAGGGTTTACCTCGCGAGATAACACATCAACCACGAGTGCTTCATGGATGCCGAAGTGACCCATAGCGGCTATGATTTCGTCAGCCGTCTCAGGTTGACCTTGGCGCATGTGCACATGCCTTCCCAGATAACAGCAAGCATCGAAATAACTTATTTCGCCCATAATCGTTCCTTTCATTGTCTATCATAGAAGGCGTCGCCATATAGACAACCGCCATTGACGCGTTCCCTTGATGTACTTCCCGCCATGAATGGCGAGGATTCTGAGGTCGAACGGCAATTGCAGCTAAAGACTGTCTGATATCACCTAACCCAATCGTTGACGCCCCAACGCTAAGAATATTCATACTCGCATTTCGGTCATGATCCAAAACTGTGCCACACTCAGCGTATCCCCACCACCACTCACGCAATTCAAGTTCTTTGAACACAAAACCACAGACCGAGCAAGTTTTTGCCGAGGGGTAAAACCTATCAATACCAAACACTGTAATCTAGATAACAGTTTTATATAATTTCCTTTGATATAAGCTCATAGCAATTCGGCTAGTGAGGCGGTCAGAGGTATAGTGAATGTATCTCCTTTACTAGATGGTTAGATGAGCTACACAGCCCAAACCCGCTCATTGTCTCATGCTGATCCCTAGCGGCTTAGCATAGCAAAAGTCCTGATTGATGTCCATACTCGATGGCAGAAATGCAGGGTCAGCGGTGAGAAAGAACGGCCAATACACGGTCTATCATATTGTTGTTCCTTTTTCTGCTAACATGCTATCTAAAGGATATGAGGCCCTAAAGACTATGACGACTAAGTTGGGTTATAGTGGCCAACTCAGTTGATAGCGGTGGAATCAATTTTAGGTCCAATTAGGCTTAGTGGTCAATTTATATCGCCACGACTCGTTAGCGAAACAGCTTCAACTATTGCCCCGCTAACTCAAGCCAATTTCCGCCCTTCGCGTCACGAGTGCAGAGGACGTCAAAAACCTTTGTCATGGCTGCAGCTACCTGCTTGCAGTCGTTTTCGGTCCACCACTGGTCTATCCCTGTGTTGACTCGGCGGCTCATGAGCTCCAGAGTACGCGGGCACATATCCGGTGAATATTCCACTGGAAATTCCTTCCCCGTCTTGGGGTCGATCCATGGATAACCGTCCGATGTCGCCGGGAGTTTGTTCATGATGGGGCTCATGTACTTATATATGTGCCAGTCGCGTCCGTCGCTTCGACCCTTGGTGTTGAAACCGATGCCCTCCGCACTCAGAATAGATGCCAGTCGTTCTGCCTCCTCCGCAGTTTCTGCGAAGAATCCCAAGCTGTTGCCGTGCTCACCGTCAATATCATGGATTGCCTGAGGCTTTATCTCTTTGTAGACCGGCAAACCTGCCAGTATGCGTTTTTTGTTGGTGCGCCAGCGGTCCAGTTGGGCGTCCATTTTTCCAAGCTGCACAAGGTTCACTGCCGCGGACAATTCAGGCATCCGGTAGTTCACGCCGCAGAATAGTTCGTCTTCCCAGCGAGAAAGGGCGTAGCGATCAGGACGCCACAAGCCGCCAGCCTCCGCCCACTGTAGCGCGCGATAGTATAGCTTCTCGTCGTTGGTCATGATCAGACCACCTTCACTGCCGCCGGTGGTTTTGTAGGAACTGATGCTGAAACAACCAAGATCGCCGATAGTTCCCACCCGTTGCCCATGGAAAGAGTCACCGCATGATTGAGCGCAGTCCTCTATTACCTTCAGCGTATGACGCTTTGCTATGTCCATAACCGCGTCCATATCGCAAACGTAGCCGTTCATATGAACCGGGGCGATGGCTTTAGTCCGGGGAGTGATACGCTTTTCCAAGTCGGCCGGATCAATGGTCATGGATTCGTCCACTTCGCACCAAACCGGGAGGCCACCAACCACCACCACCGCCATCGCTGTAGCCATGAATGTAAATCCAGGCACGATGACCTCGTCGCCCTGGCAGATGTTAGCCGCGATATAGGCGCTATGCAACGCTGCCGTACCAGAGGTGACCGGAATGACGTACTTGACATCGAACAGTTCAGCGGCTCTCTCCGCTAGTTGGTACATCCTGGACGCTGGAGTGTAGGCCACTAGAGACGGCCCGCCGCCCAGATCGTCCTTTTCAATGGCTTCTTTTATTTTGTCGATAATCTCCTGAGAATAACCCCAGACACTGGCCATTTCCAGGAACTCCTCATTGTTGATCTTTGGTTGCCCAGTGCCTTCAAACGCCTCTATCGATTTAGCGCCGCCGTTGATCGCCAGTTTGCTTTTATCCATTTTACTCCCCTTTATAACTGCGCCTGGATCTGGCGCGTAAGTCTCCTCTATATTATATATCATGGAAGGAAATCTTAGCATGTATATACTACTAAATGGCCTAAAGATCTAGGTCCATTTGCAAATGCTCTTAACCGGTCTCAGGCCAGTTCAACAAAAACCGAGGCGATTCGCACGATTGCCAGGACTGGCAAGAATAGGCTTATTGTCAGTATTTACCCCAAGAATCAAATTTCTGTGGTGAAAAAAGGATTAAATTTTACTCCTGGGAGACGCCTAGACTTGCCTGGATTTTTCTGGACTTGCAAGCAAGTATCTCTTGTGGTATTTTCTCAATCACCTGGTTGCACTTAATACTTGCAATCCAAGGAAAAGTATTTTTCAAACGGGCAAAAATGGGTGCCTGAGGGACAGGTACAGCACTTGAAGCTAAGGCACTTGAGGGTACGACAATTCAGATACCAAACCGGAGATCTACTATGACACACTTATCCAAGTACACGTCGACGCGGACAACAGCTATGTTTGTTCTCTTCCTCACCTTTGTCTCACCGGGCCAAACACAGGAAGAGCAGATAAGAAAAAGGTCTGTGAGTCTGGCTCCTACTGACGGCGGCTCGATACAGTGGGCAAGCAAGGCCATCGGATTGATGGTGATGGCAATCCTGATTTGGGGGTGCGCGAACTACTGTTGGGCCGACGCTGACCGGTCCAGATTCCCGCGTGTTGATGCAGCGGTAACGTTCGACCAGCCGCCAAAGTGGGCTGTGCTACAACGACAACTAATCGACCGGATGAACACATCGGCTGACGTGTTCATCGAAAAGTATCTGCAGAGTGACGGCGCCTTCCGCTACAATTCCTGGGGCAAGCTAGACGATTCTTACGAAACATTCCACAATTGGCCGATGTTCTACTCGCTGGGCGGTGATGTCCGTTTCCTACCGCTGGCTAAGCGACAATGGGAGACTATTACCCAACACTTTACCGATAACGGCACGGTACAGAACGAGTTCCATAGCTGTGATGACTGGTTCCATCAGGGTGAAGGGTTTCAACTATTTTATGCCCTGTGTCTAGCAGATCCGTCCGACCCGAAATTCATGGATCGTGCGCAGCGTTTCGCCGGTTTCTACCTGAATGAATATCCTAGTGTCAAGAACTACGATGAGGAGCGCAAACTGGTCCTCAGTACGCGTACAGGCAGTACCGGACCACTGCCCTGGATACCCGATGAGCCCTGGGAGTATGTCTGGACTATGGACCACTACGGACTTCCGTTTTACGACGTGCCGGGGATTGCCAGCTTCGCTGAACTGAACGAGGGCGATAACATGAAAAAGATGTCAGCAACAGCGCATCGCCGGTGGGTACGCGGCGATGGCCCTATCAACTTGGCCATCACCAGCCTGATGCTCAACGCTTTCTTGGCTACTGGTGAAGATAAGTACCGCAGGTGGATCACCGAATACACCGACGTCTGGATCGAGCGCGTGCAGAAGAACGGGGGTATTCTGCCCGATAATGTCGGTTTGTCGGGTAAGGTCGGAGAGTATATCGATGGCAAGTGGTATGGCGGCTTCTACGGCTGGACCGTTTACCACGGCTGGGGCGGGTACGCTCAATCTACAGGGATGGCCGCTGAAAATGCGTTACTGGTGACCGGTGATCCCACCTACCTCGACTTACCGCGTAGTCAGATTGACCTGTTGATTGGACTCGGTATTATCAAGAACGATACCATCTATGTCCCTCACAAGCATGGCCAAGCGGGAAAGATAGTCAATGAACCGATGTCGTTCCTGCCAGTGCTGCGGAACGCTGACGGGACATGCAAAGAGGTCAATGGATGGTTTAAGTTCATGCCCATGGATCCGGTTGGCCCGGTACATCTGTGGAACATATCGATGGATCCGATGGATCGGGATCGTGTCAGCAAAATCCACAATCATGATCCTGAAGCACGTTGGTCGCACGATTGGGAGAGAATCGAACCGATCAGCCGTTTTATGGCCAAGGACCATGGGGGACACGAAGCCGCCTGGCTAGCTTACCTGGACGGTACATATCCAGCATATCCGGAGGAGATCCTCAAGTACAACATATCTCAGGTGAATGGCCGATTAGATGAGATCCGCCAGCATCAACCCAAAGAGGACGATGGATTCAACCTCATCTACCGTAATCCAGTCAGTATCGAAGGGCTGGTTAACCTGACCATGGGCGCGCCACTACCATTTTACAACGGTGGATTATTGATGTCGCGGGTACGACATTTCGATCCGGTAAACAGGCGACCGGGGCTACCACCGGATGTTGCGGCCCTGGTTTCTGAACTGACTTCGGATCGCACGGTGCTGCACTTGGTCAATCTCAGCCTGACTGATTCACGGGAGGTGATCGTCCAGGCCGGTGCCTACGCCGAACACCAGTTTTCTGACGCCACATACCGATTGTTGTCGGGCGAAGAGGTGTCATTGCCCATCAACGATACACGCTTGACTGTTTACCTACCTCCACAGTCCCAGGTTAACCTTGACATCACCACCAAGCGTTTTGCCCATCAGCCTTCCTATAACTTTCCCTGGTGAACATGCTGCAAACACTTCATAATTTTCCAGTCTCTTCGGGAGATCTCCATCCAAATGGGGTAACGACGTACATTACAGTAAAGTGCTAAAACTGAGGATAGACCAAACATATGGTTGAAGATTACTAAACGACAGGATCTACTCTGCCTCCATTTTTAGGAATAAAAAAAATGGTTGGTCGACCATTTTGTCCGCAGTCTACGAGTTGAGACTAGGCCTTCAACCTCAACCGGGGATATCATACCTGCACGGGTGTTTTGGCAGGTCGGTATATTTGACACATGTTTTATTGCCTGACAATCTTGCCTGATATTACTTCACAAAAATACACAAGGCTTAAATATACTGGTTTTGCCCGATTGAGACAGAGAATCCTACTAACGCTTTGAATCCTTCTAGCACTTTGACACTCAATTGGGCCTACTTCCATCATTAGACTACAAGTATGATCCGCTTTGAAACTTGGGAATATTGAAATCTGAGAATAGGAGCAATTGAGATCAAACGTATTGGTCTATTACTTTTGCTGATTGTTTTGGTCTCTGGTTCTGTTTAGGGAGAGGTTGTTGAGATTTCTGATCCCAACCTAAGATCAGCACTGGAGAAAGCACTGGGTAAAAATGCAGGAGATGCCATTACCAAAGAGGATTTGGCAGGGTTGACTGAGTTGGATATCAACAGGAGAGGAGAATAAGAGTGACAGCGAAAGAATATCTGCTTTAACAGGTTTTGAATATCGCGTCAATCTGAAGAATTTGAACTTTACTGGAATCGCATCAGCGACATTAGCCTAATTATCCAATCTGGTTAATCTGACTTATTAACTTTCACGGAAGTAAAGCTAGATTATAATAATAGACCTCTTGCATAAGTCAGGATTTGAGTTTGAGTTCCAGATTGTAGATGGCAGCCATCAAATTAAAACCGAGTCACAAACCTCGTCATCGCTTGCCATAACGCCGGCACCGAATAGCACAGACCTTTAGTTGGCCAATCACAGGCTCAATCTGAATCCGCCCTCCGCCTAAATAGCTGATAGGTCACTTTCTCTGGTCGGCTTAAGGGGCGATGTTTAGATTTCTTCTTTGGCCGCCGGCTCTTGGCAGGCAAATTAGCTCAGCCTTGATAGCCAGAATCGGCTAGACAACTAATCTGCCGGCTGATTGCCGTTTGGACATCCTTAAATAACTGAAAATCCGGTTTGGATCCTCGACTGAAAGTGTTAGCCGACCTTCGGTCGGAGATGATTTGTCAGCGGTGTTGATTGATGATTAGTTGGGCTGGCGGTGTCTGTTTTTTCTGGCCGCTGTAATGTTGAGGCTGTTTTTTTAGCGCGTTCCATCGCTTGCTCGCTGGCATCTACTATTACCCCTTGGATGTTGGTTTGGCTTGCAAGCAACTCTCTTTTACTCGGCCGTCGGAACGGTCGACATTGGATCAACCTATTTTCAACTGGTTACATAGTACGGCCAACGGTAGACCGGCTGACCGCATCGGCTGGGGCCATGTGGTACTGAGTTGGATATTCCCTCCAAGACATCAATCACATCCGCCGTTGGTGGCTACAACTTAGCTGGGCTGGTCTGGTCCGGTTGGTTGGAGAAAACCAGGTTGGCAAGATTTGTCGACCCTCCTCACACTAACGGCGGTTAACCGTTTGAAATCTGACTCGGATTAATCTTTGATCTGTTGCTACCTGATCCTTTAATTCTAACATTTCCCTCTTTTGGCCAGAGGTCTATTAAACAAGCAGCAGCGAAAATTAAAGAATTGACCGGGATCACGCGCCGTCAAAATCGTGTTCGACTCTTTCTAAAGTCGATCGGTCTCAAACGTTACAAAGTGGGGACCATTCCAGCTAAGGCCTATTTAAAAAAGAGTTGCAGCCACCTTTGGAGGAAGCCACAGCTAGTGACAGAGCCGTCTTTTCTCGGTTTTCTTGGGTCGTTGACTCGGATTTTCATCCAAGCCCCGGCCGGCCGAAAGCGGTTCAATGTTTTAGGGGTCTTAAATGCGGCTACTCACCAACTAATAACCGTAACTAATGAGACCCACATTAAGGCCGAAAGTATCGGTGATTTGCTACGCCAGATTGCAGGGCTTACATTTGGGCGTTCCTATGACCCTGGTAATGGATCCGGCGAGAGATCAAAAGTGTAAAATTGTCTGGCAACTGGCCTCCGTTCTCGCTATTGAGTTACTTTATCTTCCAACCTATTGCCCGAACTTGAACCGGATTGAAGGTTTCTGGAAATTTCTCAACAAGAAATGGCTGTATTCAAAATATGATTCCGAGTTTTCAACCTTCAAAAATGCTATTACTGATTGCTTGAGTCAGACCTACACCAGCTACAAACAGAACTCGACTCTTGACTCCGACCCCGTTTTCAGACCTTAAAAAAACGCTCACCTTATTCACCTTATTACGGTGTAAAGTATATACTGGTTTGCCGTCGGTACAGGTACGATTTACTTGTTTCGAATGGCATCTATTGGTGTCATTCGAGCAGCTTGATTGGCCGGAAGGAAGCCAAATGTGATGCCAACCAGCATGCCCATCATCAGCCCGCTGAATATCGATTGGGGGTTAAAAGCTGAAGGCCAGTCAGCATCAAACTGAGAGGCCATCTTTTGACTTAAGATGTCTCCGAGAAAAGTAGCGGCCGTTAGACCGAAGACTAATCCCAGCATGCTACCGATCAGGCTAATGACGACGGCTTCCACTAAAAACTGGATTCGGATTTGAAACGGCTTAGCGCCAACCGCCTTGCGTAACCCAATTTCAGGCACCCGCTCTACCACCGACACCAGCATGATATTAAGGATACCGATTCCGCCGATCACCAGGGGAAAAACAGCGATCAGTAAAGTTACCAATTGCACCGCAAACAAGATATTGTTCACCAGCTTGAGAGTTCCTTCCACACTGTCGATTTCATAGAATGGTTTGTCATTGTGGCGGCGCCTAATTAGAATTTCCACCTCCTTTTGGGCCTGTTGTAATAGGTCTGGGGATTTAGGCCGGATACTGATACTACGAACCTGGTTTCTGGGCCCGACTCGATTGCCGCCAAAATAGGTTTTCCCCGTGGACATGGGAAGTAAGACCTTATTGTCCTTACTTTCATACCCTTCACCTTGCCCTGTTTTTTCCATTACACCGATTATGGTATAACGTTGGTTGTTAAATTTAAGCTCTTGGCCAATTACATCCTTTCCACGAAACAGACTCTGCCAAACATCAAAGCCAATGACAACTACTTTAGATAATAGCTCCATATCTGAGCGGTTAAAATGACGACCAAAGATGGTAGACCAGTTTTCAAATGATGCAAACTCTTCGGTTGTTAACGAGACCGGTGAGTGTTTTGATCTTTCCCCGGATTTCATCCTTCTCCATCCCAATTCGTCTGTCGGTATGGCATTGGCCACCGAGGGGCAATTGGCTTTGATTGCTTCTACGTCATCCATGGTCATGAATTCTTTATGAGGATTCGGTATATGCTTTTCAGTTCCTTTAACCTTCACATAATTTTCACGACGAATACTAAACCTACCGGCTTGTTTGTTCAGGGAAGATGTAAGTACCACTTTGGCTCCATAGCCAACTGAGCCAATGGCAATAACTGCTGATATGCCGACTGTAATGCCCAGAATGGTCAAAATAGACCGTAATTTATTGACCCCTAGAATTCGGAATGTAATCAATAAACTATCAAATATCATAGTTACTAACCTGTTTAATCAAATCGCAAAGCTTCTACCGGGGTCAGTTTAGCTGCTTTATTGGAGGGATAAAGGCCAGCCATCGCGCCCACCAGTGTCGAAATTCCGAATGCACCCACCGCTGCCCAGAGTCTTACATCCGCTTCCCAAGTGGCCCCATGTGACTCCAGAAAGAGAGTAGTAATCGCCCAACCAGCTCCAGAGGAGACCAGAACAGAGAGCATTGTACCAATCAATCCCCCAAATAAGCAGATAACAATGGCTTCGATCAGGAACTGGAAACGAATATCATTATTCTTGGCACCGATTGCTTTACGCAATCCGATCTCTTTTGTTCGCTCTGTTACTGAAACTAGCATAATATTCATGGTCCCAATCCCACCGACCAATAGAGAAATAGCCGCCGCACAACCGGCCACCAGTTGAATGGTGAGGACCATTTTATCAATTTCCTTCATCGCATCTTTGTTGGCTCTGAAACCGTGATATTCAATCGTGCCGAATTTGCGGAAAAAGAGTATTTTTATCTCTTTTCTAGCCTGGTCAACGTGTGCCATGTCCTTAGCCCGGGCGTTTATCCAGGCATTTCTCATAAATTTTCCTGTGTAATAAGTATCAACCGTGGTGAATGGTGCATACATGTCATTGTCGATTGAGAACGGCATCAATTTGGCCATACCAAGTTGTCTTTTTTTGATTGCACCAATTACGGTCAAACGGACATTTCCAGCTCGGATTTCTTTGCCTGCCGGGTTCGATTCCCCAAACAATTCATCTTTGATCTTTGATCCGATAACGACAACACGCGCCCTTGTATCGATATCGCTCTGCCGAATCCAACGCCCATGACTCAGCTCAAAGTTCCACAACTCTTTTATACCAATCGTCACGCCTAACAGTTCATACGGCATTGTCTTGCCGCGATGAACCGTATCAAGCCGGCCAAAGACATTAGCCGCGGCAGCTATCGAGACTGAAGGGCAATACTCAAGAATTTCTTCCACATCCTGAAGCCCTAAGTTGGCTGTCTTCGGGCTGCGTTCGTATTTGCCGGAGCTTTTTTCATACCATTCCTTTTTGCCGACACTCAAGCCGGTAGTGTCACTCAGCCGATTCATTTCAGCGATCAAAAAGGTTTTGATACTTCCGCTGAGTGAAACAGTGGTCACCACAATGAAAATGCCCAAAATAATGCCCAGTAGTGTCAGTAGAGATCTAAACTTGTTCCGTAATAAAGCCTCCCAACCAACTCGGAAATTAATACCGATTTTTCGCAGTCCGATAAAATTCATTCCTTACATCTCTTGAAAAATTTAGCTTCCACCCCAACAGCAGGAATCAAAGTCTTGCATAAAAATCATTCAAGTGTATGAATCCATATGCCGGTAATAAACCTTCCGACTGAGAAGCCTAATCCAGCAATCCCCAATCAAAAACGGCCGACAGGTAGACGTCTTTGTCTGAGGTTAAACCTGTAAAAATCTGTTGACAATTGACCGGTGAAGCTTTGTGGGTAAGAAGAGGTTCTACGATAATACGATCCTGCACAATCCAGTTGATAATCTGCCGGTAGTTTTCGACGATATTGTGGCGATAGCGATTCACTTCATGCGGTGGCCATCGCCATTCCAGCGAACCAATCACGCGAATGGCCTCCATATGAACCTTGAGCAACATCGGCGTAGCATCGAAAACAGCAGGAGCACGAGGGGTACCCAGTAAGATAGTTTCACCGTAAGGCCGCGTCAACATCACCGCTTCTGAAACCAATTCGCTAACCCCAATGGCTTCAATCGCGATTTGAACGCCTTGGCCGCCGGTCCAATCCATCACGTACTCTTTGAGATCGGTTTCGTTGGGATTGACCACGTGCTCGATACCGCAGGCTTTGGCTTTTTCGATGCGTAAAGGGTTGATTTCGGAAGCCACCACTTCAGCACCTGCCAACTGAAAGAGTTGGGCGGCGAAGTTGCCAACCAGTCCTTGGCCAATAATCAAAACCGTGTCTCCCGGTTGAACGGTCGAGGAGCGGAGGGCACTGATGCTGACCCCAGCCATGCGAGCAAAGACCACCTTTTCACCCGCGACATCTTCAAGGACAGGCAGCGCACAACGAACGGCATCGGCCTTGACCAGCGAAGCGTGATTGGAGAAACTCAACACGCGATCGCCTACTTGGCACATGGTAACACCAGAGCCAACTTCCAATACCCGGCCTAAATGTCCATAACCTGTTGTGTGTGGATACATGTTCTGTTTTCCACGAGACGATGGCATCTCTTGAATCAGGCCGGTAAACCCTGCTCCTTCAGTCCCTGCGCTGACGATTGAGCATTCCGATTCAACCAGTGCTTGGTGAGGGGCTAGACTGGTGTCGATTTCTCGTTCCTGTAGTTCAACCTGATAAGGTTGTGTAAAGACGAGTTCGTGTGTTTTCATTGTGCACTCCTCGATCTAGAGTAAGTTAGTTTTGGGGCGTCAGCCTCAATTCAGGCCAATGAATGCCCAACCGACGAGAGCCGATTTCTGACCTAATCCTTAGACGGTAGTTTGCACCAGAAGTTGGGCTACAAAGGTAAAAGAGGCATCTTACGACGCTTAGCTGAATAAGCCGAATCGCTTCATCGTTTGGTCTGTTGCCGGCGTTGTTTTCGCAATCCTCTTTCTTGGTGACGGTTTGTATCTCGCCATCTAATTTCAGGAGAGATAAAGCGTTTTTTGAAGACCTACCCTTAAGTCTGGAGCCACTCAATACGCCTTCGAAACTCATAGATACCTTTCAAGTTATCGGTACGGATATTGAAATAGCTCTCGGTAACGCTCTTAAAGGGTAGCGTAATGGGCTCAGTGACGATATTGGTATAGATCTGCTAATGGCAGATTGGTCTACTGAAATCTTTTGCCGTATTTTGGGCTCAAAACTAATGACATCCAGTTCTCCACTGATACCATCAAGGCTAATTTCGAAATAAACCTGGCGGTTGATTTTGACCTTCGTACCATTGAGCGGAGAAGATTTTTCACAAGCAACGGCAAAGAAGCAAAATAATAGAATCCCGATTCTCACACCTTTTGTTCGAATTAATGCAAATTATAAACCATGCCAGTTTAACTTTCTCTGCTGTTGATCGCTAGCTTCGTAGGGGTTTGCAGACCAGAAATTGGATTCTATTTTATAACAGTATATAGCAGTTGCTGGCCGGCTCAATTTCCTGTTGTGATGATTGACTGGTTCTGATATAATGCTTTTATTTCTAGTGAAGCTACTTCAGTACTAAAGATTTTTTCCTTTCTACTATTTTGAATTCATTAATCCTGAACTTTGGCAGCACTCGAGACACGCTCCTTTTTGACAAATATAGAAGTGAAAATGATGCAATCTTGGGTAAATTAACTAAGTAGAGAAATGACTGAAGAAAATACCTTGGAAAGCTATCACCAACTACTTAAAGGCAATGAATGGGCGGCAGGATTTGATTCATTTAATACCGATCAACTACAAAATATACCACGCCCAGAGGTGCAAAAAACCTGCCCCCTGATGCTAAGATCTTCCAGTTGATGCCACCAGAAGAATTCACCATTGGGCAAAAACCTGTAATCGATGTTATCCGGCAACGTCGTAGCCACCGATACTTCACCGAGAAACCTCTCACCTTGGAAGAACTCTCTTTTTTACTTTGGGCTACTCAAGGCATCCGCGCTACAACTACCTTCGATGGGATCACTTATTATTTTCGAAACGTTCCTTCTGGCGGTAACCGCCACCCCATTGAAACCTATCTCAATATCCACCGGGTGGAAGGATTCGTACCTAGCCCTTATCGCTATTTGCAGCTCGAGCACAATCTAATTTTATTAAAAGAGGGCGCAGAGCTAAGTGAACAGGTCAGCATCGCCTCTCTCGAGCAAGCATCTAAATATCGAGGAAAATCATTTTTCTTCGTCCGTGAATGCGCTGTCGTTTTTATCTGGATAACGATTCCTTATCGCTCTAAATGGCGCTACGGTCCAGTTCCACCAAAATTGATCACCCTAGCGGACATATCTGTCAGAATCTTTACGTTGCTTGCGGTGCTATCGATGTCGGAACCTGTGCCATGGGCGCTTTCAACCGGCAGAAGATGGATGCTGTTCCGAACTGAATGGAGACAAAGAATTCTCTTTTAATATGGCTCCTGTAGGAAAGATTTGAACAGGTGCGCCGCCCCCGAACAAGCATAAATAAACCGGGTTATTAAGGGGTCACCCTCGCTTTCTATCTGTCAGACCCGATTGTTTGATGACCAGCGTGTCGCCAACCTACGGTCAGTATCATTACCGCCTGACCGCCCACTCTCAACTTTGCGAGTAGATAGTACCCACGACCGGTAGCTGTTTGATGGTATCTCGACAGTCACGCAGCTTAGCTTCATCCGTTACGATGGTCCGATGTTTTCGGGCTTGGCCGGCAACATCGGGCCTTCTGCCTATATCAGACAAGATGGTATTCACGTCCTGCTAGTTACCCAACGAGAACAACCCTTTGACACCACTTTCTCACAAACACTTGGACTGGATCCACGTCAGATGCGCCACATCAGGGGCAAGTCCACGGCCCATTTTCGCGCCGGGTTTGAATCTTGGGCCGGTGCCATCTACGTGGTATCGGAACCTAATGTGCACGCGATCGAAAATTTAACCTTCCACCGGCTGGGGCATAAAGTGTATCCATTTGATGATATTTAACCCGAGTTACGACCTTATACCCGATCAACGACTAACGATTCGGATGATCTGCTTCTCTGACCGCTGTCAAACGTCAAGAGCGAAACGGACAGAGGGACAGAGGCGCGTTTTTCGTTCTATCAGCGGTAAGGTTAAGGAAAATACATGAAAATACCAATTCTTTACGGCCCCCGGGATCTGCGCATTGAAGAACAGCATCTTGATACCAATAATTTGAAACCTGACGAGATTTGGATTAAAACGGAGATTACCGCCTTCAAAATCGGGACCGACCGTGGTAACTACGAGGGGGCTGAGCAGGTTCCCGGCGCCCCGGGCTATCCGAGATGGGTTGGGGACAGCAATTTGGGAATTGTACAAGGCGTGGGCAGTGTAGTCAGCCGTGTTCAGGTAGGGGACCGGGTGGTGACCCGGCAACCGCACCAATCAGAATACATCACCAAAGAATCAGCTAGCATCGTCAAAGTTCCGGCTGGTTCTCATCCCGAGGATGCGGTCTATGCACACCTATACGCCCTCAGTGCTCACTGTTATCGCAAAGCTCATTTCCAAGCAGGCGAATATGTGGCGGTGGTGGGGTTAGGTGTACTCGGATTGGGGGCAGTTGCACTAGGCCCACTTTTTGGGGCCCAGACGGTGGGACTCGGTAACAGTCCAATTCGGCTGGAAATGGCGGAACGCATGGGGGCTCGCGCCGCCTACATGTCCGATGATCCGGCTCTGCAGGCAAAACTGGAAGCTTTCACCAATGGCGTTGGCATTGACCTGGTTATCCTAACGGCGAACCCCTGGCCTGCCTATCGGACATCCCTGCAAGTTGTTCGTCCCAACGGCCGCATTTCGGTCGTCAGCCTTCTGGGGCGTGGAGAATCTCCGCTTGACTTCAACCCGCTGGCGATGGAATGGTTCTATAGCAAGGGGATTTCGATTATCGCGGTCTCGGGGCCAGCAGGTTATTTATACCCTAATACTGCCCAACATCCATCTTTAGACACAATTCAAAACCGCTTTGCTACGGATCACGCCGCGGCCCATGTCCTCTCTTTGATGGCAGACGGCCGTCTGGAACCTAAACGCTTAATCACCCACCGCTTTCATTACACCGAAATGGTCAAGGCCTACGAGATGGCCTTCCATCGGGAGAAGTCAATGCTAGGTGTTATCTTTAATTGGCAGGATTAGAAAGGATAGGAGAGTGAATCATGTCTGAATTTACCCCCGATATTACCCGTTCTTACCAACTTTATAAACGTGCTGGCGAAATTATTCCCGGCTGGACTCAACTCATCAGCCGCCGCGCCAGCCAATTTGCCAACGGAATCAGCCCCACCTATGCCCAGCATGCCAAAGGCTCCCGTTTCATTGATGTGGACGGAAATGAATATATCGATTGGGTCAACGCTGTCGGCGCGATCATTCTGGGGCATGCCGATCCGGTTGTCGATACCGCAGTCAAGGAACAGATAGACCGTGGTAGCCTATACACACTGAATGGTCCTCTGGAAATTGAACTGGCGGAGGAACTCATTAACACCATTCCCAGTGCTGAAATGGTCCGGTATACTAAAGGGGGCGGCGAAGCTTGCGCCGTCGCCGCTCGCATCGCTAGAGGAACAACCGGCAGAGACAAGATCTTATTCTGCGGCTACCATGGGTGGCACGATTGGTACCAAGCAGCAAACTATCTGGTCGAGCCTGAAAGTGGCGAGTACCCATTTGCAGGGATTGAGCCGATCGGTGTGCCCAGAGTGCTGGCTGGCACAGCTATTCCGTTTAGCTATGGAGATTTAGCTATGCTGGAGAGGTTATTGGAGGAGAATCAAGGGGAAGTCGGGGCGATTATGATGGAACCTGCTCGCTCCGAACTCCCTGAGCCGGAATATCTGGAAAAGGTCAAAGCCCTGGCCCATAAGCACGGTGCACTGTTGATTTTCGATGAGGTGTCATGCGGTTGGAGGTTGGCGATTGGTGGTTTACAGAAGCGCTTGGGTGTCATCCCGGACATGACCGTTGTGGCCAAGGCGATGTCAAACGGCTATCCGATGGGGGCGGTGGTTGGTTCCCAGGCGGCAATGGCACCTGCGGCACAAATGTTTGTTTCCAGTTCGTATTGGAGCGACAATATTGGGCTAATTGCTGCGCTGACTACAATTCGAGAACTAAAACGACGCAACTCTGAAGCCCGCTTTAAGGAATTAGGTGAGAATCTGCGTTCGGCGATAAATGGCGCAATTGCGGCCTCAGGTCTGTCCGGTGCTTGTACTGGTCTGCACACGAGCCTTGCTGTTACCCTTGATCTTCCTGACGAGGCCCTGCAACCTAAAGTGAAAACCCTATTTATTCAGGAGATGTCACGGCGTGGCATTCACTGCTACATGGGATTCAAAGGAACCCTTGCCCACACTGAAGAGGAGATCCGGCTAACCGCGGAGGTAACAACGAAAGCCTTGAAGGTGATCAAATCCGGCCTAGATAATGGCGATCTGGACAGTCTGTTAAATTGCGATCTGAAGAAGGATCCTTTCCGACGATTGGTCCGCTAATGTAGAGATCTGAGGTACAAGATGGTTAAACAAAAGACGCAAGAATTGCTGGATAGTGTAGTGGCGAAATACGTCGCTCAAAACCCACGCTCGTAGGAGATGTCGAGTGTGCCAACTAATTTATGTTAGTGAAATTACCGCTTATTTCTATAAGTTTTCATTTGGATATTATTTCTTTATTTGTAACTCCCCAGGTACTCAAACGGCCTGATCTAGGGCCTCATAAGCCGGCATGACTATGCTCGGCAAGATGCCAGCATGTGCTTGAGCTATTGCGTGAAAGATATTAACCCCTTGCTTTCTACAGGTTGAGGTAAAGCTTCTGACTGCTGCAAAGGTTTCAACTCCCTTGATGGTTCTGAAGCCACCAGAGATCTTCATTTTGACTTTCATCATACGAAGATCCGGTTCAGCTAGATTGTTGGTGAAAGGCACCTGGTCGTTGCTAAGGAAGCTCAAGATATCTTCCTTTCGATTTGGCAAACGGATGAGAAGATTATGTCCAATCCGCCTCGTCCTTCGACCGCGCTTGCCTTTCTTCAAGGGTTCCATTGCTTGATGATAGCGAAAGCCATTGTCAACTATGAGGTCATAAATTCGGCTGATGCGCTCGCGTTGATCTCGATTCTTGTTTGCAAACCGTAGTCGAGCCGCCATCTTCGAAGCCCAAGATTCCTTCTCGAACTCGGTGAGTGCCTTGAGCTCCCTGAGAATATGTGCATTACAGACAGCATGTCTGACAGCGGCTAGAACATAGTAGGACTTAAAGCCGTCATGAACTATCGTGCCAACTAAGCTCTTAAACATCTCTCCTCTTTTAGGAGAGACACGATAGACTGTTGCCGCTTCGTTCGACATCACGTGCAACCATTGGTTTTTGCCTTGAATCCTCAGTCCTGTCTGATCCAAATTAGCTGCAAGGCAATCTTCGGTCTCTTGCTTCCACGAGGATAGGGACGTTGCGAAGCGTTCACCTGTCGCGATAACGGTTGCAGATGCAATACCAAGGCTGAATAGGTCACTAAAAAATTCGCTGACCCGATCTTCTGGAATCAACTGCTGGTAATTAAGGTAGACGCATAGCGTTTTAACTCGCTGGCCGTATTGAGTGGGAGCACTTATTCCTGGAGGGAAATTTGCAACACATCGCTGACCGCAGGAGCATATTTTTATTTCTGCTTGATGTTCGGTAACTTCGATTCGAGGCTCAGGAATATCAAACACTTGACGCCGTTGTAATCCAGTTACTGGAGAGCAACTAAGATCTAAGTTGCATTTAGAGCATTGATCCACTTTATACCATTCAAAGTGATCAGGATCCGTTACTTGCTTGAGTGTTGATCCCTTATGACCTGGTTGGCCTCCAGACTTCTTGTCTCCTTTTTTGCGGAGGCTTTGAGATCTAGATTTCTTTCTAAGACCATCACTGGATGGTGGCTTGCTACTATTGTCACTGTTCAAACCCAAACGACGCTTAAGCTCGCCAACTTTGGCGGTTAAAACCTTTACCTGCTCTTGGAGAGTTCGAATAATGTCGTCTTTCTTATCCATAACGACAAGTATGCTGATAGGATGCGAAGAAACATTCCCTGGATAGGTGAAACGGCTGAAGCCCTGGGAATCCCAATACCGTGAGAAAGAAAAAGACGTAACGGAAGCAATATCTTCGGATGCTATGGACTCTGAAGACGGGTAAGTTCCATAGGTGGCCGACAGTTGCTACCACAGTCTGGGGTACTGGCTAGAGCCAGAGCATCAGTTCACACTCCAAGCTGCTAACCCGGCTGGCCAACACCGAATCCAACAGCATCCATAGCCGTTGTGCCACCGTCAACTGCATCTTCTACCAAATAGGTTTTTAAGGCACAACACTTTTGATACAGCGAAAGCCAACGTAATCAAGCATGCTGGTTAGATGCTTTTCAGTACGACGAGAAACTCGCATACGAGTTGGAGGATAACTCCAGGAACCACCCCGTATAACACGCATCGTGCCCGATATGGGACCTGTTGGATTATACTCTGGCGATTTTGCATAGTAATCTGCATCATACCAGCCAAAACACCATTCAAACACATTGCCTGCCATATCATACAATCCATAATCGTTAGGAGGAAAAGTCCCAACAGAGGCGGTGTATTTATATTCATCGCTAACATTTTTATTTGACCAATTTAAGTTGATAGTTTTATCGGCAAAACTTGCTCGTTTCCCATCAACTTCAGCATCGCCCCACGGGTATTTTTTGCCAACTAATCCACCACGCACCGCATATTCCCATTCCGCTTCGGCCGGTAATCGTTTACCCACCCACTTAGCATAGACCACCGCATCATACCACCTAATGCCAACTACAGGATGATCGGGTGCAAAATCAAATGTATTCCAGTACAAAGGTAAGTGATATCCTGTTTCGTCAATAAACTCCTTATACTGGGCATTAGATACTTCATAAATATCCATATAAAAAGCATCCAGACAAACTTTATGTCGTGGGGTTTCGTTTTCGAACCAGCCTGCCTCTACATCGGGAAAATATTGTTTTTCTAACCGAAGAAGTTGGGGTATCTGATCCATATCTGTCCCCATTTCAAACTCTCCAGTAGGAATAAGCACCATATTCTCCGGATGTTGTGTGTCGAAGGATCGAATTTTTAGAGGACTTTTTGTCACAATAGGTTCATTGAGGCTGTCGTTCACAGAGATAACTACATCTATTTTCTGACCTGCTAAGGCTTGAGTAACTACCCAGATCGCTGTTGACTGCGTTGTAGATAAGATCTCCCCATTTACCATCCAAATATAGGTCAATTGATCTCCATCTGGGTCATGCGCAACCACTTTGAAAACAACTGTTTCTCCTGGCTGAACTATTGTAGGTAGTATCAACTCCTCAATAACTGGTTTAGCATTATCACCACGGCTACAAGTCAAGGCACTCAAACAAAGAACAGTAAGAACAAAGGAATAAGGAGCAACTGTTATAATTGATTTCAAATCAGGCAGGAGTCAAACTAATTCAATTTATTATACCTCTACTAGCACAAACGAGGGCTGTTAAGGTAAATAATCAACCCCTTACGTTAATAGAGGCTAACTTCTCAGTGAGGTTTTGATGGCATCCCGTGCCACAGCTGGCATTTCCTTAGGAAAAACGACTGCCATAATATCACCTGCTATTACCATTTTGATTTCGCCAAGACTAAGGGGGCGACGCCAAAGAGCAGCTTCATCAATCATAACACCATCGCGTGTATATTTTGACCGGTTCTTAGTACATCCAATGCGAAGAGTTTCAACATTTATTCCGGCAAGCTTAAACCTTTCACCTTGTTTACCAAGTAGTATAATACTATCAAGATAGATCTTTAATCTTTTCCCCCAACACCATCAAAGGCCAGACAAAGAGCGATACCCTTATCAAGGACTGCATCCAATAGACTAACCAAAATCATAGCTAAAGTTAAAAGTCATCACTCAGAATTACGTCGCGATCCTATCTTCCTTTAATGTTCTCTGGTTTGTTTCCAGCTAAAATATAACACTGACAGCATAAATGTAAGACTCAATAGTTAATGCTACTTAAATTCATGAACCCAAATAGCAATACCCTATCAAGTTACTGCTGTCGAGTCAACGAATACTGTCGCTTCCACCTAATTTTCCTTTTTGAGACGGACTCTGGTCAAAACACTCTCCCATTCTCATCACTTCCATGCTCTGGATCCTACAATCCATTAGTTCCCATTAAATTGGCCGGAATCTAGATCAGAGTCATTAACCTGAGTCTGTAGCCTGGGAGAAAGCTTCTCCTGTTTAACACGGTATATTTTACCAATATCAGAATTCGGACAACATTCGGTTTTCTTCATACATTCGTGTGACTCTGGTATTTCTTAGCTTCCTAATTTAGAGTAAGATCCCCTAGGAGATAGGAATCCAGATTGTAGTCTTTGGATAAAAACACTATGGTATAGCTAGTTATACACGACACATTATCCCGTTTTGTGATTTTAGTTGTTCTACGGGTAGGATTCTCAATACCCTTTTTTCTTTCGCATTAGCCGAGGATAACAGTTCCACGTCCTCTCCCAGAATCTCACCTGTCTTGCCCTGAAAGGTTAGCTGTTGAAAGGCCATCAATGCTCACTTCCTTCAGGCTCAAATCAGGATGCTTCCCTACCAAATCTGTCAGCAGTGGTTCTCTAGAGAGTCGAGCTTGTATAACTTTTCATCTAATAGCCTGCGGGAGTGCCACTGCCTGCCAACTGGGAATCACCGATCTGATGTGCATCATAATATTTATACTTTCCTTTGAAGTGCCAACCTGGCCTCTCACCTGTTAATAACAACCATTGAGATTGATGTAACTGATGTTACGCAAAGCCATAGTTTTCTTCATATTCTGTATAGTTGGGCAAAAGCCAACCTGTTAGCATTAACAATGAGTTTGTATTTTAACCCAAAGTGATTAAGATGCTGGTTGAACGATAACATTTCATTTGTCACCAACCAACAATGGAGTAAAACTTGAATCCTTGCGGCCAAAACCTAAGCCTTCACCAAAAAAGGTGGACCCAAGACAAGATTGCGGCAATGGGAAGATCAGGGAGTTTGGCCCAAAATATGGCCTAAGTTCCTGTTAGAACTGGGGCAATAAGGTCAGTTAGATTGGCAAGAAACATTTGCCATGGCAGTTTGGCCTGGGCAAAAAAATGAAACGGGTGGAACCCGGTATTGAGAAGATTGCGGTGCCGAGAAAAAGTGGTAGTCGGTCGCGGCAAAATCCTGTTCGCATCATAGCGGATAAGGGGTCCGACAGTAATTCACTGGGCCAAAGGTTGTTGGAAGGCGGCATTGAATTGATTTGTCTGTAGCCTAAAAACAACTAAACCAAGAAAGATGAGGATAGTGGTAAATTGCGGTCTGACAGGCGTCGATGGAAGGTTAAGCCGACTTTGGCATGGCGGCCAAACTGGCGACGACGGGTTGTTGGTTGAGAAAGAGAAATTCAGATCTAGCAAGCTTCCTTTCACCTTGCTTGCATCCTCATTACACTGAGTCAGTTTTGAAATGGCTTCTAGGAAGATTTGTTAGAAAAACATGTTCTTTTTCCAAGAAATAGGAAAAGCATTTTGAAGTCATGAAGTGGTTGGTCGGAGAATATAATTTGGACAGGAAATCAGCTATGATTTAGTACTACCTTAAATCCTTTTTGTTTGTCTCGATATTATGTATTGGTTTGGCTCAAGATAAGGCTGGTCAATTGACAGGCAAAGTGCTAATTGAACCTATCCCATATTATCTTAGATGTCATACTTCTTTTATCTGAAAGAGCAAAGGAAGATACGGTAGCTGGTAGATTTGGTGGTTTATACCAATTCGGGATCTACGTCCGACTAATATTGTCTAATATTGGTCAGTCAACACCAAAGGGTTTAAGTCGAAAATCAATCTGATCTGATGAGGTCACGATGCGCCCTCCAACCCCGATGCCAAAAGGGAGCGTCCAACGCTTAGCACCGCTGTTAAATGAGACCGACGATCTCAATCTCAAAGCCTATCAACGGATACCTCCGCTCGACAATGGTACTTTTGTGGTTCATATGGAGCAGGTAATCGACGGATATAAACAGCCCTGTGATCCGTTGTATTCGCTTGTCGGCATGGATGAACCGCCCAAGCAGTTGATTGCCGAGAAAAGAAGACCGATTCCAGCCAAACCCGGGTAAGTAGTCAGATACGACTACCAATACAGCAGACGAGGAAGTTGCAACATATTTATAGTTGCCGAACCGTTGATGGGCAAACGACTAGGTTGTTAAATGACGTTTGGCCGATCGTCGAAGGCAAGGCTCTCTTCGAAAGGTCATCATGTTTCGATAGCTCGCATTCTAGCTCAAAGGCTCCAAGCCGGATAGCGCCTGCACAGGACTGAGCCAAAGACCTTGACCTTGATCTTGAAACAAAAGGTAATGGAGCAATGCAGTCAGGAAATCTAGTGCTTGGTGTTGGGCTTAACTTATGGATTTCTAACCTCTT
>JASMLX010000073.1 GCA_030748495.1 Candidatus Poribacteria bacterium | reverse complement strand
CACCGATAAAGTATTGACGGCCTATTATATCCCCAAGATCTGGATTTACAGTTGAATCATCCGCTTCCCATTCAAGAACCCATTTTTGATCACTATTTAGCCGGTAAATACCCCCGCTGGTTGGAGCCCGTAAAATGCCATCAGGGCCTCGAATGAAATGCTCACCCCAAGGAACAGGTTTGGACTCAATATCTCGATACTCAAACCATTGCCCGTTGTGATATCGCCAAATACCTGCCTCGCCGTTAACCCAGATACTACCATCATCATCTACATAAGCGGCATAGTTCGAATTGTTTGCGTTTGGGTCTGTACCATAACCTGAGATCGATGTCCATTTACCTTCCACGTAAGCATATGGACCAGATTTGCCTGCTGCTATAACATGACCTTGCTCGGTCTCGGCGAATACCCATGTCCACCCCGCGTAGCGAGGTCCTTGCAATTGTCCATCACTAAAGCTCCATAAATCTGCGCCGCCTCCATTGTTAAACCAGATGATGCCCTGGCTATCTTCATAAATACTAGAATGCACCGGCCATCGACGCATGCCTGAATTGGGACCACCGTGGTTGGTCCACTTCAGCCCATCATAGCTGATAAAACCTGCTGTTGACCGGCCCCAAAGGGTTCCATCCGAAGCCAAAACAAGCCCGGACACGAATTCCCCTGCCAGTTCGGTTCGCATCACAGCGGTTTCATCAGCAGGTGGTTTTAACCTCAGTCCATCGCTCGCCCCCACCACAAAGGTGCCATCTGCCAACTCAGCAAAACAGTTCACCGCAACACCTAGTTCCAATACCCATTCACCATTGTGGAACTGATAAAGCCCATTGGATGTTCCGACCCGCAGGAGGCCTTGTTTTGTTTGGCCGATGGTATTAATGTCTTGTCCATCTATAACTTGTCGCCATTTACCATTATTCAACCTAAACAACCCCTGGTCGGTACCAACCCATAAAACGTGTTCAGTGCTTTCATAAATTCGCCTGATGTTGTCTTGGCCCAGTTTGAGGTCGGTGATTGAATTCAGAACGGAGTCGTACTGAAATAGCCCTTCATCAATACTGAGGATAATTTTCCCGGTTGAGGTCGGAAATGCTGTATTAGTGGTGGCATTGTCGAGCGGAGAGTTATCAGTATCAAATTCTAGGTTCCATTTTTGCCCATCGAAACTAACAATACTATCTGCCCACCAGCTTTCTGACCAGAGTCGGCCATCCGGAGCTTTAACTAGCCAATTGACATCTACATCGGGGTCGTATAACTGCCATTTTTGGCCATCAAAGCCAACAAGTCCATCCCGGGTAGATATCCACAATTTACCAGCCGATTCAACAGCAAATTCTGGCACATCAGACACCCAAATATCATTATCAAGAAGAAAGTCGGGTTCCTCCCACTCTTGGCCATCAAAAAGGTATATGCCCACTCTATTGCTGTCAGTAGCGTAATTAGGTATTACTTCACGAGCAATGACTTGGCCCGAAGTTGATTCAAAGATGCTATTTACTGGACCATTGAGAAAATTTTCGAAGATACCGTTGTAACGGCTTATTCCTTTGTCGGTACCAATCCAGATATGGCCGTTTTTGGCTTGGTGGATAGTGAGAATTTTATTACTGCTTAAACCATCTTCGGTAGTTAAGCGACGCCAGCCTTCTTGGCTATGCAGGGACGAGAGAATCAGCAGAAGGAAAGTGATTGGCATCAGTGAGGGGGATTTCATATAAGATCTCGCAGAATAAATTGATGGGTAGAACGAGTGAATTGAGACATTGGGGTCCATAGTGCCAGCCTAACCACAAGTAAGGAGTCTACAGTGATAAGCTAGAAACTTACTGATTTAGCCCCTAAAAATGGCTAGCTCTGGGCTTGCTACGGTTAAACGCACGTCGACTGGCAGATTGGAGTTGATTGTGCCAGTGTGGGGGCAAAAAGTCAAAGGTATTAGCCCAAGCGCGCTTGAAGTATTGATCGGAAGCAGAGAGGAGGAACCAGCCGGGTCGGCCTACAGGACGGCTATTGCCACCTGTTTTAGGCATGATGTGGATGCAAGACTGTAGGAGCATCAAAGCCTGTGTAGGAGTGACATCAGGGCTTAATCGGATGGCCTCAGCCACGAAAGCATCGATGCCGAGCTGATGATCAGAACGCATGATTTGATATCGATCGCCAGCAGCGGGGGAAGGATTACCTAAATTTTGTTGCTGTTTGCACCAGAGATCAAGGGTTTGTAGTTTGAGTTGGTGATAATTGTGATCAGAAGAAGAAGAGTCAAATTCTAACTGAGCTGGGGCATTTAGGTTATTAGAAGAAGAAGTTTCTGTAAGATAAGTTTCTTTAGGAATGGGAGTAGACACTGGTGTCGTGTCTGGAGTAGACACAGTTGTCGTATCTGGTTCATCAACCGCAGTTTCAGCTATGGGTTCAGTCATCACCTGTGGCGCTTCCACCTCGATGACCTCCTCTTTTTCGTGCCTCAGTAATCTAAGTTTGTTATTTTTCAAAGCCGCTTGTTGTATTTCAAACTCGCGCTGTACTGCGTTGGTCTCATATTCTTCAATCTTATCGGTTTGGTGATAGGCCATCAGGGTGAAAGTACAGACGTTGCCCCAACCTTTTTCCACCTCAATTAGGTTGGCTTTCTCTAATTCGGCGGCGTAGCGTTGGATCGAGCGGATCGATCTTCTGCCACCATAGCACTCCTCAACAATGGTCTCGTACTTCTTGGCGAAAGTTCTACCCATCAAATACTCTCTATTACCACGGGTTTTCTGTTTGATTCTGAGATCGACATGGCGGGAAAGGTAGACGTAGAGCTTGACCGCTTCACCAGACAACTCTCGGTACTGGTCGGAGTCAACCATGTCCCAACTAACTGGAGCGTAGAGAAATGGCAGCTTGGAATGTGCTTTGGGGATGTAGTCGATAGTGGAACGATAACTCTGGAAATCGTTGGCTTGGTTGGATTCAGCTTGGAATTGGTCTAAGTGTTGGGCGATAGCAGGTACCATTATAAAATCTCCTCATAAGAAGGGTGACTTGCGAAGAGACCGTTTGGTCTGATACAATTGCGGGTGTTGAAGCCGGCAACTGTAGAGATCAACCAATCTCTCACGAGCTTTGCCCCTGCCCTCTCTGAGGGCAGGGGCTTTTTTATTGTCTATATTTTCAGTTAATTCCGTTCTGGTTTACCTAAGTCTTTCAGATATTCAAATTATACACGCATTGCACTAATTACGCAAAGCAAAACTGATCCAACCTAGGGTAGTTACTAGTTTTTGCCGCTAAATTAATTGTTGACGAGCAGACGGCCCTGTGTGATCGGGAAAGTGATCATCCTTGCGACTGTTGTTTTCATCAACCAGTTCTTCCAAGACATTGCTGTCATGAACTGAAGCAGGCCTTACTTCATCGCGGCGAATAAGTTTGTGCTTAACATCAATGTCAAGATGATTCTGATCGCCGAAATGATTTAGGCCATTCTTCTTCATCCAGCCTGCATCGGTGTCTTTCTGGCCTTTCTGCTTCTCATGCCAACTCTTTGGGCACATCGCCATTCTGGATGGATTTATTTTCATCTCTGGTGTGAGTCTGCTTTGGAACCGCTACAATGAACAATTTGTCCTTTCTTGGCAGAAAAACCGTTTTGAGGCCGAAAATCGTCCAACTGCGGAAAAAGTTTTTCGATCAGTCCTGCCTGGATCAGTTGTTGTCGGAAAAGTCAGATGGTCTTAGCATCAGGCACCGTATCGTCAAGACTCAAACCGAGAAAACGCAGAACAGAAATGCGATCCTGATCTGAAACTCCAACTGATCGTCAGAGAGGTTGTGTCAGAAATCAAGAATCATGATCTGGAACATGAGTCTAACATTAAAAGGCTTCCTTTCTGCCTTGGACTTTGGCTCTTTGTCTCGAACCATCTCAAGAGTTTGGCCAAATTGCTCCCAGTTGACTATTTGGTTCAGTTTAACCAACGCGTGGCCGCTGTGGTCAAGTTGTTCCAAACCAGTCTGCCAATCAAAAAGTCCTGCTGGCATCATAATCAATCCTTTGATGGTGAGTTGAATCATCCTAATTTAATTGTCAATGAGCTAATTCTAACAAATATGCAGAAAATTGCACCAATCTAACTAATTTTTAAAGGAACCGATATTAATTTAGTTGCTAACTCCTGCTGATACATATATGAAGATGTCAACTAAATACCTAGGCCGGACAGTCACTGTCCCATACCAAAGGAAACACCTTACCAGTGAGCTTTTCACCGTGATTAACAGTTACATACGGTTTCATAACATGCCCTCCTGCTTGATCATACACCGTTTCTTCTGTCATATAATGGTTGGCAATTGCACGCCGCTTCCGTTGGCTGGAATTCTGATATGATCCATGCCAAGTCAATCCATGATGGTAATGCACGTATCCTTTTTTTACTGGACATGGAACGACACGGATTTCCTTGTCTTGAAATAATTTTGGCATGCTATGAACGGACTTAATTTGGTGGACGAAATCGCTGCACACTCCCCATTTGTGTGACTCGGGAACCATGTGCAAGCAACCATTTGATTCATCGACATCGTCGAGTGCAACCCAAGCTGAAATCTGGGCTGTTTTAGGTGATAAAATCGGCCACAACGGTGAATCTTGATGCCAGCCGGTAATGCCTCCCACCACCGCCGGTTTGTATTGAACTTGGTCGTGCCAAAGGCGGAGTTCTCGGGCACTGGACAGTTGCGCTACCTCCTCAACGATTTTAGAATTACAGCTCAAGGAGCGAAATGTGTCACTGGCTTGCCACATATTGACAATTTGCCACACAGGTATCTCAGGGTTACCACCAAGATTGGCAATATGTACTGGTTGTGGCTTGGTCTCAGCCTCTTTATCCTGCATCACCCGATCTAATTCAATCCTAAGTTCTTCCACTTGGGCGTGGTCTAACACCTGATCTCCTAGCAAAAAACCATCTTGGTGAAAACGGTGGATTTGGGCTTGATTCAACATTCTTTCTCTCCTATAGATAAGTATTCCCAGCTTTGCAAGACAGCCTTTGTACTAAATGAGTAAGCCATTAATATCATTATAAAAAGCAGGCTTACACCTCTTTTTGACAAAGGGGTGTAAGCCTGTCCCAGTAGTTTTTTCGGTTTTAAAGAGTATCAGCAAGAGTGGACAGCATGCACAGAGATACAATGAACATATTTCCTTTGCCTGAGGTTAGACGAACTTCACAGCCCAAACCAGTTCATCATCTAATGCCGATCCTTAATTATCTATCATATCAGAAATCCACATCGATGTCCACAGCCGATAGCATGTATGTAGGCTGAGCCATGAAAATGCCGGACTAATCCAGATTTTGAGATTGGTGTCTTAGTTTGGGAATTTTGCTGGGGTCTTTTTCTGGTGGCGTATTTATTTGTCGATTAGACTCTAGCTGAAAGGTCGCTCACCAACTAATCTGATAACTACCTTCAACTACCATAGACTCGATCAATCTACCAATCTAAGCTGGGAAAACAAAACTAGAGCCATCTAAAGCTACCGTTCTGGCTCCAAGCGATATATCCCATCGGGCCGAGTTGAGAATCTCACCTAGGCGCCGTTTTATGCTACAATAAGTAATATGAACAACCTTAACTTCGAGTATCAACAAATCATAGATGGTCAAGGTTTCCAGATTGCATTTGCTGGTATGGCTATTGTCTTTCTAGCACTAGTGTTAGTTAGCATTTTTATTGCCCTTTTACCCCGTTTGCTCAATATGATTAACCGCATCTTACCACCGGTGGTACATACCCATTCATCTATTGACGATCAGAAATCTCAGCCCAAAGTAGTCCAACCACCTATGGAAGAATTAGAAAACGAAATCGTTGCGGTGGTTGGTTACGTACTTCATACTCACCATCAAAAATGAACATTCTTGCAGATTTTCTAGACACCACCGCTGTAGCAAACATGTCGAAGTGGAATCTAATTATGATTCTGGTTGGCATGATTTTCGTTTTTTTAGCTATTCGTAAGGACTACGAACCACTTTTGCTTTTACCCATCGGTTTTGGTGTGATAGTAGGCAATATTCCGCTGATCGAAGGGATGGGAGTCGGTGTTTACGACCCAGGAAGTGTTCTGTACTACATCTACTTTGGAGTAAGTCAAGGTGTGTTCCCGCCATTGATTTTTCTTGGTATTGGTGCCATGACTGACTTTTCAACGATGCTATCCAACCCGAAGTTAGTGCTTCTAGGAGCAGCAGCTCAGATGGGTATTTTTTTAACACTGATTGGTTCGCTTTACTTAGGATTTGCGCCAGCGGAGGCTGGGGCCATCGGTATAATTGGCGGAGCAGATGGACCAACGGCTATTTTCCTTTCATCCAAACTGGCTCCGCATCTTCTAGGTGCTATTGCTATTGCCGCTTACTCCTACATGGCACTAGTGCCGGTTATTCAACCTCCGATTATGAAGTTGCTGACAACGCGAAACGAACGACTAATCCGTATGAAGCCACCACGTGAAGTGTCACAGAGAGAAAGAATTATTTTTCCTATAGTTGCCTTTCTTATTTGTACTATGATTGCCCCAAGTGCAGTTGTCCTAATTGGTATGTTATTTTTTGGTAATCTGTTGAAGGAAAGTGGTGTAACTGATCGCTTGGCTGACACTGCTCGAACATCAATGGTAGATATTGTAACCATACTGCTTGGTTTTTCAGTGGGCTGTTCTACAGAAGCAAACACCTTTTTGACTCCGCAATCATTACTAATTTTCTTTTTAGGGGCACTCTCTTTCGCTATCGCCACCGCTTGTGGTGTCTTAGCCGCCAAATTTATGAATCTCTTTTTAAAAGATAAAATCAACCCGTTAATCGGTGCTGCAGGAGTATCGGCAGTTCCTGACTCCGCTCGTGTGGTACAGATGGTTGGGCAAAAAGAAGATCCGCAAAATTTTTTACTGATGCACGCCATGGCGCCGAACGTATCTGGTGTAATCGGTTCTGCTGTTGCCGCAGGTATTCTCTGGTCGATACTGGTCTCTTAGACTAATAAACACAGGATTAATAAAGTGAGTAAGAAAAAAGTTCGTTTTATGTGTACGGCCTTTCGGGATGGCTTTCAATCTGTCTACGGGGCACGCGTCTTTACCCAAGATTTTTTACCGGCTGTCGAAGCTGCCTGTGATGCGGGTATCGACTATTTTGAAGCTGGTGGCGGTGCACGTTTCCAATCTCTCTACTTCTACTGTAATGAAGACGCTTTTGCTATGATGGATGCATTTCGTTCTACAGCGGGATCAGCGGCTAATTTACAAACTTTAGCTAGGGGCGTGAATGTAGTAGGTTTAGAGTCGCAACCAAGCGATATTATCAAACTCCATGCTGAGCTTTTTAAAAAGCATGGTATAACGACCATTCGAAATTTCGATGCGCTAAACGATGTCAACAATCTGGTCTATTCTGGTCAGTGTATCGTCGACGCTGGTCTCAAACACCAAGTTTGCGTAACTTTAATGGAATTACCACCTGGTTGTGAAGGTGCACACGATGCCGAATTCTATGAACAAACGTTGCGCCAAATTCTGGATGCTGGTATTCCCTATGATTCAGTTTGTTTCAAAGATGCTTCCGGTACAGCTGTGCCCTCTAAGGTGCATGAAACTATCAAACGAGCCAGACAAATGTTACCTGAGGGCACCTTTATCCATTTTCACACCCACGAAACGGCTGGTATTGGTGTCGCAGCTAATCTTGCGGCTCTAGAAGCCGGAGCCGATGCTATTGACTTATCACTGGCTCCCTGTTCTGGTGGAACTTGTCAACCTGACTTGCTAGTTATGTGGCATGCTCTAAGAGGTTCACAATTTGATCTCAACATAGACATTAACAAGGTGCGGGAAGCAGAAGAGGTTTTCAAGGAATGTATGGTAGATTATTTCCTGCCGCCAGAGGCCGTGGCCGTGGAGCCAATGATTCCTTGGAGTCCTATGCCAGGTGGTGCCTTAACAGCCAATACGCAGATGCTACGAGACAATGATATCATGGACAAATATCCAGACATAATTAAGGCCATGCGAGAAGTAGTTGAGCGAGGTGGGTACGGCACTTCTGTTACACCGGTTTCTCAATTCTATTTCCAGCAATCGTTTAACAATGTGATGTTCGGTCCTTGGAAACGGATTGCCGAGACTTATGGTCAGATGGTGCTCGGCTATTTTGGCAAAACGCCAGTGCCACCAGACCCTGAGATCATGCAAGCCGCTTCCGATCAGTTGGGCTTGCAACCCACTACCCGACCTCCGCTAGAACGTAACGACGCTGACCCTGAAAAAGGGATTCCGGCTGCCCGTAGACAGCTTGAAACCAATGACCTCGAACTGACAGATGAGAATGTTTTTATCGTCGCCACTTGCAAAGATAAAGGGCTATCATTCTTAAAGGGCCAGGCTGAAATTGGTGTACGTAAAATCGAAAAGGAAAAAACCGTCCCATCTGTTTCGGCCGATGCTCCGGCTAGCTATAACCTCAGTCTGAACGGTCGAAGTTATTCTGTTTCTATTGACGGTAATACCGCGGTGGTCAATGGTAAAACATTCCAGGTTGAGCTAAATAGCGTAAGCAACAGTTCATCGCCGTCTGCAGAGACTTCAGATCAATCAGTTGCCATTACCGCCGAGATGCCTGGTAAGGTAATACGCCTGTTAGTTGATGTCGGAACTACAATTTCAGAAGGAGATAGTCTTCTAGTGCTGGAAGCAATGAAGATGGAAATGCCGATTTCGGCTACCACAAGTGGAACCTTGACCGAGATTTCTGTTTCTCCTGGTGATCAAGTGGCGGCAGGCGATACACTGGCCCTAATCTCCTAGCTTAAGTCCCCGGCCCAAATCTCAGTTTGTTGGCCATTGTCTTCCTGAAGTCGTAATTGACCAGCCGAACCGAAACCGATTAGGATGCCTGTTTTTCGGTTATTTCCGTCTCCAACTTCGATCTCTTTCCCTAAGTTGAAGCAACGATTTCGCCAAGCCGCGTGTAGAGCTGAGAATCCGCATCTTTGCCAATTCTGAATCCAGACGGTGAGTGTAGGTAGTAGCCGGTCTAAAAAGCTTTGGACAGACAATTGCTGGCCACTTTCAATAAAAACTGAAGTGGCTGGTTGATCGATCAGATCTGCCTCGTCTAATGTCATATTGATATTGACGCCGACTCCAACAACGATCGACAACGGTTGTGGGCATTCGGTTAGAATACCACAAATTTTTCGTTTGCGAACCAGCAAATCATTCGGCCACTTGGTTTGCACCGTTAAGCCATACTGTTCTAAACTAATAGCCACGGCAATAGCCACGGCCATCGGTAGTGCTGTAACCTGGTGGATACGTTTAATTGGTTTCAACAAGAAGGAAAAGGTCAAGTTGCGGCCACCTGACGATTGCCAACTTCGGCCCAATCGTCCTTTACCAGCCGTTTGCTGGTGGGCCGCTAGAACAAATCCGTTTGGTAAAGGCTCACCTTGCAACAGGCGATCGCACAGTATTGAATTAGTTGATGTTAACCGGTTATGCCATTCGGGACAGTGAAATTGCATTTGCAGTTTTGCTTATCCAGCGATGATTGAAATTAAGGACATAAAATACTCCCAAACTTATACTCAGAAACTAAGGTACGGAAATGTCAATTCAGCGTCTATTACTTGTGTTTGTTTTTTGTTGGTCATGGCCTGCCAAAAGCAATTACCGGAGCTATTTGTTACAGGTAAAGACCTGAAAAATGACAAGGTAGTTTTAACCGATCAAGAATGGCGAAAAAACTGACACTAACCCAATACCGGATTTTGCGACAAAAAGGAACTTCTATCCAAAACAAAATACAATTCAGGTTGTGGTTGGCCCAGTTTATTTGATACCGCGGATACAGGGAAAAATACTGAGGAAATTGACCTAACCCACAGTATAGTCAGAACTGAGATGCTCTGCACCTGCTACAACGGCCATCTCGGACATATGTGCATGTGTTTCAAGAGGGGGCTAGACCGACTAGACTACGGTATTGTATCAATGGTACTGTTATCCAATCTGATGTATGACAGATTTTGAATCTCCTTCTCTAGGCTCTTAACCTTCGCTATTACTAACTTTCAGCTTATTTAGACAATCTTAACTAATCTACCCCACACAACTCTGACTAACTCTTTCTTTTTTCCTATCCTCCAATCTGAATGAACTCTATCCCACCTGAAATCTTGATAGTTTATATAGCTCTCAGAAGAAGACTCCAGCCCTTGGAAACCAGCTATCGTATCTCATTGTTTCCATCACCTTGATTTGGGGTTTCAGAATTGTTTTAATCCTTGTTGCTTGACTTCTGACTTCACATCAACTACATTTGGCACTCAATTGCATTAATACGTAACTTAAAATAGCAACTTAATTTGCTATTGTGCATACTTAGCACAACCCACCATTGGCCCCAGCACAACGGATCACAAACGCTCGTTTAGGCTGCTATTCGTATCAGCTGGCGCTGTGAAAACTGAAACGGTTTCGGATTTCTCCAGAATCGTTTTTAGTT
The DNA here is from genome assembly GCA_030748495.1 of Candidatus Poribacteria bacterium. Taxonomy (GTDB): domain Bacteria; phylum Poribacteria; class WGA-4E; order WGA-4E; family UBA9662. Next base: position 21,224 of record JASMLX010000073.1, on the reverse strand, counting down.
GGAAAAATTACAAACTCACTTTTTCTAGAGCCTCTCTGTACCGAGCAAAGTATTGAACGCTGCGTATTTTTTTATAGTGGTTGCGATATGCCAACGGATAACAGCACTCCGTGTTCAAATGCATCGCCAGCTAGCATCTGCTGGTGAATTGGTACTATTAGGCTAGTATTTATCCGTGTGTATTGACCAATGTTAGCTCCTAGTATAAGAGCATGCATTTGTAACCCGGTGTTGATATCTTTTTCCCCACTCCAATAGCCAAACCCTTGTCGTAGAAACATCCAAGAACTGCGCAACCGGAGTATCTTTTTTGGTTCGTAAACGGCACTTAGAAAAACGGATGTATCCGCCGGTGCCAAGAATTTGTGCTTGTTTTCGTAAAATGGATGTCGTGTAACCAATGTCGTTTGGAGGGCAATTGATTTAGCAATTGGCAACCAGTAGCGAACTTCTGCTCCCGGTGTCAGTGTACCGGTACCAAACTGAATATGCAGATGTTTTTGGCCGTTATCGCCGAGTTTATAGGGATCTGGTTCGGTTTGGCCTATTGGCACTGATAGGCCACCTGAAAGGGTGAGCATATCGTTGGCTTTTAAAACACCTTTGAATTTATAAAAGACTGACAGGTTAGGATCTTCGAATCCTCGATAGGTCTCGTCCCGATGGTGAATGTGACCATTTCGTCGACTGGCATCTCTTTCATCCGGCGTTGGTTGATGACCCGGCCATTCGACAAAAGCCTTTTGTTCCTTAATGGTATAGGGAACAGCTAGAAATATACCTAATTTAGGGATCAACTGATAACGAAGACGTATATTGAAACGGAAGAAACTGAGTGACACGTGATGGCGATGCTTGGAGATCTGGATGACTTGGCCGGTGGGCGAAAGACCTTTAGTTTCACTGTGTCCTCCATCCGACTTAAAGCTACGCATGATGTTAAAGTCGTATTGAAATCGTTTTGTTTCACTTGTAACGAACGCACGGTCCGTCCCCATTTGTGGGATAATGGGATTGCTTCAGGCACCTCAAGAGTCTTGTGCTAGCAAGTATGGGATATGGATCAAAGAGAAAATAAAGAAGAGAAGTATCGATTGTTTTTGCATGTTAGTATCTTTCCCTATTTGGTTTGAGGGATGCTATCCAGTCATTTTTAGTCGAGCCGTTGAATCCTTGTTTTCAATAACTTGAACTCGGCTCTACGCCGGCAGAGGAACTCAGACCACAATGACATCAATCGGCATTTCAGCCGGATTGAGTATGTGAACAGACAATAGGATTAAGTTAAGTTAAGGTATAAGTAATGTCGACTATTTATCGTTTCGGATAGGGGGAGGGCGGGGGGTAGTAGGAGAATTAGCTAGTGAAAGTAAGGGGGGAGGTGGAATTGCTGTGTAGTGACCTGCACTTCGACAAATCAGAGGAGGTGCAGTTAGTGGCACTACCCAGAAGTGTTGTGTTGGTTTGCCCCGCCCCAATATGAAAGGATCAGTCTGCACCACCGCAGGAAGGCTTAAGCAGCAACTGCTATCCTCTGCGGGTTGTTGTTCAGAAGCGCAGCATCGGTCCGAAGAGGTTGGGGAGCTGTTGGTACTCCCTCCACTAGTACATGTCTTGGCTTCAACTCCGTTACACAAGGCCAAGCAGAGCAACTTCAGTAGTATCGTCAATAATAGTGGTAATACTGATAAACGGAGGCTTGGCTTGGGTCTCAAGAGATACTTGTAGGGAACACCGATGAGGGGGCGTACTTTGCTTTGAAACTTCATTATATCACACAACCCTGGAGGGATCAATTGTTGAGTTCCAAAATCCCATGATGACATTCTTGTCCCGGTATATGTTTCAAATTGAAGCCTGATTATGTTGACTTCTCAAGAACAGAATTGCTAGGTTGATTTTTTTGTCCAAGAGCAAGTTGCATGAAAGTGGCAGTAATGCTGGGGTTGGGAAATAACCGTTTGTTTAGTGGAAGTCATGGCAGAACCAACCGCAATACTCGCAATTAATCTGTCCGCCGGTGAATGTCAACAGGATCTGGAAATTGGCCTGGACTCGTCAGCCAGGAACAGTTTTGAATCTATGGATAGACCGATACCACTATCAAGGCCGATTGAGATGGGGCATCAAGCCTACTTAATTGGTGGTCCTTACCGATTGAGAAGAGATGTACATCCTATCAGCGGGCAAGAAATCAGTTGGCAGATGCGTGTCTCTTCGCCGTATCCAGTGCAATTGACTATAGGTAGCCAATAGATACCCAAGGGGCAAGAGTTGGTGATTATTGATGTCAAGTGAGACAGTGCTGACAGCGGATGGGGGATGGGGGATGGAGATGGAGATGGATAGCGGTGATCGACAAGTGACGGTTAGCCTGCGTCCACTACCCAAAGTAACCCAACTGTTACCCACTTATCCTAATCCCTTCAATCCAGAAACCTGGATTCCATTTGAACTACATCCGGAGCCAATGTTTCTCTCTTGATTTTTGATGTCAGAGGGTATCTCACAGTGTAATTTTTACAGTATTTTCAGAGTCGGAATTTTCGCTTTGATTTTAATCAGGAACAAAAACAGTTGGTAAGCGTCTGAGAAATCTTTGTTCTCCCTCATTAGTCCTCAAATGGTAAAATCCTAGAAGATCATCCACAATCCATCAGTAGGTGTTGATATGAACAAATTACGGATCGCCCTAACCAGGATTGGTAGACGCGGTTACGGCACCTATTGACCCATCATTTCAAAACTCTGTGACGACCTTGAACTCGTTTCCGTTTGCGACCAGAGCGATTTCATCAACTCGCTTACAACATCGATTCCTCTGTCTTCATAACGAAACCTTGCATTCTGTGAAAGCGGTGGCTGACTGTTGCCATTGAACAAAGACTCCATCCTATCCCATCGAAGGTAGGATGCTTAACGTATCGTTTCAGCTCCCTTACGATCATAAAAAATAACTTAGACAGAGCCTTTCGCTCTTTTTTTGACCAACGTCTGAAGTAGTTCTTCTTCAGTTAACCACTCCTCTAATCCACTACCAGGATAGGCCAGCGCCCAGCGGTAGAGTTCCGTCAACCGTAGTTCATCGGAAGCGATAATAGGCTTAGATTGAAGGACACTTTCCAGGCGTTCAATCACTTCAACAGCCAGTTTGGCATACAGTGTTTCCAGAACCATAGCCGTTGACGAGGATGCGCGGAAGGCTTCCTGGTACCAAGCCATTCCGTTGAGTGTAAATACCTTTGTCCGGGGATAACCAGAACACATTAGGTTCCAAGGATCTCCACTACGGTTCTGGTCCCCGCTGTTACGAAAATCAGTTCTTAGTACTACAGCTGGAATATCTAGTGCCTTAGCAAACATGAACTCGGCTACTGTCCCCGAGTCGAGATCGTTGCCATCAAAGTTCAGCAAAACCAGATCCGCGCAGATCACCTCGAACAAATCCTGGTTGCGAATATCAATGGAGCGGCCACTCGCTTGTTCTAAGTTTTGAGGTAGCACACAGACAAAGCGTCCAGCAGAATGCTTCTCGATAGCTTCGGCTAGTAACAGGTTACCGACGAGATCCTTGTGGTTGAAGAGATCTCCGGCAAAATAAACCCTAAATATCTCACTCATGTTTATTCCTATGCTAAATCTTCCTAGATTGAAGGTGATCTTACACCATGAATAAACCATCCCGCGGCCAAAGAAACGAGGTATTAGAGCCGCACCAGCTCGTGGCCAACGTGCGATTTCTTCTCCTGCCTGCTCATATCTTCATCACCCTGCCTCCTAACCTCCGTACACTCAAGCATGTCCTCCGTAATGATCCCTTTCTAGCAAACTGACCGGCCGACACCAGACAGACACACGATAACCGGTTTGTATAATCAACAAAAAGCCGGAGGGATCACATTTCACATTATTACCTTTCTGATTCACCAATAATAAACCTGATATGGAACACCTCCTGCTACCAATCTATTTCCATTTATGAAGCTTCAGCCCGGTCCGGTTCACTAGGGATACGGATGTACTCTACCAATTCTTGTACCTCTTCTGGCGGCTGCGGGGTTAGACTGGAAACAATTAACGACGAGACAAGGTTTAAACACATACCGAGTGTACCGATTCCTTCAGGTGAAATACCAAACCACCAATGCTGAGGTTGATTGGCTAACGGGTTAATAAACTTAAAGTAGATGATATAGCTAGCGGTGAAAGCCAATCCGATAACCATTCCAGTAATAGCTCCCTCTTTGTTCATCCGTTTAGAGAAGATACCCATAATGATGGCTGGGAAGAAAGATGCGGCAGCTAATCCAAAAGCAAAGGCCACAACCTGCGCTACAAAGCCTGGTGGTTTGATACCGAGCAGTGGAATTTCCAATGAGAAGTAGCCCGCAATACAGATGGCCACCCCAGCGGCCAATCTGGCGTACATCAATTCTTGATGATCGTCGATGTCGGGCATTAGTCCGTTTTTCAGTAAGTCGTGGGCAATGGAGGCTGAAATGACCAACAACAAGCCGGCTGCCGTCGATAAAGCAGCAGCCAGTCCGCCCGCTGCGACCAGACCCACTACCCAGTTTGGTAGTTTGGCGATTTCAGGATTAGCTAACACCATAATATCACGGTCAATTGTCAGTTCATTTTCTACCTCAGCCCTTGGTCCTCGATACTGGATTACACCGTCACCGTTTTTATCCTCGAACTTGATCAGGCCTGTTTTCTCCCAATTCTTGAACCATTGTGGGACATCCTGGTAACTGCGATTGGCAGTCATCGTTAATAGATTGGTTCGGGCAAAAGCGGCTACTGCAGGTGCAGTCGTATACAAAATGGCGATAAACAGCAGTGCCCAGCCAGCGGAACTTCTTGCATCGGAGGCTTTGGGAACTGTGTAGAATCGAACAATCACATGTGGCAAGCCCGAAGTACCAATCATTAGAGCCGCAGTGATGAAAAAGATATCAACTGTACTTTTCTGTCCACTGGTATAGGTGTTGAATCCCAACTCACGGCTAAGGCCATCCAACCGTTCTAATAGATACATCGATCCATCGGCTAATTTGCCACCAAAACCGAGTTGTGGGATTAGGTTGCCAGTCATCAGTAACGAAATGAAAATGGCTGGCACCAGATAGGCGAAAATAAGGACACAGTATTGAGCTACTTGTGTATAGGTGATGCCTTTCATTCCACCCAAGACGGCATAAAAGAAGACAATGCCCATACCGATTAAAACACCATTGTTGATGCCTACGTTTAGAAATCGAGAGAAGACGATCCCAACACCCCGCATCTGTCCAGCTACGTATGTAAAGGAGACAAAAATAGCGCAAATTACAGCGACAAAGCGTGCCGTCTGAGAATAATAGCGATCGCCAACAAAATCAGGTACCGTGTACTTACCAAATTTTCGGAGATAGGGAGCTAAAAGCAGTGCTAGTAAAACGTATCCACCTGTCCAACCCATCAAATAGACGGAGCCGTCACGCCCCATAAATGAGATCAATCCAGCCATCGAGATGAAAGAGGCAGCACTCATCCAATCCGCAGCCGTTGCCATACCGTTCACTATAGGTGGTATGCTTTCACCAGCGACGTAAAAGTCGCTAGTGGTAGTGGCCTTAGACCAAATCGCTATACCGATGTAGATGGCAAAAGAGAGGCCGACTAAAATAAAAGTCCAAATTTGTATACTCATAGCTGATTTACTCCACTGATTCTACCTCTGGGTTAGATTTGGGCTCAGCTTTACGCTTAAGGCCCTCACTTTGGTCATCTAAACCGTGTTTTTTATCCAACCGGTTCATCAATAGAACGTAGATGAAGATCAATAGTACAAAAACGTAAATTGATCCTTGTTGGGCAAACCAAAAGCCGAGATGGAATCCACCAATTTTAATTTGGTCTAATTGGTTGACGAATAAGATCGAACAACCAAATGAGGCAACGAACCAAATAGCTAATAGAACAGCTAGATATTGTAGGTTTTTCTGCCAATAACGCTCTTTATTATTCACACTTTTTTCTTTTTGAAGGCTTTGACCCAATTGTAACGTTCACTATGTGAACGATTTTAGATACTAATTACCGCCATTATAGTAGCAATAGTCTAGTCTGTCAATACGCGGTTGGGGCCTTAACAGCCCAAACGACATCTCAGGTGTTTTGATTTTTTGTCGTTGCCTTTCATATCGGTTTAGTTCCTCAATAGTAGGTAGCTTGGAGGGCTTTGTCATTGAACTTGGTGGTTCCGGGGAATATTTCCCATAGGGTTTGTATGAAGTAAGCGCTCCTCTGTGCAGGTATAATTGAGTTCAAGGGTCTCACTGTGATACTAGCGTTTTTTGATTCTAGAAGCCAAGCTTAGTTTTAGTTTCTAACGCGATCCCGTCCACCACAGTCGCTGTTCGTTGAATGACAGATTTTTTATTGGAATATTTTAGGGACTCAGACCCATTGTTAGTCCGCAACTGTTCAAACCGTTTGGGTGTTATGTTTAGCAGCTTATCCTGCTCAACTAGCTCTCGGTCCAAATCCACAGGCATCTGAATAACTCAGCCATCGTGGTCTCTCCGGAACGTATAATCTCGAGGTTATTGGAAACATTCACAGTTCCGGTTCGAATGTAGTAGCAGCCGGTCAGCAAACTGGCTCGTGTCGGCGCGTAGATCAGCGACACAAAGAAATTCCGTGCAGGCGCACGTCTCCGAAGCCCTGGCCATCCGTTAAAACGAGAATCACGTTGGGACGAATGTTCGCGATCTCAGTCATTTTCCTTTTTGGCGTTCAGTTTTGAGCTCTTGCGATCGACTACATCTCTGTATCCGAATCTTTCGATTTCACATGTCCTTACAGTGCGATTTACCTAAACGAACTCCGAAATTCGATTGTTAACGGAACTATATACCTGTGTTCAATCTAAAAAAACATGGGGCAAGAATTACTCACTTTAACTGGCCACAACAATTCGGCACAGGTGGAAAGAGGGTTTTCCTGATTTACCTAACAGTCTACCGAAACACGATTGCCCGTAATAATAGATTCTTGAATGGCCATGGCCATGGCGGTGGCAATTAGTCCGTCTTCCGGTGTTGCAGCTACAGGGTCACCCCTTCGAACGGTGTTGAAGAATGCACGCATGTTGTACTCCATCAGGGTGAATCGCTCAGGCGCGTGAAACCTCTCAACGGTAGGTTCTTTGGCTTCTCTGAGGGCCCATTCTAGCGTATCCGGCAGCCACTGCCTTCCGCTTACGCGTGCCAGCCCGTTCTCTGTCCAAATCTCCAGCAGATGTCCGCCATCGACACTAGCAGCACCGATTCCACCGCAGGTCAGCGAAGCGGAGGCCCCAGATTCAAACTCAATGACGGCGGCGGCCGCGTCGGGCATTGGGCTGCCTCTGAAGGATCCGCCAAAGGAGAATGCTGATTTGGGCCGGCCCAGTAAAAATGCCAGCGTGTCGAAAAGATGTACATAGCACTCGTTGAGAAGCCCATTGTGATTTTCCGCATCCCAGTGTTTTGATTCTGGCGGAGGGCACCAACCCATCATCAGATTGGCATTCGCCATCCACCCTTTGCCTAGATTGCCTGTCATCAGTTCTCGCAACCGCACCATTGCCGGCATACAACGGAGCGGAAATTCGATCTGACAGGGCGCGTCAAAACTGTGGCACAATTCAACCAGCTCTCTTCCAATTTGGACATTGCCGGCCCAGGGCTTCTCGATCAGCATTGGCAGGCCTCGGTTGCCGGCCGATTCGATCAGCGCCCGGCGGTGTTTGGGCATGACCGCCAATGCGATCGCGTCCAACGACTCATCATCCATCATCTGGTCCGCTTCTTGGTAAAGCCTGAGATCATTTTCCTTCTCATAGGCTTCCGCACCGCCCATACTGTCCAGGCGAGCAGGCATATTCTCAGCCGCAGCGACAACCTGAGCGCCCTCGATTTTCTTCACCGTTTCCACCATCCATTGACCCAGACCCAGGCCAACAATGCCAAGCTTGATAGATGCCATCTCAACTCCTTTGGCTCAGGTTATATCCTGACTGCGGTCGATTTCCAGCGACGACTTTATACCTTGACCCATCTCTCTTCCTTATGACTTCTTAAAATGGCCTCGCATAACACAATCTCTTTGTGGCCCTCAGCAAAGGTCGGAAATGTGGCTGGGGCGGAAAAATCACCATTGGCGATATAGTCGTAAAAGGCCTTGAAGCACTGCTTGAAACTATCGTCGTAACCCTCATTGTGTCCCCCTGAATAGCTAATAAATCCCCGGGCGGCAGCTGAAACCAATCCCGGATCGCGCATCAACCATTCGTTGGGCTGGTTGCGATGGCCAATCCAGAGGTCGTTGGGCTGCTCACTGTTCCAGGCCACAGCGCGTTCGGAGCCGGCAATTTCATAGCGGAGGCAGTTTTTGCGTCCCGAGGTAACCTGAGAGACCCACAGAGAACCGGTGAGCCCCACCTTTGAAGCGCAAAAGCACCGCCCCACTGTCATCAGTCTGGATCTCTACAGATTCGGTGGTTTCGATATCCCGGACTTGGCCAGAAAAAGTTTCAATTTCACCTTCCGGGCGCTGGCGGATTGGGTGAACGGTTTTCAGATTGGCACAAACGGACGCCACTTCCAGACCAGTAATAGTCTGAACCAGATCGAGCCAATGGGTGCCGATGTCGGCGACAGCACGCAGAGTACCGCCTTCCTCAGCCAGCACACGCCAGTTGTAATCGGTAGGGTAAAGAAGCCAGTCCTGGACGTAGCTGCCATAGATGGAATTGATAGCCCCCAATTCGCCAGTTAGAATACGACTACGGGCCTCGATATTCAGCGGATAGTAACGAATATTATAGTTGACACCTGCAGCCACCTCGCATTGGGTTGCCAGATCGACCAGGGCGGATGACTCCTGTGTGGTCATCGCCAGCGGTTTTTCACAGAGCACATGTTTGCCGGCTTTGAGCGCTTGCGATGCCTGCTCGAAGTGGAATCGATTGGGTGTGGTGATGTGAATGACCTGAATTGCCTTATCTGACAGGACCTCATTGTAATCGGAGTAGGCTTTTGCGAAACCCAAGGTCTCCGCCGCCCGACGGGATTTTTCAGGTGACGAGCCCAAGATTCCATAAACCTGGACGCCCAGGCGACGCAGGGCTTCGGTGTGAACTGGCCCCATGAATCCGGTACCGATGATGGCTGTGGCCAAATTGTTTGCCATGTTGCGCTTCCTATAGACCTACGTCTTCGGCACAGCGTCGAATATGCCTGACAGCGGCTTTCAGTTTCTCTGGTGGTGTGTGCTCAATAATCAAGTAACCATCTAGACCCAACATCTCTTCTAACAATCGTAAATATGTAATATAGTCCATCCCCCCTCCTCGCCAGCCACTCCTCCAGGTGAAAGTCTAACATATTTTTAGCACCACACCATCTTTGGCAGGAGCTATCACAACCACATCCCTCAGAGTACGAAAGCCAGTCTCTTAATAATGCTCGACAGTTGGGAACGAGACCTGAGTGGCTTCATTTGTACCAAACCTTAATTGACTGCGCCGTCACCGTTAACACCGCCCGTCAGATTGGTAGCCGGTTTGATAGTGGCTTCTGTCACTGTCGCCCTGCTCTGCATCAGTGTGGTAAAGCCGTCCAAATTACTGGCCTGGAAGATTAATTGATACTCTCCCACTTGATTAAACCCATCATATTTTAGCTGGTATTTAGGTTGACAATACTCGCATCAAAACTGGGTGGCGCAATCTCTACCAACACTTGGTCCAGGTTACTGCCCACCAGTTCCACCTCCAAAGTCGGACTCTCTCCCTGACTGATGGTTTTGGACGCTAGTTGAGGCAAAGGCTGGAGATATCAGCTAGGATACAACGTTGACCCAGGGCCCGCAGGTCCAGCAGTTCATTAGATACCGCGTTGCCGCTGACATCCTATCTGCGGGTTCTGAGCTCGATATTTGCTGCTGTGTCCGCCCGAAAGCCTCGTCCATGGTCTGATTGCCCTCGATACGGTCAAAGAAGTAACGGAAGAAAGAGGAGGAGCGCATGATCATGGTCTGTTTATCCGCACTGGCACTGGCGTTAATGCATTTCAACAGTGTTAGTCCCGTCAGTGGTCAAGCCACCAATACTTTCGCCACCATGGATGTGTTGTCTGCCTTGGCAATCATGGTTTCGACTCGCAACAGGCGGCTAATCCGAGGATTACAGTCAGACCCGCAAGATGGAAATCCTGGAGTAGTCACTGATTTTACTGCTCAAAACTGAATTGGTTTCTCCTGCCTTTTGGCCTACCAACTACCCAACCCAAACTGAGTGTGCTACTATTGTCGGTCATTATGGCCTGATTTGAATGTTGATGTGGACTGGCCTATAATGAGGCTGGCCAATACCATTATTCAGTTACATGTCATTATGTCAGACGTATTCATCTCCTATTCTCGCCGTATCTGTTAGAGGAATCGTTGCCATGCCCGAAATGGGGATGGTCGGTATAAGTTAGCAAGGACATTGTACTTGGTACAGTCTTGATCGTCGGTAACGATGGTGGATTCCTAGCTATTAATAATAAGGGTGGTACCGTGGTTGCCACCGTTGGTAACGAAGATCAGGGGGAGAGTACTATTGTCCTGTACAATCACGATGGTGACTTTGATTGGAGCCAGACCGGCAAAGAGCAGGCACAACAGCCCAAATCATAATTGTTCATAGGGTTGCGTGCCCCATATACAAAAGCAAAGAGAGGTATGGAAATGATTACTGATGCGGCCGCGATACCAGTTGTATCCGCCAGACGCAAACAATTACAAGACGAGGGTTACTTCATCTTGAAGGGGGTGGCTAACGATGAGCTTCTTAGCCGGACACGGGCCAGTGTGAATAATGCCATTGCGGCCCAAGTCCCTTCACAATCGAAGAAAAACCGGTCTCCTGGCCTAATGCTGGCCGCAGAACACTATCCGGAACTCTCCGGTATAATAGGCAATCCGGTTGTTTTGCAAGCGCTGGGCCAAATGGGGCTTAGTGGAAGTGCTTTCTGGAAAGCGGTGATAATTAGTAAGCCGCCGGCTGGCCCCCGTCTGTATTGGCACCAGGATTGTCTGATGTGGGATGATCCAAGATCCTATAGTCACATTTCCCCCATGATTTTCTTGATGTATTACATGAAGGATACTAGTGGTGAAAACGGATGCTTACGGGTATTGCCAGGCACCCACCGAAAACGGCATATACTGCACCAAATGGGCGAGGCACATACCCCTGAGATTAACGATATGGAAAACCCGGACGATCCACGGTTCCTGAATTTCGCGGGAGAAAAGGACGTACCGATGTGTGCTGGAGATGTTGTCATTGGAGACGCCCGCATGTTTCATGCTACGCATGAGAACCGATCTAATGAACGCCGCACGGTTATTACTATCTGGTATCATCCGCTGTTTGACGGTCTTCAGCCAAGCACACAAAGTTGGATTCATAAGCAGTTCCATGAGAGGCATGGGCACTGGCCGGAGTCAGCACTAGCGGAAATTTCGGCGGTGATTCCTCGTTATGATGGAGATGTGCCACCGATGAAGTATAATCGCTTCCCGGACGAGCGTTTAACCTAGGGTGCGATGCCATTATGGAAACGAGAGATCAGTTTGCAGATATGGTATTGGGTGGTCGGCTGGTATATGTTGACTCTGGGGGTAGAAGTATGCTGACTGAAGTACTGCCTCCAACCGAGAAAGTGAAGGGTAACAAATATTTCAATAGAGAAAGAAGAAATGATCTGAAGATGTCCGATGTACCTATCGGCACCCGAAGTAATAAAAGTGATGAGATATGATGGATAGGCTGATTTATAGGGGAAAACGATGTTACGTTACATGCTTGTTTTAGCGATGTTACTTACGATGATCAGTGATATGTGGGCCAAAGAGACTCTTAACTGGCCACAATTTCGCGGACCGGGCTCGCGTGGAGTGGCTGAAGGTAAAGGCCTTCCGTTTACCTGGAGCACTACGGAAAATGTGAAGTGGTGTGTCTCAGTTCCTGGCCGGGGTTGGTCCTCACCAATCGTCTGGGAAGATAAGATATTTCTCAGTTCGGCCGTCAGTGCAGGCGAGGAAAAGAGGATCAAAAAGGGGCTTTATTTCGGAGGTGAGGAAAAGAATCCCTCGCTCAACCGGCATCAATGGATGATTTACTGCTTCAACTTTGAAAGTGGGAAAATCCTCTGGCAAGTGGAGGCCGATGCTGGCAAACCAACAACACCCAGGCATATTAAGAACAATCACGCTCCAGAAACTCAAGTGACAGATGGAGAATTTGTCTATACTTACTTTGCTGACCAAGGGTTATTTGCCCATGACTATGATGGTAATTTGAAATGGAAGAGAAAGATGAAAGCATACCAGACTCGATATAATTGGGGCAGTGCAGCCTCACCCGTCTTGCATGGGAACTCTATTATCATTATTAATGATAATGAACAGAATTCCTTTATCGAGGCTATGGACAAAAAGACAGGACAAACCTTATGGCGCAAGGGTAGGGATGAGAAGAGCAATTGGTCGACCCCTTTTGTCTGGCAAAATCAACTGAGGATCGAGATTATTACTCCGGGCAGCGGCAAGACTCGCTCTTACGGACTTGATGGCGATCTCCTGTGGGAATTAGAAGCCGATATGTCGTCGATTACCATTGCAACCCCCTATTCTGCCCATGGATTACTCTATGTCACCTCTGGTTATGTTGGAGATGAACATAAGCCGATCTATGCCATTCGTCCGGGAAGCAAAGGGTCGATCAAACCAAAAAAAAGGAGTCCAATCGACAACTCCATTGCCTGGATGCAACCCAAGGCTGCGCCCTACAATCCTTCTACTCTGGTCTATAAGGATCTACTCTATGTACTCTACGATTTTGGCTTTCTATCCTGCTTCGATGCTAAGAATGGCGAGGAGGTCTACGGCAAGATACGAGTAAGGGAACGTCAGCGAACTCCCTTCACCTCATCGCCTTGGGCTTATAACGATAAGATATTCTGCCTAAGTGAAGATGGGGATTGCTTCGTCTTCAGGGCGGGTAGAAAAAATGAACTGCTCCACGTTAACAAGTTGGATGAATTGTGCATGGCCACACCAGCCATAGCGGCAGGAAGTCTTTTCATTAGAACTACATCCAAGCTATATAGGATATGTGAGTAGCAATGTGGTAAAGATTGCCTACACAAACCTAATTACTAGCTAATTATCCCAATCCATTTAACCCTGAGATCTGGATACCCCTTGAGTTGAGTCAGGACACGGTAGTGACTGTTAGCATCTATGATGTGCAGAGCCGGCTAGTACGGCAACTGCAACTGGGGCTGGTGATGGTGATGGTGATGGCCGGTAGTTATGTGACAGCAGACTGTGCTGCTTATTGGGACGACAAGACTAAAGCGTTGAGAGCGTATCGGTCGCGTGGAAAGAATCCGCCAGTCGTCAGCCGTTCAAATTCTCAAGATTTATGTTGGTAAGGCTGATACGATGCCGTCGGATGGATAGCCCTTGAAAACATCGAACAGGATTGGGCGAAGGCTACCGAAATGCCGCAACTGATGGGAAAGCTTTCAGGTGGTGTTTAAAGCGTTTTTGGCTGTCTAGTGTTTTATAGCAGACAGGTCTTAGTCTATGGTAATCTTGGCTAGAAAGATCAAAACACCGCCCGTATCGACTGGTTGCAAACCTTGACCGACCAGTGGTAATCAAACCAAATCAATAAAACAAACTAAACAGAGAAGAGAAAATATGAAAGTTTATATCGTGGCCGACATCACCGTTCACGACCCAGAAACTTATCAAAAATACATCGAACAGGTGCCGGTCACCGTTACCAAATATGGTGGTCACTATCTAGTGCGAGCCGGTAAAGTCACCGGTGGGGCTGAAGGTTGGCAACCGCAAGGCCGGCTGGTCATCATCGAATTTCCTGGCCAGCAAGCATATGAAAGGTGGAAAAATTCGGATGAATATCAGACCATCGCCAAGATCAGAGAAAGTGCTTCGACTTCCCGTGCCTTTTTGGCTGAGGGCTTCGAAGCAAGCGGGTCATAGGTGAGTATGTTAAGCCCAGACCAACTCCAAGCCTTTGAGCAAAACGGGTATCACCTTATTGATAATCTGTTGAACCATGACCTGTTGGAGCAGATGCGTTACGCCTTCGATCGTTTAGACCGCTACCGCAATCTGCTCGATTTGGACGATTCTTTTTTGCAGGTGGCCAGCCATCCAGTGTTGTATTCGGCCATCGCCTCTATTCTTAATTCTCCGCCTCAACTACTCCAATTCGACGGCATTAATCGGCAATCGGGTCAAGTCGACCAGACGTGGCACGCCGACTTTCTGTTTTATTGTGATCGGCCATTGATGCTCAATGTCGGCATCTATCTGGACGATTTAAAGCCAAATAACGGCCCCTTGTATCTGGTACCCAAATCACACCGTTTTGGTCAACTTCCCGCCCCAAACAGTGATCAGTTACCCGATCAAGTGTGCCTAATGGTTTCGGCCGGTAGTGCGGTGATTTTCGACTGTGCTTTGTGGCATAGGGGCGGTGGTAATTTTTCCGATCAACCCCGACGTGCTATTTTTCCCACCTACGGTCATTATTGGATGAAACGTTTTGAATCTTGGATGCCAGAACCAGCTACCAGCCGATTTCCCAATGCCAACACACCAGAGCTGAGAACCTTACTCGGCATTAGTTTAGAGCAACCGAGTGCCTACTCCGGTTACGACGAAAACTTGATGGTTCGCAAAGATCAAGACGGCAATTGGCTCTAGTCATGATAAATAGGCTCTTCGTTTCGGCTCAGGTTGGCTGGCCCAAAACCTGCGACTGATATCCGTCGTTAAAACTTTCCGGTCGGTTTCGGAGTTGGTTGATCAGAATTGACCGTCAACATTCTATCTGATCTTGGCCAAACGGTTCTGAGGCTAAATTGGTCATTTCGTTGGGATCGTTGACCAGGTCGAAGTAGTGTTCCTCACCCGTATCCGGGATACCAGATATATTTGGTCTGCCCATCGGTCGGTACTGCTGACCACTATTGATGGTCGGCATTAGTTGCGATACTTTCTTTTTTAGGAATTGACCCACATTATCAGATATTTCAAACTTCTGCAACTGTGAAAATATCTGTTTTAACAGAAAGAATGCTTGTAACATAACAGTAATATGGGACACATTCCACGAACATTTGTATGGATCTATAATAGCGAAATCTAAAAATGAAATCTATATTATGCTCCGGTTAGTATTGGAGAAAAACATGCCGACATCCGTTGACCAACTTCTTTCAACATACCACAATCAAAACGTCACTTCGTTTCGTCTCTTCACACGCGCCCAATCATCCCTTCCTGGCGGCAACACAAGAACCGGCGTTTTCTTCAACCCTTTTCCTGTTTACATTAGAAGAGGCGAAGGTGTACACACCACCGATGTCGATGGCAACACAAGATTGGATTTTGTCAACAATGCAACCGCGCTGATTCTGGGACATGGCCATCCGAAGGTTGTAGATGCACTTCAAAATCGTATTGGCCACGGCACCGCGTTTTTTGGTCCAACAGAAATGGAAATCGAACTCGCCGAGTTACTAAAAGAACGTGTCCCATCAATGGAACGAGTCCGATTTTGCAGTTCGGGAACTGAGGCAGTGATGAACGTTCTGCGCGTGGCACGTGCATTTACAGGAAAAACAAGAATCGCCAAATTCGAAGGAGCTTATCACGGTATCGATGACCCTGCTATGATCAGTTATCTTCCGCCACTTTCGAATGCACTTGGTCCAGAAAGTGAACCACATTCCGTGGATTCTTCAAAGGGGTTGGCTCCTGGAACGGCTGAGTCAGTTGTCGTTCTGCCATTCA
The DNA here is from genome assembly GCA_030748495.1 of Candidatus Poribacteria bacterium. Taxonomy (GTDB): domain Bacteria; phylum Poribacteria; class WGA-4E; order WGA-4E; family UBA9662. The sequence goes on along the minus strand of JASMLX010000073.1, from coordinate 5,306 downwards.
ACGATGCCGCAGCATCTGAGGCCATCATCCGTAAGAACGCTGATAACCTTGCAGCCATCATAATAGATCCGCTATCCACGGCTTCGGGTTTAACATTGCCTCATCCTGAGTTTATCCAATCACTTCGAGATGTAACGCGTGAGCTGGGTATCGTACTGATTTTTGACGAAATTGTTTCTTTTAGAATGTCTTCTGGCGGTACACAAAGTGTATTTGGCATCAACCCTGATCTTACTTGTCTAGCCAAAGTCGTGGCGGGAGGTACGGCTGGTGGTGCCTTCGGTGGACGAGAAGACATTATGTCCATTTACGATCCTACAAAAGGCACACCTGGCATCCCACAGTCAGGTACTTATAACGGTAACCCAATCGCAATGGTCGCAGGCCTGACGACACTAAGAGAGATGGGCGAAACTGCCTACGCTCAACTGAATGACTTCACGGCCAATCTTTGTAAGGCTTTGAAAGAGGCGTTTGATAATGCAGGAGTCGTGGCATCAGTGGCTGTGGCCGGATCGATTTTCCGAATTTACTTTCTCGAACAACTCCCAGAAAATTACCGACAAGCAGTCCTTGACGATAGCGACAAACACCGTTGGCTATACTTATGGCTGCTGAACAATGGGATCGTGATTCGGCAGGGAGGAGCGCCTTCTTTTCCCATGACCGAAAATCACGCATCACAACTCGTCGATGAAACACGACGAGCATTAAAAGAATGGCCGTTCTGATGGAAACTATCCGGATGGTATCGTCCGTCTCACTTTTAATGAAACAGATGAGGGGAATTAATTGTTGGACGACAGCATCATTCACCCGCAAACCATCACTGATGAAGGTCCGCTGCAGCTGTAACTCATTCGTTACCGGCAGCAGAGTGATGGTGGCATCACCACTGCTGATCGACCGGATCAAACAACTGAAGCAAGAAGCAGAAGTCAACTTGCAAATCTGTGATGGTCAAGGGCGTCTGGTCAGGAAACTGGAACTGGGTTGGCAAGCAGCCGGCTACTACAACACCGCCGCCGAGGCTATCTACTAGGATGGACGCAACACTTCTAGTGAGTCGGTGTCCAGTGGCGTCTACTTCTACCGCTTGCAAGCGCGCCTGAAGTCTCAGGCGGGGGATTACAGTCAGACCCGTAAGATGGTGATCTTGAAGTAAGCGACCAAAGTCATTGCATAAAAATAGCGATTATTCTAAAATACAGGATAGAGGAAATGTTTTGAGACATTAAACCTTGCACAAGAAGTTGATGAAGAGCAATCAAGGCGAGCAAAAACACTCGCCTTTTTGTTGCTGGAATTAAAGTCGTAATCAAACTTAACGACAATTATAGTATCTTCAAAACTTCCTTCTGTAAGGTGGGTCAACGCCTCTGATCCGCCTTCTTTTTTGTCTTTACACTCACCGTAGTAGATATTTAATCAACCGTTAGTTGCTTCAAAGCTGATTCTAACTGGATAGTCCTCTACAGTACATTCCCCTTATTCTGCTCGTCTTCCTTAACCTTTTCCTTCAATTCCGCGGGCATATTCTTAGCGTCTTTAGGATCCACAAATATCTGCACTTTTAGACCCGCTGGCGTCAGCATCTCAAACCCACCTTGTGGATCGGTATAGGTACGGCCAGTTTCTACCAATTCCTTGGCTTGATGGTCTACACGGAACAGGTAGACCATAGCCTGATCCACTCCAGCACCGTCTTGGTTACTTAGTGGGTCTGTTTCAGCTAACTCATCAATATGTGGTCAATATCACACCTGTTTTATTAAAACAGTTTTTGGCTATGGGTTTAGCCAGTTTGGGGCGGTTAATTTCAATTAACTTAGTGTGCAAGAAAAAGGGTCCTTTTTTTGATACACACGTCAAGGCTAAACAGTGAAGCCTACACGACTAATAAAAAACCTCATTCCACTTCGTGAGAAATGAAATGAGGTCACTATCTATCACTATCTCGAGGAGTCACATGGACAATGATTTATCCATCATATCACAAGTCATTCAGATGGTAAAGGTGAGGAGGTAAGAATTACAGGTGTATGTGAAAAGGGCGAAGGTAAAACTGCCGACTTCGATGACAGCCATTCGGTTATGGCGTCAGCGATATGTGAGAAAGTACATTGACGAAGGTAAGTCGTTGCGCATAGTTCTGTCCGTTTTTGGTAGCCCCTTACACAACGAAATCAGAACCTATTATCAGTCTTGCCTTGATGATGATGGCTATCCATACACAGAACGTGTACCTCAGTGATAGCAAGAGTCACAATAGAACGTGTGGCTCAGTGGTGGTAAGGGTTTCTCACTGCAAACGTTAACAGTGAGAGCAGAGTGGACACCGGTGTCCTGTCTCGGTGATAGCAAGGGCATTATGCCCCTTGGTTGTCACTTGAAACGTTTCAAGTGACAACCAAGGGGGTAAGATGGACAGGCCGAAAAGGTTTAGGAGTCCCAAAGGCACACCCTCACTGATTAAATTAGGAGGTATTTAACGGTGGAATTCCATCCAATAGCAAACATTTTCCCGATGATGTCGGATGAAGAACTAAGTGAGTTGTCCAAGGACATAACGAGTAATGGGCTGAGGGTGCCTATTCTGCTCCATGAAGGTAAGATCTTAGACGGTAGGAGTCGGTATCAAGCCTGTGAGTCGTCTGGTGTGAGGCCTGAATACACCGAGTTTGAAGGTCACGATCCGTTGAGCCATGTCTTGGATCTCCACCTGCATCGGCCGAAAGTACGGCATTTGACAACAGGCCAAAAGGCTGTCGTAGTAGCAGAGGCTCAAACTATCGGTTCGGGTGGGTATCAAAGCCGCAATATTGCGGCTTTACAACTCTGAAAGTGTCGCCTATATATGTTAGTGAGGCTCTAGTGATTCAACAGGAAAGCCCTAACCGCTATCAGCAGGTGAAGTCAGGTGAGATGTCTATCCCACGGGCCAAATTTGAGACGAGAGTATTTGATGGTTTCATAAAACAGGACGAATTAGAAAACCAGAACGACCTTGCTAGCAGACAGGACCAGGACACTAAGATGGGGGATATGGGTTGGTACCTACAAGTTTTAAAAAAGTATGCAGTGTTCAAAGGACGAGCAAGAAGGAAAGAATATTGGGTGTTCATGTTAATTAATACCACTGTCATGGCCATCCTTATGATTATCGAGGCAGTCACCGGTATCCAAGATATCTATAGCATAAGTGACCTTTACGGCTTGGCTGTAGCGATTCCTGTGTCTGCTGTTGCCACACGACGACTGCACGACACAGGTCGCAGTGGTTGGTGGCAGTTCTTGATTTTAGTCCTAGTTATTGGCTGGATCCCGCTACTGATTTGGCTTCTAAAAGATAGTGACGATGGCAACAATAAATACGGTCCCAACCCAAAAGAAATCCCCACACTTGCTGATACTAATACTGACATCAATGCCTGATGATTTTTGGGGTTGCAAGATGGTTTGTTGGAAAACTCAATGATGGCCAAGTCTAAAAACGATCTATCGGGCAAAAAAGCACCTTTGTAGTCTGTTGTGGGTTGCCAGTGTCACAAAAAAAGATTAATTTTGGTACCAATTACAAGATTAGCGGAAAATAGAGCGGGAGAGGGTGGAGAAGCTCAAGTCTGAGTCAGGGGTTAGCCCACATGTGCAATGGGAGCAAGAACGTTTTGGTTCTATAACCAATCACATTCTCAAGGCTCGATTGGAGTCTGACGAGTGGCACCATACTGATGATTCAGTGCTTTTTCATACTTTGTGTCGTAGGAGACACGCTATAGAGCAAGCTCGCAAGCACACTATCTGTATTCTGCGTAACATTGATGCTCTAATGTAAGGAGGACGTACTGGAAGCCAAAAAAATCGAGCCGGCAGAAGCTGATCAGGATGGGCAGTTGGTAATAGCTGGGCTTCTCGAGGAGGGGGAGTAGACTATGATTACAAAAACCGATTGGAGAAGTTATGGTGCGACTGTTTAGTTGGATGTTATTAGTGCCGTTAGTATTGGTTGGGTGGATTGGGTGTAAAATCAAGGATACCCCTAAGGCTGTTGTTAATGATGAAAAAAAAGAAGTGGTGGTTGGGAGTGTTACTACTAAGAAGATCATTTGGGAGAAAGGTCGCTCTCAGATGGCTTTAATCCCGGCTGGCTCCTTTAGGATGGGGGATCACTTTAATGAAGGAAGAGATGATGGCAGGGAACTGCCAGTACATACAGTGGAACTGGACGCATTTTACATCGATGTGAAGGAAGTGACGGTGGGTCAGTTCAGAGAATTTGTCAATCGGAGTGGGTACCAATGGGTAGTTGCACGTGCAAGACCTGATTACCGGAAAACTTGGGACAGAGTCGCTGAGTATTCACCGGGTGACGAGTATCCGATGGTGTTTGTCAATTGGGGTGATGCGAGAGCCTACGCAAAGTGGGCGGGCAAAAGACTTCCAACGGAAGCGGAGTGGGAGTATGCGGCACGAGGTGGATTAATAGGAAAACGCTATCCTTGGGGAGATGAAAAGATGGATGGAAGTCAGTGTAACTTTGCGGATAAGAATGCTCCTAATAATTTCAGTTGGGCTGATAGAGCAGTAGATGATGGCTACGAATACACAGCACCAGTAGGCAGTTTCGAGGCTAATGGCTATGGGCTCTATGATATGACAGGAAATGTTATGGAGTGGTGTGCGGATCGGTATGGTAAGAACTACTATAGTAGTTCCCATTTGACTTTGCCATACTTACTACCGTCTAAGAACCCACCAGGGCCGTACGTAGGTTCAGAACGGGTGTTGCGGGGTGGTGATTGGTCCAAGAATGGTGATGACTACTCTTTTGGCTATCTGCGGGTATCGGCCCGCTTAGGGTATGGAGCGTCTAAGGTAAGCAACGAATGGGGGTTCCGATGTGTTGCTGATGTGGAGTAATTACCACTATCAATCAGACACAAACACTGCTCGCAGGCGTTGCAGTACCGAGCGAGAACGCATCTCAGCTAATAGATGACCGATAGCACCTAAAGTTAGTCAGTCATTTTTTCCCCGCATTAAAAAACAACCCCCACCGACCTGGGTGATCCGCCCTTTTGTAGTCAGTGCCTGGCAGATTCACTGACTGAGCATCAACACCTGTTGTGGTCAGTTGGGGGTTGCTATCTTTGGCTTATCGCTATTAAATTCTATTTCAGTAGAGACAGTATGTTCTGTGATATTTGTTTGGCTTGAGCCAGCATAGCCGTGCCTGACTGGGTCAGTATTTGCGTGCGGGCCAGGTTACTGGCTTCAAAGGCAAAGTCGGCGTCACGGATAGTGGA
>JASMLX010000072.1 GCA_030748495.1 Candidatus Poribacteria bacterium | reverse complement strand
AAAAGAGGTGCTCGCTTGGCAGAAAGCCAGAAAGACTAAGAATGCCAAAGTCAATTGGCAATTCACTACCAAAGATGCACGGATAAAACTCAAAAGATTTTATCCAACATTGGATAGTTGACATGACACTAGGCTTTTCTCGTTACACGGAAGAGAAAACAGAACCGATTCTCAAAACCTACCTAGGAACAGCTTCTTTGACCGGCTGGCCAAGAATCTATGGTCTTGCTCCGCAAACAGTTATCAACTGGATAAAAAACAATTGGAGGGTCTTTCTGTAGATCAAGTCCTAATAGATCCCAGGCCGGAAGATATTTTAGCGTTGGATGAAAGATGGTCTTTCGTTGATTCCAAAGCTAACAAAGCTTGGCTTGGGTTTGCAATCTGTAGAAGGAGTCAGCAATTAGTTGGTTGGCATTTAGGAAAAAGAGACCCAGTATCAACCAACTACTTTGTTAGTAGAAATACCATCTAAAGACAGTATTTATTGATCTGGAAGTGACCCTTGGTATTGTTATGAGTGTTAGCCAAAGGAGAAACATAGAATTGGCCAAAAAGGGATGGGTGAAACCAGTTAGATTGAAGGCTTTAACAATATGATTCGACCAAGATGTAGGAAGATTTGTCAGAAAGACATGTTCTGTTTCCAAGAAATGAGAACATCATTTTGAAGTCATTAAGTAGTTGATCGGAGAATATAATTCGGACAGGAAATCAGCTATGATTTAGCACTACCTCTTTTTTTAATGCCTGTTGGACTTCTTCCTCTACATTGAGAAAGCGGACCTGGACTGGCTTTCCGCTAATTATGTCGGTCAAGCATCTCAGCTACTGTCGGACTGTCGGACTGTCGGACTGTCGGACTGGCTTTGGCTTTCTCCAGATCTGGAGAAAGAAATTATTTCTCTGGTTCCATGGACAGATCTTCTTCCTGCCGTCCACCTTTCTTCTGGGCAAATAGGGCCTTTTTCCTGGTTTAAGATCTTGAGATAGGATGGTTTTTACCCTTGTCTGGCGATAGTCGGTGGAGGATAGCCGTACTTTGCTTGAAGAGACACCAACTGTATCCGTTGATAGGCTTTGAGATCGTCGCTCTCTTTTAACAACGGTGCTAAGCGTTGGGTGCTCCCTTTTGGTCTCCGGCTTAGAAGACGCATCGTTACCTCATCAGATCAGATTGTTTTTCGGTTCAAACCCTTTCCTGTTAACTTACCAATCTTATACAATGTTTAGCCGTACCTAGATCCAGAATTAGTATCAGACCGTTTCTAACTGCCAAATAGTGGATATCCGGCCTAGTTCAAACGCACTGTGGAGCTTAAAAAAGGGTTGGATCTTCCACCCACAAAAAGGTAGATCTCAAAAAAACAGATAAAAGTTCTGGTAATTGTTGTTAGATTTGTATACTTTGTCCGTATAAACAGATGGTTCACAGTCAAAGTGGATACACCTGCTACTCAGGTAGCACAATTTGTTGTAGAAATTGGTCTACGGTTTGACGGTTATGGATCTGAGCGGTAATTGCTGAGCCGTAGACATTAGACAGGTAGAAAATCCCGCTGATGGTGCCAAAGGTCCAGCCCTTGACAGATCGAACACCACTCTGTCGAAATCCGTCGTAAGCTAGCCAACCGGTCAATATCACCGCTGGTAAGGTGGTCAAAAAATCGGCAGGACGTCCCACATAGATGCGGCCTGCTCCCGGTGCCCCTGCTGATAATGCTGCTGCCAGGATCGGTCGCTTCCGTGGCATTTCTCTCCCCTGTTTGGCCAGGGTTCGGTAATAACTAGGCTGGATATCTTCTACCTTCGACAGGGCCGTAAACAGGTCTTCCGCCTGATCCCATTGATGCAAAAAGAGTTGGTTGATACCGATCCACAGTTTGGCCTTTTCCTGCCGGAGAGAATCGGTCCAGGTCGAACCGGCTAACTCTGAGAAGGCTGCTATCGACCTTTGATGGTCAGCGGCTAAAAAGTAGGTTGTCCCAATCTGATATCGAGCTTTTTCTGCCAGCGTATTCCCTTTTTTTACCACCTCTTGGAAGGCGGAGATAGCACTCTCCACCTCTCCCATTTGTCGGTGGCAATCTCCGATTTTGAGCCAGTAATTGTGCCTGGATACTTTCACCTCAAGAACCGGTACCCGATTGGGCGAATTCTCCAGTGACAAGTAACGATGATATTCAGCAATAGCACGTCGATAGTCGCCGGTCCGGTAGAGATAGTCGGCAAATTTCAGGATATTGGATGGATGGTCGTAATCGACCTGTTCTCCTGTGTTGGAGTCGTCGTCCTGACCTGCCTGGTCAACAAGAATCCTATTTTGCTTAGGGAACTCAGTTGCAAAACAGCTTGGAGACACTATCAGTATGAGTAGCAAGCAGGCGAAAAACTGTCTCATCGCCGATGATTTCAAGATAGTAAATATTCCGCCAATTGCGTAAAGTCACTAACGATTGCATCGGGTTGGTAGTCTGAATCTTCATATGGGAGTTGATAGCGATTAACAAAGATAGCCCTCATCCCACAGACTCTTGCTCCCATTACATCAAACGAATTAGCTGAAACCATCAAGCATTGGTTGACTTCCAGCCCCAGCGAAGCAGCAGCGCGGAGGTATACACCGGTATGAGGCTTAAATGCACCAACTGTCTCTACTGAAAATATACTGTCAAACAGATTTTCGTCTGAAGAGAGCGTAGCCCTTGTGTATTGTCGCATCAGTCGATTTTGAACTAGATGGTCTAAAAACTCAGGATCGCCATTGGAGAGTACGACCAGTCGATATCGATTTGCCAACTTCTTCAGGGCAGGTAAAACCTCCGGGAACGGTGACAACGATTGCCAAGCTGACATCAGGTCGTCTATCAGATCATCAATGGGCTGAATATTATTTCGGCGGAGTGTATAGGTCAATGACTGTCGGACAGTGGTTAGGTATCCGCTGTGCCCGAGTGACAAAATCGTATCCTGGTACTGCTCAATCCGTTGCCTAGCACGCCACTGCTCCCAAAAAGTAGTGGCAGAAATAGGGTAAGGTTCTAGGGCCGATTCAATAGTTGGGGTCAAACTTCCACCTAAATCTAGTATGGTACCGAATAAATCGAAGGTCAGTGCTTTAACAGGCGATAGATGCTTCATTTCAGGCTCTCTTTCTGCTAATAATACGAAGATATTTATTTAAAATCTGAATTGCTAGCCACGTAGCTAGCCCTTGAACTCGCTTTTGCCACATAACTTTTGAAATGACAAACTTCAACTATCTAACAGGGAAGACCCGGTTGGTGAGTTGAAATCGATAAATGGCAAGAGTTGTTTGAGCTTAGTTTTCTGGCGTAAGATCGTGAGTAGAAGGTATCTGGCAGATTGATTAAGGCGGAGATTTTACTTGTCACGGCAGATAGGCTGGCAATAGAATACGATGGAGAAGATTTAGACCTGTTTGAAAGGTGAGTTTAAAAGCCAAGGTCTTAAAAAAGGTCTGCGAAAGCGGAGAAAATCTAAAAACGTACCCTCTACGAGACACAAGAGAGCGGTTACATCAAGAAGCTAAAGTGCTTATAAACGAACTGATCAGATGTGCCGTTTCAAGACTGGGTACGGGTTGGACTAACCCTTTACGTTTAGTCGCGCGTAGCGGAGGCGGTTAGGAAGCAACAGTGGCTCCATCCTGAAATCTGGTCTTCGGTACGGGTTGACATACGTCTCGTCATTTCTTGCGTAAACTCAGCCGATCTTTCGTCTTCAACCAGTCCTGATTTTATCGAGGTGTTTTTTCGGTAGAGCCATAGTTTAATTTTGCATACTTTTCGCTAAACGGACTAAAACATCTGCAGCATATAAAACATCTTCCCGGTCAGCATCATTATTAGTAACAATCCGTACTCGTTGTGGATCAAAATAGCTGATTCTAACCCTTTTTGCAGCCGCTTGTTTGGCAAAATCCGGTGCAGAAATACCAAGATTCCGAGTGTTAAAAACAACCATATTGGTTGGAAAATCACCGGGTTCTAATTCCAATGCTTCTATTTCCGCTAATCCTTCGGCGATTATTTGCGCATGTTGGTGATCTTCCTGCAGTCGATTCACCATTTCAGTTAGGGCCACAATGCCCGCTGCCGCAATCACACCTGCTTGTCTCATCCCACCTCCCAGCCGTCGTCGAATTCGAACGGCCTGTTGAATGAACTCGGTAGTTCCAACCAACAGAGAACCAACGGGAGCTGCTAGCCCTTTGGATAAGCAAAATGAAACTGAATCGGTATACTGGGCAATCTCCCACGCGGAAACGCCCAAGGCATGAGCCGCATTAAAGATCCGAGCCCCATCCAAGTGGACGGCTGTCCGGTGCGCCTGTGCAAATTGGTAAATTGAGGCTATACGATCCAGTGCGATAGGACGACCGCCCCGCCGATTGTGCGTACTTTCCAAGCAGATAAGACTGGTTAACGGAAAACGAGTGGGATCTCGTTGGAGGTAGTAGGAGATTTGATCCGGGTCTGGACAACCAGTCGGATGATCGACGATGATTGGCATAACGCCCGCCAGCGACGAGATGGCCGCGGATTCGTAGTAGTAGATATGGGCTTCTGCATCCACGATCGCTGTTTCGCCAACTTGCGTATGGGTCATTAAAGCGACATTGTTGGCCATCGTCCCGCTGGAAACATACAGAGCAGCCTCTTTGCCCATCTTTTCAGCAGCCAAATTCTGCAACTGTTTGACGGTCGGATCTTCACCGTGGCAGTCGTCACCAACCTCTGCTTCTAACATGGCCTGTCGCATTTCAAGCGTCGGTTTGGTGACCGTATCACTCCGTAGATCTATAATTTTCACCGTCTATATTTTTCCCACTTGAGAGTCAAGGGTTATACCTAATCGTTATTGGGTATTTCAGCAGAGAGTAGGTTGCAGCCGACGCTGAGCCGCCAAGGATAGATAATGTAGTTGGTGATTCTCGATTAAGTCTTGAAACAACTCGATCGCTTGATCATTTTCACCTAGCTTCAAGTACGACTCCGCTAACCAATACTTGGATTTAGCTTGTGTGTCGTGAGGTTCGGAAACTTGGATTGATCCTGTTCCGTCTACCCGGCTAACCTGGTTGTTAGTCAGAGCGTACTCAAGCGCTTGTTGAAAGTGGGTAACGGCGGCTTCGAAGTTTTGTTCTTGGTGGTAGGCTTTGAAAGCAAGATAAAGGCTGGTGTTGTCACTATCAAGAAATTCGAGACTGCTACTAGTATCCAGTAGATCTGTTAATTCTTCAATGATTTCTTCGTCGTCTTCAAAATCTGCATCTATTTGGGGGTCGTTTCCCAGATCCTCATTTGCTATCTCTTCAGCCATAAGCTCCTCGATTGGTGCGAATCTACTTAAATCGCAAAAATTACAGTTTACTTTCTGATAAAATGGACTTCGTCAGGCAATATTGTCGATTAGCAAGCCACCTCCACGGAGTTGACCACGGGCGTCCCGGCTAATTTGTCGCAAAGTATCTACTTTTCGAGTTTGATGCACAGTCTGAATTTGTCGCCTCCGCTGGATACGGGCAACATCAAGCTTCTTGGTAGCAATCTTTTTCCCACGTCGTTTTCCAGATTCGGCTACATCTCTGGTTAAGTTTTGCTGTCCAAGCGGTTTGTTGGCATTTCGGTTGGTCGTATGATTAGCTGCAAGACGCATGCTCCGGCCTAAGTCTTTGGTCGGTAGTAGTGTGCTGATACGCGTAGCCACGGGTCAATCTCCTTTTTGTGAGCGAACTGCCATCAATCTACATTATAACCGAAGATTGCTTGTTTTCCAACAAAAATCCATGTCCAGTGCTAATTTAGCAGTATAACTCAGTAATTTCCGGTTAAAACTTACATGAGATTACTTTCGGCAATGATCTGAGAGCGAGCACTTCCTGGAAGACACGCCATAAGATTGCCACAACCGATGTAATTGGAGGCGTCGGGAATGACAAAAAAGTAAGTGATGTAGTATAATAAAGTATAGTTGGCCGTCTTGCTTATACAAATTAATCCCCTACTAACTATTCCTACATAGCAATCTGGTTGTTGCCGACCAACTACCTTTGTCTTGCCGACCTGGCCTGATCGGCAAAATAGAATGGGTTACAGAAGGTTAAATCTGTGATCTTGTCCGAACAATCGTGCGTCTATATAGATGAATTCAATCTGGAACACAACCCCCTAAATTAAAGAGGAATTTGCAGCATGAAACATTTGAAAATTTTGCTTCTGATGATACTATCGCTATCGGCATTTGCTGATAACTGGCAAACATGGCGGGGGAAATATGGGAATGGTATCAGCGATGAAACGGGAATTGTGGCCAACTGGAGCCGAACCGAAAATGTACAGTGGCGAACAAAACTACCCGGCCGTGCCGGGTCAACGCCTATCATCTGGGAAGACCAGATCTTCCTAACCTCGGTGGCCGAGAATGGCGACGATCTGCTATTAATCTGTCTTAACACAGATGGCAAAATCAAATGGCAACAAAAACTGGGCACCGGGAATCACAACATTAGAGGGAACGAAGGGAACAGCGCTTCCCCTTCCCCCTGTACAGATGGCCAATATGTTTGGGCTTATGTCAGTACTGGTGATATCGGTTGTTACGATTTTGAGGGAAACGAAATCTGGAAAGGCAACCTGGAAAAATGGTACGGCGGTTTTGACCTCTTTTTCGTTATGGCCTCGACTCCGGTTGTAGATGGAGATCGACTCTATCTGCAGTTTATCCACAGCAATGTCTCTCTTTTAGATAAAGCGGCTGATCAAAAGCGAAAGGACGAAAGGAAATCTGCAGGGATGTTGGTGGCTTTGGACAAGATAACAGGTAGTGAGATTTGGGTGCACGAACGCCTCAGCGACGCACACTCCGAATGTGAGCACTCCTATGCTTCGCCTATTCTTTATCGAGATGAAAAGCGCGAGTTCATGATCGTTCATGGTGCTGACTATGTTACCGGACATCGACTTAATGATGGTGATGAGATTTGGCGATGTGGTGGATTGAACCGTAAAGATCGTTATAATCCGGCTTTTCGCTTTGTGGCTTCACCTGCAGCGGTGCCAGGGTTAATTGTCGTACCGTCGGCCAAAAACGGGCCAGTTCTAGGACTCCGTCCTGATGCTACCGGCTTTGTTACGGACCAATCAAATGGCCAACGCTGGAAGCGTGACCAAAACACGCCGGATGTACCATCACCATTGATCCATGACGGGCTTGTTTACCTATGTCGTGAGAATGGAGTATTAATCTGCATGGATGCTGAAACCGGAGAGGAGTTCTACCAAGAACGGACGCACAATAATCGCCACCGCGCCTCGCCAGTCTATGCTGATGGGAAGGTTTATCTTACCTCCAGAGATGGTGTAATCACGGTGGTAAAAGCTGGCAGAAAATTTGAAATTCTAGCCCAGAATGAGATCGAAGAGGAAATCGCCTCCTCGCTAGCCATTTCGAATGGGACTCTCTATATACGTAGTTTTGAAGCTCTCTACGCCATTAGAAACTAGGAATTAGGAATCTCGCAGATCCCAAATTGGGAAAATTGGGATCTGCGAGATTCAATTATCATGTAACACTTGTAATTGGAGAACTTTATGAGAATTTGGAACACGGCTTGTCTGCTGATGGCACTGACAAATTTTGCAACGAGTGCCGATTGGCCACACTGGCGAGGACCTTTTCAAAATGGCACCACTCTGGAAACCGGCCTGGTTTCCGATTGGTCGAAAGACGGACAACACCAACTGTGGCGCACCGATTTCGTTGGCCGATCTACCCCGGTTGTGCTTAGCGGTCGAGTCTATGCTATCGGTCGAACAGGAAAGGATATTACCGAACAAGAGCAAATTACCTGTTTCGATGCCAATACGGGTCAACTCCTCTGGGAACATAAGTTTAATGTCTTCCATACGACGATTCCTTTCAACCGGGTTGGTTGGGCCAGTCCTGTTGGTGATACCGAAACAGGTAATATTTATGTACACGGTGTTCAAGGCATGTTCTACTGCTTCAACGCCGAGGGGCAAATATTATGGTCGCACTCCTTGACCGAGGAGTTTGGACGTATCTCAGGTTATGGTGGACGAACGCACACACCGTTTGTCGATGGCAACCTGGTTATTATTAGCTATCTGAGCACCAGTTGGGGAAGTCAGGCTCCAACAAGGCATCGCTATTTTGCCTTCGATAAGAACAATGGTGAGACCATCTGGGTTTCTACCCCCGGCGGTCCACCAAAAGATACTACCTATTCTGTACCTGTTGTGACCGAAATTAACGGTCTACGACTGCTGGTGGCCGGAAACGCTGACGGTTCGATTTACGCTATGGATATACGGACTGGCGAAAAGGTCTGGGGGTTTGCCCTTAGCAAACAACGCGGGCTTAACGTGTCGGTTGTTGCTGACGGACATTTGATCTATGTCTCACATAGCGAGGAAAATATCGATAATACTGTGATGGGCCGTGTAGTCTGCATTGATGGTCGCGGAAGTGGCGATATTACCCGAACCCACGAAGTCTGGCGATTGGACGGGTGTATGGCCGGCTATAGCTCACCGGCACTCTCCCAGGATCAGTTGTACGTGGTCGATAATTCGGCCAACCTTTACTGTATCAACGCAACGACAGGCCGACAACTGTGGATCCAAAACATCGGTACAGTTGGCAAAGGATCACCCGTTTGGGCTGATGGGAAAATCTATGTGACTGAGGTCAATGGACATTTCCATATTTTGCAGGTGGGTCCCAGTGGCGCCAAAATTGTCAGTACAGTTCAACTATCGATCAAAGAGAGTGTCGAAGAAGATGGCAAAACCAGACCAGAACGAAATGCTGAAATCTACGGTTCACCTGCCGTGGCTGACGGTCGAATCTACTTTGCCACAGAGGAGGGCATCTACTGCCTGGGCCAGGATGACCTCTCTTCACCAGTCTTACAGTTAATACCCGCTGAAGTGGTAATGCAACCCGGTGAGGAACTGGACTTTAAACTGACAACATCTGGACATGGAAACGTAGTTACCTGGTCCAGTAGCGGGTTAGCCGGAGAAATTGCTGAAGGGAAACTGGTTGTCAATCCGCAAGCCACTGGCCATGCCGGAACAATTTCCGCTGCTGTTGGCCAAAGCAAAGCTACTGCTAGGGTTCGGGTGATTTCACCATTGCCGTGGGAAGAAGGCTTTGAAACGGTTGCAGTCGAAAAGATTCCAACCCATTGGATCGGCGCCAGCGGGAAATTCTTTGTTCGCCAGGATGGAGACAACAAGATCTTAGTCAAGCCACCCGCCAAACGGGGCTTGAATCGATCGGTCGTCTTTCTCGGTCCGCCGACGATGAATGGATACACCATCCAGATTGACCTCAAAGGTACCCGCAATAAAAGGCGATTACCTGACATAGGTCTAGTAGCTAATCGATATATCCTCGATCTGCAGGGAATCCATCAGAGGCTGCAGGTCAGATCGTGGTCTTCCGACCTGCGAATGGCTGCACATATTGACTTTAAGTGGGAAGTCGATGTCTGGTATACCATGAAGATGAAGGTGATGATTGAAGAGGCGCAAGCTATCGTTCAGGGGAAAGTCTGGAAACGGAGCGAATCCGAACCCAGCAACTGGAATATCGAGGTCCGTGACCCGATTCCCAACCGGACAGGAAGCCCTGGTATTTATGGCTATTCAGCGGCAGAGATTCATTACGACAACTTGAAAGTTGAGAATTCAAACAGTACAGTATTAAAGGGAGCAGAGTAGATAAGATGATCTACAGTACAGCAAGGCTACGGTGCCAGAAACAACGTTTCAAAAGAAATTCCCCAATCAAGCTGAGGATATATGCACATTCGGTACTGGCGATTGTAATCAGCCTGGTGGGTTTCCAGGCGATGGCAGATCAACACCAACCTCCTATTGACAAAACCACCTCTATGTGGGGATTCACGCCTGACCGAAATCTGGTTTCTGACGAAACTGATCTGCCAACCGAATGGGATGCAGAATCCGGACAGGGCATCAAGTGGGTGGCTGAACTCGGATCTCAAACTTACGCCGGGCCGGTAGTTCATGACGGTAAGGTCTTCGTTGGAACCAATAACCAGGCAACCTACAACCCAAAATTAACCGGAGATCGTGGTGTGATTGCGGCCTTCAACGAGGAAGACGGCCAGTTTTTATGGCAGATAACACATACCAAGCTCACTTCAGGCCGGGTCAATGATTGGCCACAACAAGGTGTCTGCTCTACGCCCTTTATTGAAGGGGATCGACTATATTATATCTCCAACCGCTGCCAAGTGGTTTGCGTCGACACGGAAGGTTTTCTGGATGGAGAAAACGATGGTCCTCACAAGGATGAGGCAGAAACCAGCCTCATCGACGGCGACATCATCTGGATCTACGAGATGATGGATGAACTGGACGTTTTCCCGCACAACCTAGCTACCTGCTCCCCCGTTGGGGCAGGAGACCTCTTATTTGTAGAAACCAGTAATGGGGTAGACGAAGGGCACATCCACATTCCATCTCCGTTGGCTCCCAGTTTTATCGCCCTCAAAAAGGAGACTGGCGAACTAGCCTGGGAAGACGATTCACCAGGCGAACATATTCTGCACGGCCAATGGTCAAATCCTGCCTATGCTGTCATTAACAACCAGCCGCAAGTCGTTTTTCCCGGCGGTGACGGTTGGCTCTATAGTTTTCAACCCGATAACGGGGAATTAATCTGGAAGTTTGACTGCAATCCCAAAGATGCGGAATGGGAGCTAGGCGGACGTGGTACTCGAAACAGTATTATCGCCACCCCCGTTATTCATCACAACCGGGTCTACATCGGTGTAGGCCAGGACCCGGAACACGGAGAAGGCGATGGCCATTTGTGGGCCATCGATGCCACCCAGACTGGTGATGTAACCGAATCGGGGGTAGTCTGGCACTTTGGTGGTCAAGACTTTAACCGTACCATGTCCACGGTTGCTATTCTCCAATCGCACCAACCAGAGGTTGAGTCGAGGATAGGTCACGAAGGCTTACTGTTTGTAGCCGATCTGAGCGGTTTTGTATACTGCCTGAACGCCGATACTGGTGAACGCTACTGGACCTACGACACCTTCGCTGCCATCTGGGGCTCAACCTTCGTGGCTGACAGCAAGGTCTATATTGGTGATGAAGACGGTGACGTCGCCATCCTCGCTGCAGAAAAAGAGAAGAAAGTACTCTTTGAAACTAACATGGGAAGTGCGGTTTACACCACCCCGGTCGCACATGACAGTGTTCTCTATATCGCTGGCCGAAATAAACTGTTTGCTATCCATAAATAGCCCTAAAGGAATTGAACCATGACTATAGAACCCGTTTCAGACCCGCCTTCAGGGCTATCCTCCAGTATGTTACCAGCAGATCTCATCGCATCAGCACGTGAGGCGTTGGATGCGCATGTTCGTCACGTTGTTAACTGTCACTTCGATCCCGAAAAAGGAACACCATTCTGGTTGACGTACGCCCAGAAACTCGGATTTGATCCACGGCATAAAATAAATGGTTATAACGATTTACGTCTTCTTGGCCATTTTCAGGACGAATGGTTGAGGGGAGGGCCGATACGAAAATGGATCCCTAAAGCATTGGCAGATCAGCCGGTCTATGTCTTTGAGACTGGTGGATCGACGGGTCTCCCTAAATCACGGATCAGTATTCGAGATTTTCAAATTGATTACGAACTTTTCAGCCAACACCTCTCCACCGAGACCTTCCCTACTGGCAGCGACTGGCTGATGCTTGGCCCGAGCGGCCCTCGTCGATTGCGATTAGCGGTCGAACATCTAGCACAGATTCGGGGTGGTATCTGCTTCCTGGTAGATCTCGACCCTCGCTGGGTCAGCAAACTGGTTAAAATAGGGAAACATCAGGAGTTTGAAGCTTACCGCGATCATGTGGTTGGCCAGGCGTTGCAACTGTTGAGAGCTCATGATAACATCCATTGCCTTTTCACCACCCCAAAACTGCTAGAGGCACTATGTGAAAAGATCTCTCTAAACAAAGTGGGAATTACCGGTATCTTCTGCGGTGGAACGGAAATGAATGCCCAATTTCACCGTTTTGCCCGGGAGGAATTGGTTCCCGGTATCGATTTTGTACCTACCTACGGTAACACCTTAATGGGATTAGCTTATTCCAAACCGTTCGATTCCTCGACCGGATCCGAGGACGAGCCTGCAGACCGGTATTCAATCACCTATTATCCCCCCTATCCGAGAGCGGTGATTGAACTAGTTGATCCGGATGCCCCGGATCAGGCCGTAGATTATGACCAAACGGGTAGGGTGATGTTAACTACACTGACTGAGGAATTCTTCATGCCCCGTTTCTTGGAGCGCGACGAAGCCGAACGGGCTCGACCGACCGAACAGTTCCCATGGGACGGAGTTCGAGATCTGCGGCTGTTTTCAGAATTGAAAGAGACGGTTCCCGTGGGCGTTTACTAAGCAAGTAGGTGACCGAGATGTTGCACATTCCGCTACTAAGGGCCGGGCAGCCGTATCAGAGCTTGTCCACTATTGAGGTGTTAAATAGTCAAACCGGAGAGCCAATGGCGGTGATGAGTCAGGCCAACCGGGGACTGATTTCGCGCGACATGCTGTCCATATCTGACCATAAACGGGTACTGGATCAGTTTACCGTCGCCGACCTGATCCAGGTCAGTCAGATTGCTGGACAACACTTCATGCAGGCAGAATTACCTATTGGTCAGCAACTACAGTCGCCAAACGACTATATCGCTCAACTGTCAACCTCGACGGGGGTTCCAAAAACGCTGTGTCGCCAAAACATGAACAAGATCGCCACTGTACTCAACCACGTCGATGATGTCCTTGGTGGTTTGACCCGAGGTCTCGACCTCTCCATTTTGGACAAAGGTTGGGGACAGCAACACGGACGGATGCTCGGATATCTGTGTTGCGCTGACAGTCTGGGAGGTATACTACCCAGTAATTCAGCTGGCGTACATTCGCTTTGGGTACCCTCGATTGCTCTGAAAGTTCCCTTGGTCTTGAAGCCTGGCAGTACCGAACCCTGGAGTCCTTACCGAATTGCCCAAGCCTTTATCAAGGCCGGTTGCCCACCCGAGGCCTTCAACTTGTATCCAACTTCCCATGATGGAGCCACCGAAATTTTACTGCGTACTGATCGGTCGGTTCTCTACGGCAGTGAATCTACCGTAGCCCCCTGGCGTTCAGACCCAAAGGTACAGATCCACGGTACTGGCTGGAGCAAGATTCTGGTTGGAGAAGATGCCTTGACCAATTGGGAGCAATATCTGGAGATGATGATAACATCGGTAGCTGAAAATAGTGGACGCTCTTGCATAAATACCTCGAGTATCTGGGTTCCTGCTCAAGGACAGCAGATAGCGGAAGCAGTTGCCGGTCAGCTCAGTCAAATCCAAGCCCTACCCCTAGACCATCCGGAAGCTAGATTGTCGGCTTTTTTCGATCCGCAGATCGCTCACCGATTGGTTGATATGATCGAAGGCTACCTTAAAATCCCTGGCGCTATCGATATCTCCAGCCAATTGTTTGAGGTTGAGAGCGTCGTTGAAACCGATGGTTATACCTTCCTGATGCCGAAAGTGATTTACTGCTCTGATCCATCTCATCCCCTGGCCAACACTGAATTTTTGTTTCCCTTTGTCAGTGTAGTAGAAGCCCCTCAATCAAAGATCTTGAACCTAATTGGTTCGACTCTGGTAGCAAGCGTTCTGACGGAGGATCAGGTCTGGATTACAGACTTGCTCCACTCCCCCGATATTGAGCGCTTGAACCTGGGAGCCATCCCGACCAACCATATCTCCTGGGATCAACCGCACGAAGGCAACTTGTTCGATCTACTCTACCGACAACGCGCCATGCAAGCTGACCAAAGATTAGCAACCGCTTGATTCAGGTGAAAGCACCTAGCACATTGCCAATACAGGATCAGGTCATTAAGAGTTGAGAATTAAGAATTTAGGGTTTGCCGGTGGGGACATCGGACCTATTCACAACCTTTTAACCAATTTGTTTTTTTTTGCCTTCTGCATCTGTTGGAGTCAGGTTGTCCACCCAGATCAGGGACCGGCGTTCCCGGTCGTATTTACCGATGTTACGCAAGAGGCGGGGATTCAGTTCAAACACCACAACGGAAAAAGTGAACACCATCACATTGTCGAAACCATGGGCGCAGGGGCCGCCTTCCTGGACTATGACAACGATGGATTTCTGGATCTATATCTTATTGAGAGTGGATCTTTAGAGGCTGACCTGACCCATGTGAACCGGCTATATCGCAATAATGGTGATGGTAGCTTTGCTGATGTTACGCAAAGGTCCGGAGTCGGCGATGCAGGCTACGGAATGGGTGTTACCGTTGGAGACTACAACAACGATGGGTTCATTGACCTTTATGTTACCAACTTTGGAGCCAATGTGCTTTATCAAAATCGAGGAGATGGCACCTTCATTGATGTTACCGAACAGGCTCAGGTAGGCAATAGCGATTGGAGTACAGGCTGTGCTTTTCTCGACTATGACTTGGATAGTAACCTAGATCTCTACGTAGTTAATTATGTGGTTTACGACACTTCGATGAAATCGTGTATCAACCGTAAAACGGGCCTGGTCGAATATTGCCACCCCCGCACATTTCGTCCGGCCAAAGACACTCTCTATCAAAATAACGGCGATGGAACCTTTACCGATGTTACTAGATCGTCTGGTGTCTATAATTCTATTCCGTGTCGAGGCTTGGGGATCAGTATCGGTGATATCGATCATAACGGCTACCCTGATGTCTATGTTGCTAATGACACCGATCGGAACTCCTTCTATCTCAACCGTAAAGGCCAGTTTCGGGATATCGCGTTTGCCTCTGGTACTGCCCTCAATAAGGATGGGGTTCAAGAGGGTGGAATGGGAGTCGATATCGGAGATTATGACGGTAACGGCTGGCCCGATATCTTTGTCACCAACACTGAAACCAATACACTCTACAAAAGCCGTGGAGATGGCACCTTCACCGACGTTAGCGATGAAGCCAATTTAGGCGGCGTCACCGCTTCTCTGGTCGGCTTTGGCACCAAATTCTTTGATTATGATAACGATGGCGACCTGGATATTTTTGTGGCTAACGGTGAAGTTCAAGATGCTCCCGATCCCGTCACCGGCATCTCGATCTATCCGCAACGGGATCAACTCTACCAGAGTAACGGAGACGGCACCTACACCGAAGTGCCGGCAGGCGAGTACTTTTCTCGTCAATACGTAGGGCGTAGCACCGCCTTCGGCGATTATGATAACGACGGTGATATAGATCTATTGGTAACCAACTGTAATCAGAGCGTAATTCTGCTCCGAAACGATGGAGGCAACGCTAACAATTGGTTAGCCATTAAACTGACCGGTACTAAGAGCAACAGAGACGGTATGGGGGCTCGTATCCTCCTAACCCTAGGGAATGAAACTCGGCTAGGGGAGGTACAGAGCGCGGCCAGCTATCTCTCTGCCAACGATCTTCGTGTTTTCTTCGGCTTGGGAGAGAAAACACGGGTGGACAAAATCACAATCTATTGGCCTAGCGGTATCAAACAAACCCTCAACGATATCGAAGCTAATCAACTGGTTCAGATTACGGAAAAGATATGAGCAGGACCCCGTTCATACTCAAGTTGTTTTGTCCTCCTTCCCATCTGGGCCAATCTTCGATCCTGCCGAAGATTGGTTTAGCCGAGCTTTCTTTGGTTCGGCCTCTGTTACGGCACGGGACAGTAACATTGTTGCTGAGTTGTTTCCTTACCCTTTGTCACTCAGTTATCTTTGCTCAGTCAAAAGAGGCTCAGATACGGTTTTTAACTCATCAACTGGGTGACAAAGACGCTGCTATTCGAAGTCAGGCGGCCAAACAGCTTGGCACCTTCGGCCACCAAGCACGGGAAGCCGTCTATCCGCTGATGGAGGTGCTATCGGATGAATCCCGGTACGTTCGTCGCAACGCCGCTTTCGCCTTAGGGCTGATTGGTGAAGGAGCTGGCGAATCGGTGCCAGCTTTGATTCAAACGCTGGAGGATAGCGACTGGACAGTTAGAGCCAACGCCACCTTCGCCCTCGGCGGAATTGGTAAATCTGCCAGGTCAGCGGTTCCTTTTTTAATTACTGCTATCAATGATGTTAATTGGGAGGTCAGTGTCAATGCGGTAAAATCGCTAGGGCAAATCGGTCCTGTTGCCAGTTCTGCTGTGCCAGCTCTGAGCAACGCCTTAAGGAGCGAAAACAAAATGATCCGCAATAACGCCGCACTCGCCTTAGCGGAAATCGGACAGACGGCCGTCCCTACACTAATCGAAGCCCTCAAAGACACTGATAAAATAGTTCGTCGTTGCGCAGCCTTTTCTATGAGCCGGATCGATAAATTGTCTAAAGCTGCAATCTTAGCCCTGAAAACTGCTTTGAAGGATCGGGAAATCAGCGTCCGGGTCTCTGCGGCCGTTGTCCTGGCATTGGTCGAGCCCTCTAGTCGTCCTAAAACCATGCCGATTCTGATTGACGGGGTAAAAAGCGAAGACGAATTCACACGCAGCTTTGCTACCTATAGCCTCAAAAAGATTAGAGAACTCGATGCCTTAGCCATTGAAAAACAGATCGAGTCACTGATTCAGCAACTGCATCACCAGCAGGTGGACAAACGTTATCAGGCAGCGGTAGCGTTGGGTGAAATGGAGAAATCTGCCACCAGGGCCGTCCCGTATCTAATCATTGCTCTCAAAGATAAAGATGAAAAAGTTCGTTCTCG
Organism: Candidatus Poribacteria bacterium; assembly: GCA_030748495.1. Lineage (GTDB taxonomy): Bacteria > Poribacteria > WGA-4E > WGA-4E > UBA9662. The sequence continues at coordinate 15,073 of JASMLX010000072.1, read as the reverse complement.
AGCCTACCAAGCCTTGAATCAGATCGGTAGCCCTGAAGCCATCAAAGCCTTGAATCTAGGAATTCAGTAGATCTGCTCACGGTATAACTACTTGCACTCATCATTTGAAAGAATCCATGATTGACGTTCAGAATTTGACCAAAAAATATGGAACTTTCGAGGCATTGAAAGGTGTCTCCTTCCAAATGGGTCGAGGTGAGGTTGTTGGGTTTCTTGGACCCAATGGTGCCGGCAAGACAACCACCATGCGTATTTTGAGTTGTTATATGCCGGCTAATAGTGGCACCGCGACGGTGGCTGGCTACGATGTGTTTCGCTCATCATTAGAAGTCAAAAAACGGGTTGGGTATCTACCTGAAAGTGTACCGCTTTATCCAGAGATGACGGTGACCGGCTACTTAAACTATGTGGCGAAAATCAAAGGTGTGCCCCGTCGCCAAAGACCGGATCGTTTAGCTTTCGCGCTGGAGTCGTGTGGTTTAACGGAGCGTTACCAACAGGTGACCGGCCAACTCTCTAAAGGATTCCGGCAACGTGTCGGTTTGGCTCAAGCACTGATTCATAATCCTGATGTTATCATTCTAGACGAACCGACCTCTGGTCTTGACCCACGCCAGATCATCGAGATTCGGGAATTGATTACAAGATTGGGCCAAAACCAGACCATTATTTTGAGTACCCATATTCTAGCTGAAGCCAGCATGACTTGCAAACGGCTGTTGGTTATCCATCAAGGACAGATTGTGGGTGACATTCAGTTGGAAAATGGACAACCTGTTTGGTATCAAAACGAGGACACAGGTAAGGGCCGGTATCTGCGACTAGAAGTCAAAGGTAATCTATCGGTTGTCGAATTCATACTCAATAAAACTGACCTTCCTTATACCCGTACTGACCAAGGCTTAAATAATCACTATATTTTCCAGGTTAGTTTAGTGGATGATTTGGAAAACTCTGAAACTATCGATCCTCGGCCTCAACTCGCCACTGAGTTGGTCAACCACGACTGTCAACTGCTCGAAATGTCACTATCAGAAGCGAGGCTAGAAGAGATATTTCTTCAGTTGACGACCACTTAAGACCATGTCTTCACCGAGTTACGAGGAGACAGTCCAAGAGCAGGTTGTCTCAGAATTAACCATCCGTTTCACGGATTAAATAGACATCTTTCCAAAATAAGTACTTGTACTGTATGGTTTGGTCGCTTTGGTGTTATGTTCATGACACTAAGCACCTCAATGTGATGAATCAATTTGAAAAAACAACCGCACAATCAGAAGAACTGTTCCTGCCAAGCCTTGGCGTCTCCAAGCAAACTTTCGAGGCCATCTTCAACCTTGTCGCCTCTCATCTCCAAAGCATTCCAGACGAACAACCGATGAAGAAAGGCGGTCAGAAATCACCGCTTCGATTGCCAGAGCGACTTCTTTTCACATTCATCTCTCTGCCCCATAATCCGGCCTTTGCCCGGTTGGGCTTAGTGTTTGGTTTCAGTGAATCTGAGCCCAATATCTACTTCTCAAGGTAGTTCCAATGAAAAGTCGAAAGCACGTGCTTAATGGCGGCTGAAAGACCATTGCCATTGAGTCACCGAGCAGTCCAATACTATAACGATAAACCCAAACTGCAGATGATCAAAGTCCAGTTGGTTATCTGGAAATTCTATTGCTTGTCGGCCGCAAAGGCCAAGTTCACCCTGACTGAATTTTCACAGAGTCGTCTGCCCCATAATCCGGCCTGAAATAGGTCAGCCGGTTGGTAGTGGTTACCAAGGACCAGCTAAGCTGTCGGCCAACAGTTACACACCAATCGAGAAAACTCGGAATCAGCCCTTGACTGGTGAGGCCGGGAAATTTAACCCAGAGTTAGCCGGTGTGCGATTGACAACCTCAGGTATTGAGCCGAAATATCTCAGCTGGCATAGCTATTAGAATCTGGCAGAACCCAATCATTTGGCTGGTTTATTTTAGACAGATGTCTATTGAGTGCTTCCGTTATCATTGCCGTCAATCATTTTTAGGGATGGTTTAAGCATGGTGGATGTCAAGGTTTAATTCTTTAGGGAATTGCCGAAAAATATCCTTGATCTCACCGATGGTTAGTTCTTCATCTCTGGATTTTCTCCGATTGAACTATATAGGGATTATTCACCCGATTCAGGTATAATGAAAGTTGTTACAACTCAGAGATAATGGAAACCGTCTGGATTCAAGTAATAGGTTGGAGATTGAGTGGAATTGCCGAATGGGAGGGTAGGTACATCCTGCCTTACGATAGACTAAATACGAAGAATTTATGGTACAAAGTGTGTTTTCCAGCGTGTCTGAATTGGACAAAAGGGTTCAAATCCAGCCTATCTATGACTGGGTTTTTATTAGGATGAAATAGTCTAACAGGAAAGTCATTAATAAACTACAGATCTGAATATTTTTACAATGTAGTTTGTAGCAGGACAGACCTTGTCAGGTAAATAGGTATATGATAAAATGAGGAAATGTAATCCAAGGAGCTTACATTTGACAAGTTTTTGGCAGCGACAATCTGGGTTATCTTCTACACAGGTATTAGTCGGTATTTTAGTGGTTGGTGTCATTGTGGCGGTGGTTTTCGCACCACGTCTGTTAGGCCAGTCAGGAAAAGCCTTGCAAGCTCAGGCAACAGACGAAATTGAGACAATTGGTATTGCACTGGATACCTACGCTAAAGATAATGGTGACTACCCATCGACAGAGCAAGGCTTGACTGCACTGTGGGAAAGACCCGAAGTAGCACCGATTCCGATTAACTGGCAGGGACCGTATCTAGATAGTCCGATGACTGCAGATCCTTGGGGAAACCCATACGTCTATGTTCGGCCCGGGTTGCGGGATTCAAATGGCTATGATCTGGTTTCACTGGGTAAGGACGGGATTGAGGGTGGAACTAGTGAGGGAGAGGATGTCGTCAGTTGGATTCGATCTGACGAGTGATTCCGCCAGCTATCTGACAGCGGCTATTGCCTCTTCCAAGCTTAGTTGATGGGTATACAGGGCTCGGCCGATGATGGCCCCGGCCGAACCGATTCCTCTCAAATGATAGAGATCATCTAGTGTTGTTATCCCGCCCGAAGCAACCACTTCAATGGATGGATCCAGGGTTTCTATGATCTTAGCGGTTGCAACCACATTCGGCCCTTTCAGCATACCGTCACTCTGGATATCGGTGTAAACAACTGTTTTCACCCCTAGCGCTATCATCTCTTGGGCAAAAGCGGTAGCATATCGTTCAGAGATGTTAACCCACCCTTCAGTGGCTACTAAGCTGTCTTTGGCATCGATACCACCCACGATCCGGGTTGGGTATTGCGAGCAAACACTTTCAACTAATGCCGGGTCTTTCAATGCTGCGGTTCCTAGAATCACCCGGGTAACACCTAGATCTAGAATCTGCTTTACCTGATCTGAGTTGCGGATCCCGCCACCTAGTTGCGTCGGGATTGAAACCCGGCAGACAATCTCTTGCACAATCTCTAAGTTGGCTGATTTCCCTTGGAAGGCACCGTCTAAATCGACCAGATGCAGGTACTCGGCTCCTTGTTCGACCCATAATTCAGCAATGGCTACCGGGTCTTCAGAGAAGACGGTTTCGGCATCCGCTCGTCCTTGAATTAGGTTGACACACTTGCCGCCACGAAGATCTATTGCCGGGAAAATTCGCATTTGGGTTTGATACTCCTAGAGCCAGATCCGTAACCGTAAACGATCTCAAATCGAGTCAATTTACTTAGTAGATTGACTCGAACCGCCGGTACTATCAAGCTTTATTCCGCCTATGGTTCAGAAACGTCCCATCATCTGCATTACTTGTCGTGTTAACTCGGACGAAAATGTTCTTTCTTTACACTATGCTCAAGCAATCGAAGCAACTGGTGGCACAGCTATTATGTTACCCCAAACCGAAGATAAAGAGGTATTATCCTCCTACCTCTCGTTAGCTGACGGATTGCTGCTATCAGGTGGTGGCGACCCCGACTCGCTGATCTTTAATGAACAACCACATCCCAAGATTGGACGGGTAGATCCGATTCGAGATCAGATGGAACTTTGCCTCATCAGGCAGGCGCTAGACCAAGACCTTCCAACTTTTGGCATCTGTCGTGGGGCACAGATGATGAACATTGCCATGGGTGGCACCATTTTTCAGGACATCCCCTCCCAACTGTTAACTTCCGATGTCAATCACTCGCAACAAGGGGTTGGCTGGTATGCGGCTCATACCATTCAAATTGAGACTAACTCAGCCCTCTATCTAGCCGCTGGAGCGACCACATCCCGTGTTAACTCGTTTCACCACCAAGCTATCCGGGACCTAGCTCCAGGTTTTGTAGTTACGGCAACGGCAACCGATGGTGTCATCGAAGCTATCGAAAACCCCAATCATACCTTCGCTATTGGCGTTCAATTTCATCCAGAATTGATGTGGCAACGCCATCCACTAGCGGCGCAACTGTTTAAGCGGTTCCTCGATGCAACGACCTGATTCTAAGTCTCCTCATCGCTCTCAACTTCGTCTACAACTGCTCAACCAAGAGGACACCTACGAATCGACCAAAGCGGTTAACGCCTTGCAACGGGCGCAGATTTCAAAGCTCGAAACCCGCCTGGAACGGTTGAAAAAGGCCTCAGATCTGTCACCGGAAATGCAACAGGAAGTGGTTGAAGTTAAGCTAGAGTTAGCACTTTTGAAGGAGCACGTAGAACAACAACACCGGGAGTTAACAGGCCTGAAAGGATTATTCCAAAAAATCTGGGATTATTTCCGCCCCCCAGGCTGGTGAATCTTCCATTAGACATGAGATTCGATTCGGATCTGCTGGCAACGCGGCTCCATCAAATTGGCAGACTCAAAAACCCAGATCTGCTTTCAGTTGAGTTGCCAGTTTTTAGCTGTTATAGTCAGCATACCAATTCTCGCCCTACTGAGAAAGCCCCACTTGTTGCAACCCACCAAACTTTTGTGGCGAACCATGGCAATGCACTTTGGGCTGCCGCATTGGAATTTACAAAGTTTTCTACAAAGTTCTCTGTGGCTTCACCTATCAAGAACTCTGTAATAGCGTCGATGTCCGGGTAAAGGGGAACGACCTCTTCCAGATCGCCCGACTACACAAAAACCCATGATCCCCTGTTTCTGTCGCTAGCTTGACATCTTCGATATCGACGTCTGTACTCCAAATTACCCAAGGTAAGGTTGAGGCCGCATCCAACTATCGGCAGAACGCCTTGACCTGATCCAGATTGTAGGTGCTTTCACCTGCGTGAAAATCCCGGTCGTTGTAAGCTGAACAGAACTTTAAGTTAGCTGGGAACTCTAGCTTCAAAATATCGACTTTATACTCTGGCGGTGTAAACTCCTCAGCACTCCGAATTACCAGATCCGGTTTTTATCGAGCGAATTACGTTCTATTGGCTGATCCGTCATCAAGGGCATAGCCGACGAACTCTAGTAGGAAGGGCGTATCGCAAGCCTCTCCAACCTGACGGACATAATCTTGCTGGCGAACACAGGCTTCAGGTAAAGCATCCGGATGCTAGTAGACCAACAATTTGATTGCGTCTTCACCAGAACGAAGTGCTTTTTCAACTGTCTAACCATCAATTGGAGTTGAAGCCCGCTCGTTTTCACTAATTCCGTCATCGACGTAGCCGGGTTTCTCCACCTGCTAATAGAGTGGCAATATCGCGGGGTAGTTCCATGATTGGGTAAGGGTAACCAAAAATAGGATCCGTCAAGACTGCAGTGGTATATGGTGCCAGAACTCGTATAATTAGCGTTTTAATTTCTGCAACTTGCTCGTGCTAACATTTTCCGAAGACTCATTCAAGACCTCTGATAAAGCCTTCTGTATCGATCCCTTCTAGTCGATGGTCATCATCTTGAAACGCTCTTCCGTATCTGCGAGTTTGGTAATTCGTCTCAACTTGCCTGCTGAAATTTCAACTTTCGACATTGTTTATATCATTTCTTTCAATGATTTAATTTTAATTTGATTCAAACCGCCAGGTATTGTTTCTACTTAAAATCGATGTAGATCTAATGCTTTCGCTCGATAATAAAGCGAATCAGGTTAGAAAAAACTGATTTCGCTTCCCGGGCGGCGGAGTCTCCTAAATGTGCGAACCGGTGTTGAAATGCCTGATGTGCTTTATCAGCTAAAGACTTAGCTCGTTGTTGGGCATAGGCAATCGAACCATAAAGTTTCGCCAACTCAAGAATATGCTGAATATCATCTGCCGTTTTTTCCCCTCTGGGTTTATCCATAATGTGGGTTAATCTCTCCTGTTCCACCTCGGAACAGGTCTTAAGCAGATGGATCAAGATTAAGGTTCTTTTCCCTTCTTCAATATCTCCACCAATCTCCTTCCCGTAGACGCGTTCTTCTCCGACCAGATTCAGCACATCATCCTGAATCTGGAAGGCAACCCCCAGATTCATGCCAATTTCGATAAAGGCGTCAAGTTCACCAGCCTCAGCACCACCGATGAGTGCTCCTAAGCGACAGGGGGTAATACAGGTGTACCAAGCAGTTTTCTGGACACACATCTGCCAATAATCTTGCTCAGTTAAGGTCCAAGTATTATTGGCAACCCAACTCAGTTCAATGTGTTGACCTTCTACAACCCGATTACTGAGTTGGATGAACTCAGACAAGATCTGAAAGGTGAGATCGTATCCCAAATCAACTTGATTCCGGATCAATATTTCCCACATTTTGCAGTGTAATCCATCACCAACATTAATGGCTAACGGGATTCCGTGCTCCTGGTGTAGACATGGCACGCCCCGACGGAGAATAGACGCATCTTCAATATCATCGTGGATCAATAGCCAGCTTTGTAGAAGTTCCAATGCGACAGCCGTATCGATGGCTTTCTTTGCCTCCCCACCGAAAGCCTGACACATCAGTAGACACAGCGCCGGCCGCAACCGTTTCCCGGGTCTGGTCGGATAGTCTAGCATCAGGCGATAAAATCTTTCGATTTCAGGGGCTGAATGCGACTTTGGAAGAAAGTCAACTAGCCGGGCCTCGACCCTAGACTGGGTCTCTTGCAGATAGTCTAAAGCCAATTGGAACATGATGGATTCGCAGTAGAATCAAGTGGAAGAGGTGCCGGCGAAGTAGAATCTATTTCTGTCACGCGACCTTGATTTATTCGTCGTCGGTATCGTTAGGTGGGGGGTTAAAAATAACCTTCCAAACGTAAGAGAGATCTTTTCCGATTTGGCGAAATTCCTTGGTCATCGCAATCGAAATATCAAACAAAAATGTTCCCATCGAGGTCAGAGATGAAATTCGTGAAAGAGCTGGTTGACGGGCTTTAAGGACACTCAGCTTACGAGTATAGCGGTCGTGCCGTGCTTGTGGGCTGTGTATCGTGGGCGGGAATTGTTCGCTCATTGGTAACGGTTTCAGGTCGTCTGTGTATAATCGCTTATAACACTTGACACACTTCACCTTGCCAAAAGGATTTTTGTGAGTACAATCGGGACATTTTGTTGGATGATAAAACATTTGCAAGTTAGTATTTGTTGACTAAGGCCGGTACAAAATGTAGTATACCATGTTTTTTGCATTGACTGCAACCGGTTTAAATCAACTAAAGCTGATACGCACAGCCCATAAGCGCTAACTTAAGCTAAGTTAATAGTCGAGTTCGACAATGGTGAAGGCAGAAGGAGCCAAGCCCATAACGACTATCACCTCAATGTATGGTTGGAAAATAAGATCCTCCCTCTGCAAGGATGGACGCAAAAATCGATCCAAATGAAACTGTAGGAAGCCGCGAATTAGTTTCTGCCCGCGCTCAAAGCTAAACTCATGCCTAGAGCGGTCTGACTTTTGAGTGGCTAAGGCAGTCACGATACGGGTTAGTTGGTAGAAAATGAGGGCGGAGTAATTTTTGATCATAATGTCATTCTTGGTACGGTAAACTATCAACTGGAGCAAGGGTTCAGCAGCCAAAAAAACATTAACCAGAGAAACTACGCACAAGCAACTTCTCTCGTATTTCATTTGGAACCTGATAGTTTGGTCAATAGAATTGCCAACTGCAGGTTCGAGAGAATTTGTTGAAATGCAATCTGTTCTTTCTGAACTATCTCTTTTCTACTGACTACCTGGGCTGCCATTTCTTCTCCTTGCTTCCTGCCAGTTTTCAATGCTTCGTCCTTAAATGATAACTCGTTTCGTCGAAATCATCTCCTCACACGCCTTAGAAATCACTTTCTCAGCTTAAGTTGACACCTACTGTTGTAACGGCTAATGGCCTTAGAAGGAAACCCGTTTCTTGCTCAGACTTAAGGTGGCTGTTGGATAGCTTTTCTAAGGTAACTTTAGCGACGGATTCCTACTGGTAGGCTCTTTCCACTTTACTCTTTAGAGAACTATTAGCATCTGTAATGGGTAGTGATTTTGCATTTGGCTGACGAATTTTATCCAACTCTAAGTCATAGAATCCCTTTAATCTCACCAATAGACATCTGTTGACAGCCCTCCTTGAATTGGGAGGAATAGTGGGAGATGTTGATCAGACTATTCATCACTACTTCTCGATGTAAAATCATCATCGCCGGTTATATATTCACTGGTCAGTAGTGCGCGAGCCTATTCCACCGCTGCGGGTATAGGTTGGGGAAGATACGCCAGCCACTGTAGTTACGCTGACAATTGATTAGACCTTGACTCACTAATGTGCGGATAGTTTTGCTGCCACAACTGGCTAAAGTTGCTACATCGCTTACATAGAACCGCTTTCTTTTATCTGTCATTGAAGAACTCCTCCAAACTTAGACTAGATTGTAACGGCTTGCGGATCTATTTTTAGCAGTCGACGCAGAAACAGAAGACGATTTTATTTTTCGGGGTTAAGTATATAGGAAATAGCAGGGTTTCAACCAAAACTTGAGATTAAGTTAGGTCAGAGAAAGAGTATAAAACTTAATGTTCGCAGGTCTGCGTATGTGGTGACGATGGCTCAATCTATAGGTTCAAACGACATTAATTCTTAGGGTAAAGTCGTAAAAGGGCCACTAAACATGACACCTTTCAAGTGGTTTAAGAATGAGTTTTTTCTGTCATTGAATACTAGCATTTCTGTGATTGGATCTCCAAACATATTCCGCCAAATACAAAGCCAATCTTTCCTGGCTGAGACCGCCTTTTGCCGCCAGTCTTCTTGGAAGGTAAGCCCAGAATCCTTCCCGACCATTGATATATGGTTTCCTTGGCCATGGCTGGACTCACCTGGGTTAGGTTTTACCCAGCCATGAACATTGCCATTAGCCGCAACTCCGGTCTAGCTTTTCCAGCTCTCAGAACAGATAGGACTTCCCAACGCCACCCGTTGGGAGATCCGAGGTAATAACGTCCTTGCTTCGACATCGGAAACCACTTGTGCCCAAACCTTTCCACTTCAGCCTAAGATGCCAAAAACAGGAGTGTTAGAACGCCCTCTTCCACGTTTACTACCACCGGCTTTGGCGCAGTGTCTTTTGTGGTTCCATTGTGCCCCAATATAGGTTTCATCCATTTCTACCGTGCCTGAAAAGATATCCGGTATATCCTTCTGAAAGCTGTCTTTTACATGGGTTAAAGCAGGTAAAATTCGTTGTCCGTGGATCCCTGTTTCCTGAGCGATGGCAATGACGGGTAAACGCCTGAAAAACCAGGGCCAAAGATTGGACCATTCTTGGCGGGTAAAATGCAGAGGTAATTTACCAGGTTTCCATTCGTAACGACAACAGCGACAACGTTTCTTTTCTCTTCGGACACGGGAAAGATTTTGACAACCGCAACCTAAACACTTTAAATTGCTTTTTCAGATGTGTCATTCACCAACATTGGTGGCTAAACTGCTACTTTACCCTAAAGAAAATTAGGTATAAGTGTCTCCTTAAGGTTACGACACCGACGAGGAGTATACCACAGCTTACCAAGAATTTCACTTGACCAACTGAATTACTGGAATTGTCAGCAGAACCAAGCCTTGATTTTCTGCCAGAACCGATCCCTATTTTGGTTAACACACGATGCCAACTGAAGGTGAACTGTATATGGAAGTTTCTCCTGATCAACGATCAACGATCAACGATCAGCTGATCGACTGGCTCAGGCCAATGGATATCAACCCAAGACGGTCAAAATCGACATAGCTCTCATCACTTTCGATCTGCTTTCAGTAGGGGAAGGTCGTTTTTAGCCACGGGTAGTATCGGAGAAAGGCTGGCGCCGTGAACCAGCTCTGAGGCTAACTTTGGCCCAGATGTATGTCCAGGCTATTTCTACTCGTCAGGTTACCGTTATTGCAGAAGGCTAGTGCAGTACCGAAGTCTCAGAGACGCCAGTTAGCCAGGCGTCGCCGACCATTGAGTCCAATCGTTTACCTATACCTGGAGGCGACGGTTTTGATGACCAGCGGAGTAAATGCGGAAGGAAAAGGCCTGACTTAGGACCTGTCAGTCTCTCTGGAAGGGAAAGAATTCCACAGGAGAGATTGGGCCTAGCTGTTTTTAGCCGCATTCTCTGGCCACTAGGCCAATTTCACATGCGACCCAATATCAACCAAGCTGTGTCTCGGCCCAGCATAACACACGAGAAGTGACGGCGGATATGCGGTCAATCTTCAGCGTTGCGGAGGGCGAGAGAGGAGAAACAGCCTGGTTCAGAACAGTGGAGAAATATGAACAGCCAACTTCTAGGTTGGCTGACTGGTTGGAAGGCAAGATGCCTGAAGGTTTGACTGTCTTTGCTTTAGCAGGGTAGTCAGTCCGGCCGGGACCGCCGGGTTAACAGTTTGGAAAGAATGGGCGGGAAAGGCTGCGGCGCTACAAGATTGGCAGGACCTTTGTCAACCAATCCTCTAGCTGGTGGTTGGTTAGCTCCGTGCGGCTAAACATCAGCAACCATGGATCACCGGATCACTTTTACAGAAAAGATGTTGCTCAATCTTGAAACCAACACACTACATTACCCGCAAGCTCGAGACTTTTGGTTGCGGCTATGCCACCTCCTTAATCTGGTAGCCAAGTTAAGCCAATACTTCTTGGATAATTTTACCATGAACATCGGTTAAACGATACCGACGGCCTTGAAACTTGAAGGTTAGCTGTTCATGGTCGATGCCGAGTAAATGAAGCAGGGTGGCCTGGAAATCGTGAATATGAACTGGATTTTCAACCACATTGTAGCTGAAATCATCGGTTTGACCGTGGGTGTATCCGGCTTTAATACCGCCGCCTGCCATCCACAGACTGAAACATCGAGGATGATGGTCCCGACCGTAGTTCGTTTCAGTCAGCCGACCTTGTGAATAGCAGGTCCGACCAAATTCACCGCCCCAGATGACCAATGTGTCGTCGAGCAACCCTCGCTGTTCCAAGTCGGCCACTAAAGCCGCTGACGGTTGGTCAGTCTCTTGACATTGACGACGAATGTTGGCTGGCAATCCACCGTGATGATCCCACCCTCGATGGTAGAGTTGAACAAAGCGGACTCCACGTTCGATCAACCGTCGGGCCAAGAGGCAGTTGGCGGCATAGGTTCCCGGCTCGCGTGAGTCGGGACCATAGCTTTCAAAGGTTGATTCTGGCTCGTCGGAGACATCGGTCGCTTCCGGCACCGAGGTCTGCATGCGAAAGGCCATTTCGTACTGAGCTAGGCGCTCCAGCACTTCAGCATCGCCCGTTTTCTGGTACTGAATCTCTTGCAACTGACGCAGGTAATCAATTTGATGGCCACGTGTCTCTTTGTCAATGCCATCTGGATTATTGAGATAGAGGACAGGATTTTTACCGGCTCGGAATTGCACACCTTGATGCTGGGAAGGTAAGAATCCGTTGCCCCATAAGCGTGCGTAGAGCGGTTGTCCGTTTTTGTTTTTAGTGACTAAAACCACGAAGTTGGGCAGGTTGTCGTTGGTGCTGCCCAAACCGTAGCTCAACCAGGAACCGATTGAAGGTCGCCCGGGCAGCTGCGACCCTGTTTGAAGAAAAGTGGACGCCGGATCGTGGTTAATGGCCTCGGTGTGTATTGATTTGATAAAACAGAGCTTGTCTACAATCTCAGCTGTGTGGGGCAAAAGTTCGCTGATCCAAGCACCGGATTGACCATGCTGAGCAAAAGTAAAAATAGAATTCGTCAAGGGGAAAGTAGCTTGGCCAGATGTCATACCGGTTAAGCGCTGACCTCGGCGTACCGATTCGGGCAGATCTTGTCCTCTTAACTGACGCAATCTTGGTTTGTAATCGAAGGTCTCTAATTGGGAGGGGGCACCACTTTGAAATAGATAAATTACCCGTTTGGCTTTGGGAACCATATGTGGTTTGCCCAACACTCCCGTTGACGTTGCGGCCCCGGCAGGTGTCGGGTCGGACAGGAAAGATAAGGCTGCAGCCCCCAAACCGAGAGATGTTTGGGTCAGAAATTTACGACGTGAATAGTTGGGGGCAATATTCTGACAGTAGGCCGGATTTAGCATCTTCATCTTTACACTCCTTTTATTGTTTTTTCTTCTCGCGTGTGACTTATACTCCGATTAACGTTTCATGTAAAAACCATCGTAATTCATCACCAGATTAGCTACTACGGTCAGCGCTGCTGTTTCGGATAGCTTCAGAGATTCGTCCAGCGGTTGCTCGCCGACCGACAACAAGGCTTTGGCCGATGTCGCATCTTTTTCAAATCGCTGGTAATTCTGCTGGTAACAGCTTTTTAGTAATACAGCTTCGCTAGTCGTGGGGGGGCGGCACGTCAATAGTCGGAAGATTATCGTTAATCGGGAGTCTAGACTTTGGTCATCCTGATGTTGGATTCGTTCAGCTAGAATACGAGCGCTTTCCACAAACTGCGGATCGTTCATCATAACTAAAGCCTGCAGAGGCGTATTGGTCACTATCCGCTTAACGGTGCAGACACTGCGGTTGGGCGCGTCCAACGTAATCATGGCGGGTGGCGGTGAGGTTCGACGGATAAAAGTATACAGGCTGCGTCGATAGAGCGAATCACCACTATCAGTCTTATAAGTTTTTAATTTGGCCGAAAAATTGTTCTTTTCAATCCACAGGCCTTCTGGTTGGTACGGTTTGACGCTGGGGCCTCCCACCAACTGCACCAGCGCGCCGCTACTGGCTAAGGCCTTGTCGCGTAGAAATTCAGCCGGCCAGCGATAGGTCGGAGAGCGCCAAAGCAACCGATTGCTGGGATCGATTTTGGCTGCTGATGCGGCCACCGACGACGACTGCTGATAGGTAGCAGAGGTGACCATCAACTTCAGCAATGCTCGCAGATTCCAGCCCGATTCGCGAAAGCGAACAGCCAGCCAATCCAATAATTCTGGATGCGATGGTCGCTGCCCCTGCACACCAAAGTCCTGCGGCGTGCGAACCAAGCCCTGACCGAACAACATCTGCCAGTATCGGTTAACGGTTACACGTGCTGTTAACGGGTTCTCTGGTTGAAATAACCACTGAGAAAGGCCTAGCCGATTAGCAGGTAAATCGGCGGGGAACGCCCCCGCTGCAGCCGGTGTGCCGGCGCTCACCCTTTCACGTGGTTGTCCATACTCTCCGCGATGCAAGCGGTATGTTTTCCTGGCTGTTTCCATTTCTTTCATCACCATCACCAAAGGCACCCGGCTAAACAATTCGACCCGTTTCTTTTTAAAATCTCGATACTCGCTTAATGCTGCTTGCCAATCGTTGCGACTACGGTGGAGCCAATGCTGGAATTGATCGGAAGAGGCATCCGTTGTATTGATCTGATACTCGGTATCAGGTTGCCGATAAGATTGATACAACTGACCGATTTCCACTCGAGTCAAGGCTAAGGTATAGAAGCGAATGTCGTCCATTCCACCTTGATAGATGCCAAAATCACCGGTGAACCCGCGATAACTACGCGCTACTCTAACATCCCTCGCTTCCCCACCTTCCGGCAAAATGGTTCGGGTAAGTTGATTCATCAGCATTTCGGTAGGAATCGGTTGACCATTTATAAACAGGCTGACTCCTTTGGCCTGACCTGTGCCGTCATAAGAAAAGGTAACATGTGTCCACTCACCATCTGCGATTTGTTCCCGCGAACGGACATGAATCAGGTTGTCGGGGAGGTTGTGGATCAGTCGAGTTGCCAGGCGCCCTTTAAGATCAAGGTAAAGTTCCCAACCTCGCCAATACTGGTTTTTCCCCCCTGAGGTACCCAGTAGCGTTCGATTGGTTAGGTGCCCCACCTGTTCTCCACTATTCACCGTGGAGGGCTGGGGCTGAATCCAAAGCGAAAGGGTAAATGGATCGGTCACGTCACCGCCGCCAACGCCTTTTAAGGATAAATGTTGATATTCGCCTTCTATCCACAATGCTTTCCCATCGACTCCATCAATCGGCTGGGGTAGGACAGAGACTGTTGATTGAGAATTTCCATCAACCGCCTGAACCGTTTTGCCTTCATCAGTTTCGACAGTGACGATTTCATCTAGCGGAAACCGATGAACCGTCAGAGAATCTAAAGACTCCAAACTAATGTTAGGTGGAGTAGCTAATTGGGGAAACTCGGCGGTGGCTTGTTGCTGAATCTGATCTAATTTCTTCTGAGCAGCCTCCAGTTGTCGGTCGAACCCAGCCAGTTCTTTTGCCTCGTCATCATCTGGCAAAGCTAAAACGGGACCATAGTTGCCATCATCGCCCGTCATCCCCAATTCACGGACGTTGTTAAAAAAGGTGGCTAGTTGATAATACTCTTTCTGTGATATGGGATCGAACTTGTGGTCGTGACACCGGGCACAGTTCATTGTCAATCCCAGAAATGCTGTTGCCGTCGTTTCAAGCCGGTCAAACACATAATAGAGCCGAAACTCTTCGTCGATTACACCACCTTCTGCTGTCATTGGGTGGTTGCGGTGAAAGGCAGTGGCTAAAATCTGTTCTTTGCTTGGGTTTGGCATTAAATCACCGGCCAATTGCCAGGTGACAAATTGATCGTAAGGTGTATTCTTTTGAAAGGCCGAAATGACCCAATCCCGCCAGGGCCACATACGCCGCC
>JASMLX010000071.1 GCA_030748495.1 Candidatus Poribacteria bacterium | reverse complement strand
CGGGCTACCATGATTGGACTAGGGGCTATCGCCGGGGCAATTTTTAGCGAAGGGTTGGCCTTTATTACCCAAGCCGAAGATAGCCGTATTTTTGCTGCTTGTGGTATTGTAGGTTCTGCGCTCGGCATCTACTTGGTCCATAATGCGACTCAATCTCAAACAGGCCAAGCAAAAGCAGGAAACGATCAGCCGATCGCCAACGCTCCGACGCTTCCATCCGGCGGTGGATTACCGATACAATTTTTAACCATTAAATTCTAATTTCCAACCATATATTCTGATCAATAATTCAAGGGATCTCATCATGATCAATCAAGACTATCAACACCTGTATCGCGGATGTAATAAGCCCCTACAAACTACCAACCGACTACAGTCGGGATACATCCGCTTTTTCCTGTTTGTCATGGGTAGCCTTATTTGTGCCAGTGCTACTTATGCTGAGACAGAGGAGATTATTCAACTCGATTCCACTATCGGTTTTAATATCTCGGCTGAGGAGAACCAACAATATAATCTATTTCCAGAATATGACAACTTCGTCAGCGCGGAGATCATCAGAGTTGATGATCAATATCAACTACACGTCATTACCTCCACCGATGGTAAACGATCTAGACAGATCCAATCATTAACCGAAAAGGAATTAGCTGATCTCCGACAACGAATCACAACCGAATCCGAATCAGGATCTAGTCGGACTGAGGCTGAAAAGAGAGAGGGGCGTCTGATTTTGAACCTGAATTCGCTAATTTATGGTTTAGGTCTGTACGGGCCTGGGTTGGTAATGGCGCTTGATCTGGATGACGGCGCAGATGCTGGAACCGTCATGTTAGCGGGTGGTGGTTCTTATCTAACCTCACTGGCGGTGACGCGAGACTTTGATCTGGGTTATGGTCGTTCCAAATTGCTTCGTTGGGGGGCTTATGCTGGAACTACCTATGGGTTTCTTTCGCTCTCCTTCCTCGACTCCGAAAATGAACGGTTGGCTCTCGTCCCCTCTATGCTACTGACACCGGTTGGTGCTTACACCGCTTACAAATTGAGCGACCATCGTTGGTTCAACAAAGGTGAAGCCGATTTGCTGGCGGCAGGCGGCTTAGCGGGTGCTTTTTATGGATGGGCAGTTCCTTACCTAATTCTGAATGAGGATTTTGGGGATGAAGGAGAAGAGTATATAGATCAAGAGTGGGTACAGATATGCGAGGAGGAAAAAGGTAATATTGACTGCCCTGAGGGCGATTTAGACTGCCAGAGATGGAATGAGGAACGCGATTGTCAAGAAGAAGCAATAAGTTATAGGGGAGGAACTATCAACAAAATCTATAGCCTCTCTATGATGGCGAGTATTCCCGCTAGCGTCTATCTAACATCTCGTTTGACACCGGATCGTAATATCAGTCAAGGGCGAGCGCAACTGATTTCGACTGGTGGGGTTGTTGGTGCGTTTTATGGACTGGGGATAATGTTTGTTGCCCTGGGTGATGAGATTGATGCCAAAGGACGAGCTTTTGCAGCCGCAGCAATGGCAGGATTACCTATCGGTTCTTACTTTGCTGAACGCTTCACTCGCCAGGAATCCTACACCCGATTGCGCGCGCTTCTGATTACACTAGGTGGCGTAGCCGGTGGTTACATGGGAGCAGGTGTACTGGCGATAGCAGAAGCAGACAACTCGCGAATGGTAGCGGCAACTTTAATTCCAGCAACAGCGGCAGGATTCTGGGCAGGTCATGAGATGACCAGAACTAAAGTCGTAGCTGGTTCAACTGGGCTATTCAACTCCGAGCGATTTTCAGTTCAGTTGGCCTCTGCTGGCGAGATTGCCGCTTTTGGTCTGTCAGCCCTGCGGAAATCGTCACCACAACATCGCGCGGATTTAAAACTGAATCTATTACGGGGACGATTTTAACGGTCCAAATGGTGTTGTTCGAACCTATTGATCGTGGTACAATCGAAATGGAGAAGCAATGTCTATATACTGTTTCTTGGCAAAAGCTGATTGGAGTGCAATAGATGCCCACCATTTTAGAACAATACCGTCAAACCTTTTCTCCGGATTTTCAACTCAAGCAGCAGGCTCAGTCGCTTTTTCCGGATGGCGTGACCCACGACATCCGTTATGCGGATCCGTATCCGATTTACGTTGACCGAGCGCAGGGCTCACGCAAATGGACAGTTGGTGGACATGAGTTGATCGACTACTGGTCGGGTCACGGTGCATTGTTGCTGGGACACAACCCACCCAATATCGTGGAGGCAGTTACCCGACAGATACAGCGTGGTACGCACTATGGTGCCTGCCACCGACTGGAACTGGAGTGGGCAGAACGAATTATCGACCTGGTACCTTCAGCAGAACATATCCGCTTTACCAATTCCGGCACTGAAGCTACGCAAATGGCGATCCGACTGGCACGGTTGTGGACCGGAAAAAACAAGATCGTAAAGTTCGCCGGACATTTTCACGGCTGGCACGACAGCCTAATCCAGGGATATTCACCGCCCTATGATCAACCGATCGCCGGTATCCCTCCCAGTACTGCGGCCATGACTCATGTTTGTCCACCTAACGATCCTGAAGTCTTAGCTGATCTACTAGCGACTGACAGCCAAATTGCGGCGGTAATTCTGGAACCGACAGGGGGATCTTTTGGGGCAATTCCGACCAACGGTGAGTTCCTTCGCTCTCTCCGTCAACTGACCTCAGAGCATCGGGTTCTACTGATTTTTGATGAGGTAATTACCGGCTTTCGTGTCGCCCCGGGTGGTGCACAAGCCCATTATGGTGTTTGGCCGGATTTAACGACTTTGGCTAAGATCATGGCCGGCGGGTTACCGGGTGGAGCCGTCGTCGGATCGGTTGAAATCATGAATCTAATTTCAAAAAATAGCCCTCAGCGTATGCCTCATCAGGGGACGTTCAATGCCAATCCGCTTTCCGCTTGTGCAGGGATCGAAATGCTCAAGGTAGCACAAACAGGTCAACCGCAGAGCCATGCCAATCGGATAGCGGCTCAACTGCGTCAGGCACTCAATTCGGTAGTCGATCAGCACGGTTTAGACTGGGTCTTTTACGGGGAGTTCTCGGCCCTTCGATTTCTATTGGGACACGGCAGAGCGGACATTCGCGCCACATCAACTGACGGCATCTCCAAATTCGATCCCTACGATTGGGATTATCGTCAGTTGAAAGGGGCAAGTTCGCCTGAATTAGAGACGCATTTACAGGCCGGACTTCGTCTCCATGGAGTGGATATGACACCGGGCGGAGGCATGACAAGCACTGCTCACACAGAGGAAGATATAGCTCTGACCGCCGAAGCCCTAGACAAAACGATTGGTCGAATGCGAGCCGACGGGGTCATCACTGACTAAGCGACCATTTCAATGCCCAATCGCCAACGGCTTACTGGGCATTGTTGGTTGAGGCTGCGCTCTACTCTTCTTCTGAACGGATTTCTCCTTCAATAGATTCCTGTTCAGATTCCTGTTCTGGCAGTGGTACCGACAAAGCAGGATCAGGGAAAGCTGACAGGTCGGGGGATAATTCGAAATCAACTGTACCTGCTGAATGGTAGCAGCGGACGAAAAGTAGGCGATCTGCTTGCCGATAAATCCAGCCGGATTGTTCACTGTCCAGCATATCTAAATCTGTAACCGCTGGAATTGGTTCTCCATCCCGGACGCGAAGGGAGTGAGGTGGGGATGGTAGACCTGCAATCAGGCTATAACTGGTTTCAAATTGCACATACCGCAATCGGAAGTGGAGGTCTTCGTTTTCGGTGGTGGAAATCTCCTCTACCCGTGCTCCGCTGCTGACGTGTAACCGCAGGTCACGGTAGTGGATCACGCCGGTCGAAATATCTGGATCCAGATCCCTCAAGGCAAACATATTGACCAGGATATCTTCTGGATTCAGGTGTGGCCCGCGCCGGTCGGAGCAATAGTTGTAAAAGCCGTCTGGATAGGTCCCTTTCAACTCCCCCTCCGTCCACTGTTGACGCATCGCACTAGCTAGAATCCCTTCAGCGATCTGCTGCCAGAAGGGATCGGTATGTGGCGCCAGATGCTGGAGGAAGTAGGCGTAAACCAGTCCACACCACTGTACGGGAACACCGAACCAGGAGTGGGTGTGGAAGGTGGTTCCGAAAACGGGAATCGAAGCGAATTGCATGGCCGGGCGGTCTGGTAAATACCAAAAATAGAGGAACGGTAGACCTGTTTTAGCCCAGTAACTAGCCTGTTCCAGAAACGCCTCTTCTTGTGTGATGAGATAAGCCTCAACACTTGCCCCGACGGCATAAGCTGCAGCCAGAATGTCCGGTTCCTGGATAGGGCATTCCCAACCTTGTGCCCCACGCGGTACAATGAACTGTTCCATGAAAGCGAGCGCATTTAAACCTGCATCTAGTGCCTGCTGGTCATTGGTGATCCGGGCATATTTCAACAACTTGTACGTATTGAGAGCCTCTGTTCCAACAACAGTTTCGCCCTCTTGACCCAGTGTTCGTGTCCGGTCGGTGGTCGGATGAAATCCCCAACTGCCATCCTCCGACTGACGTGCCATCGAGTCTTGGATCTGCGCTTTGAGTCGATCTATCGATGGCATAAGTCTACCGTAATAAAAAGGTAGTTCCCATTTTAAGATGTGGCATCCTGCCTCGGAGACCAGCCCACGATCACCATCCGCCTCGATTGTATTTTTAGCGATTTCCAGCGCGTGTGCTTTCGCCGACTGATTTTGAGTTACCAGATAGTCGAACCAGAGTAAAGTGGCAAAGCCTGGTGCATTGATAGAAGGCCAGCCGACGCAATGCCGAGATCGCCGTTTCTCCTCATCCCATACGGTTTCCAAGAAGGCGTGACGTGATAAGGTTAATTCTTCTAGATCTTCCCGTGGCGGTCTTTGGATACTCGGTTTGCCGAAGACATCAATCCAATGATCGATAATATCGAGTAGGGTAGCCTGACCATCCAATACAATTTCTGCTTTTAATGAGAGATAATTCTGTGAACTTAATGGGTAGGGGGTCGTCGCCTCAAGACTGTTTTCCGGCATCCAACTAACCGCAGTTGGCACGAACAGTCCCATCAGGTGATTATCCTGATGCTCGTGTCGGTTAGGAGAGGAGAAAACAGCTCCAGGATGTTGGTTTTGACCATCCCATCCTTGCAGACCATTCCAGATTAGTCCTACCAGTGTGTTTTTGTATTCGATTGCCATCAACGGAATGGTGATTTTATGGGGATGAGGGGCGAGTCGGTTATTAATTGGTGGTGCGCAATCCCGGGTACTGGATGAGACTTCGTCTCCTTTCAGGAACTCGAGACCTGGAAATAGTGCAGACGATTTAGCCGATCCAAAGTTTTTTTCACCTACATGAAGTGTTATACCTTGAAAATGCAATAGTTGTTTATCCTGACTACAGCTAAGCTGGTAGGCCGTTTGGATTCGAGTTCCTTCTGCTGACAAGATAAATCGACCTTCAAAATTCCAAGTTGCCCCCTCTGTATCCTCTACTTCATCAGAAAAGATAACCGATGAATCTCCAAGACTATTGCCGGAAAGAACAAAAGTACTGGGCATAATTGACAATCGTTCTGTTTCACCACTGTTTGGAGAACGGTAGCGAATTTCGGAAATCGAGCGACTGGCCGCGACCTGATAATAGGTTCCGTTCTTAGTTACATAAAAGACCGCGTACTCGAACCCTTTACTACCATGCACAAAGATGGCTCGCAAATTCTGATTCTCGGTAACTACGTGTTGCTCCACCTGGTAGGTACGAAGTTCCGTTGCCGCCTGTAGTGACAGACGAGGCATAGCCTCTTGAACTTGTACTTGTGATCCGACAATCTTGCGGTGTAATTTTTCTATCGTTCGATAACGCAAGGAAAACTCGACATTGGCCTTAGTAGGTCTTCCAAACCCCCGGATATTCCAGGATAGCGTATGTTCTTCACCGGGGGCTAAAGCTCTAATACCTTGTGTGCCCTTGCCGCGTCTAAGTTTTAACTTACTAATCGCAATGCTGGATCTATTTTGTGGCCGAACAGGTACACGCCCCTGATTTTCGACGATACATTGGTACTTAAAGTCTTGCTTAGCGCAAACCAAAGCATCCGGGGTCGAAGTCCATTTAATTACGATTTTCGGTTGTTCAACATACAACACCATTTCTTCGACTGGTGCGTTCAATATCGTTGCTAGTTGTTGCTCGGTATCCGCAACAGCAACTTTTACCTTTTGAAATTGATCCCAAGAAAATGTTCGGACAACAGGAGTATCTTCACGGGACGAAACCCCGATTGCTAAACCTGCCATCAGATCTTCCGGTGCCTTGGTCTGTTTTAATTGCAGCAGATTGGGATCTCCCCATAAAGCCCAATCGTAATTGGTATTACAGTTCTCGCCGCAATGAGTAATAAAGCTAATCTGTACCTCTTGACCGGCCAGGTCGGTCAGGTCAACCTGGTTTTCTTGCCAAGTGCAAGTATCGGAAAAGTGCTCGAACCGTCTCTCTGGTATTGGCAGGGCCGGATTTTGTGGGGTTGAGACCTCAATGGCAAACTTGGCGCCGTCTGGTTTTGTCTCTTCGGTTTCAAAGTCGATACCGTCTCTCAGTCCAGTCCAAAAATGCAACAGAAGCAGATCCGGTAAGCCTTTTAAAACATTGTTCCTATCGGTCGATGAGCCATGGTCGTCTGATTTTTTCTTAGTTTCATCATCTACTTCAGCAATTTCAGGCAATTGCAGGGTGTATGTCAGTTTTGACTCACCGGTCGACATTGGGTGTTCCAAGATGGCGGGTTTTTCTTGGCCACCAGAAACATCGCAGGCACTGGCAGATGTATTTTCCACATTGTGCTGTTCAGCCTCTTCAAACCGTTCGACAAAGTCGAATAACCGATTGATTACACCAAAGCAGACGGAGCCTGAAGGCTCTTCTTGCTCGTCCGGTTTACTATTTTCAGCCAACTCCATCGCTTGACCACCAACTTCGCCTTCTGGCTGCTCGTCAAGGTCGGCACCATCTTCGAGTTGAAGTTGTCCGGGGATTGGAGCCTCTTCTGATTCAGCTTTTTCTTCGCTTTCAGTCGATGAGGGTACAGAGGCCGTATCGTTTGGCAAATGGTCGTTTAGGTCTTGACAATTTTCTTTTTCTTCCAAGGTATTATCCATAAAGTATACCCCAAACTTAATTGGGAGCTAGATCGTTGAAAGCGAAGTAGAGAAAGATTATGTTTTTTCTACCCACTGTTTCTTCATCTGTTTCATTTCTTCGTTCAGTAGGAGATCTTTGGGGGAAGTTTGTGTTGACAAATCGAGGACCCATTCACCGTTTTCATCTTTCAGCACGGGGCGTCTCTGTTCAACTGGCGGTACGTCGAAAAGACGGTGTGGTTCGAGTTGGTACCAGTACGCAGTAGACGACATTTCGTTTCGCAGATGATTCCCATGCCCATGCTCCATCGTTACCCGAATATCGTTCTCGAATCGGACCGGGTTTTCCAGATGATATACATAGCTGGTTTGGTAGCCCTCAGTATGATGTTCAAAAATTGAAGATCCATTATGGGCAAAAGCGTTAGGTTGCATTCCCCAAGCCTGGTTGAGATAATCTTCAGACCCGGTGCCGTGCAGGTCAGGTGGCCATTTGTAGCCATCAACCCAGATCATATCGTCGCCTTCACCCCACCAGGTGCCCTGAAAATTGGTCACTGAAATATTGCAGCCAATGTAGTGACCACATCCAGCAGCATCGAGAATTAGGTAATTATTCTCCCAGGCCTCACGTTCCAGATTAGCGATATTGGCTTCCGGGGTATTGACACGGATTTCATGTCCCCACCCACCAAATGGATTTCGGCGGTGAAACTGCGCGTGGAAGTAAGCAACATCGTCGTCGAGCGGTTGGTCGTACAACTCATAATCGATGTAAAAATATTGGCGATGGCTCTCCGTTCCTTGATTAACCAACTCAATACGCGCCGACTTATTAAAGGGCATCTGTACATAGCTGTTGAGTGCGCATCCCTGGTTAAACTCGTTATTCCGGGCCGTAGAGGCTGAAAACAACAATGAGTCGTAGGAGTTGACAATTTCGTTCCCCAGTCCAAAAAAATCACCGAGGGGACAAACCACGCTTGGATGTGGTTCATCGTCCCAGTAAATCTGCAACAGCACCGAACGATAGCCGTTTGGCTGCGTCATCCAAATGTGGTTAATACAGCCAGGCCCTTCTAGTTTGGCTAGAACACGGGTTTCGCCCGCTCCTATATTCCAGGCGTCGTTGTTCCTACCCGTCATATCCCATGAGGAAACCCTCAGCGATTTAGCTTGCTGAATCCGGGTTAATCCTGATAGCAATCCAGTTACATACATAGTGGATACCTTCTAAATCGATCTACAAATAGAATCGATTATGGCGATAAAACGTCCGTTAATTTTTCTCTCCGTGTCGTTTGGAGAACACCATCACGCAGTTGAATTCGGGTAGGGGCGTAATATTCAATACACCAGTGATCGAAGCCACGATTAAACCGTGTCACTTCCTTTTCTACACCCTCTCTAGCTATCAACAACATCAGTGCTTGCCGCTTCTGTTGTAAGTCGACGCGATCTCGATGTTGCAGGTATTTGATACCAATAGCGACACCAGTCAAAACTAGGGCGAAGCCAATTTTGCCGATAGTTTTACGATTTATTGAGACAGCCCGTACCGGGATCGGCAAAAGTAGAAGTAACAGGATGGCAACCGACCTCATTTTCACATTATAGCCAATTAGTTCAGGCTAGCGCAATCAAAGTTAGCTCGAACCGGGTCGCAGCAGATTGACCTTGAGTCTAACTTCTATTCGTGCTAGTATGCGTTTATGTTCATATCAGTTAACTGCAGAAATAGAACTTTTATATAGAAAGAGGAACTTCGAGATGGCGGATCGGTTACGGAATAAAGTGGCAATTATTACTGGAGCAGCACGTGGAATCGGTGCCAGAAGTGCCGAGTTATTTGCCCAAGAAGGAGCGGCAGTAGCGGTTTGGGATATCAACCAGGAACGTGGAACCGACGTTGTAGATTGTATTCAATCAGTTGGCGGAAAAGCCGTATTCTGCCCTTGCGATGTCACCAAAGATCAGCAGATCCAACAGGCGGTCGACCAGACGGTTTCTAAATTTGGCTATCCGAGTGTGCTGTTCAACAATGCCGGAATTGCTGTGGTGGGTGAAATTGAACAGATTACTCCGGAAGACTGGGATCATCAGTACGAAGTCAATGTCAAGAGCATCTACCTGGTCTCTCGAGCAGTAATTCCGGTGATGCGGCAAGCAGGAGGTGGATCTATTATCAATATGGGTAGCGAGTCGGCCTTCGTCGGTTTTCCTATGCATCCGGCCTATACCTCCTCCAAGGCTGCGGTGGTCCATTTGACACGTAGTATGGCCGTTCGCTACGCACCAGAAAAGATTCGGGTTAACAGTCTCTGTCCCGGTACTATCAATACCGAACTTCTGACTGAGTTTTTAGCCCAACAAGACGATCCAGAAGCGGTCAAAGAAGAGATTCGGGATATGCATCCGCTCGGTATCGGTGAACCAGAGGATATCGCTTGGGCCGCCGTCTACCTGGCGTCAGATGAGTCCAAATATATGACAGGGGCACCGATGTTAGTCGAAGGAGGGATCCTGACCCTTTAGCTCCTGACCCTTTAGCTATGGACTAAAGTTGCGGATCTGATAGGAGAGAAAAATGTATCAAACATTTCGGGTTGGGTTGACTCGAGACTTCCTGAACCCAGATGGATCAATTGGGTTCGGCGATATCGGTTTAGATGTACTCGAGAGCGCAGAGGGCATCAATTGGGAGTTTCTGCCTCATCGCCAATCTATATTGAGCCCGGATAACATCGCTGGCTTCGATGGCCTGCTAGTGTTAGGAACACGCGTGGAATCACAAACGCTGACCGGTGCTGAACAACTGATGATTGTGGCCCGATTTGGCGTCGGATACGATAACGTCGACGTGCCCGCTTGCACCGAGCAGGGCGTAATTCTAACCATCACACCCGATGGTGTGCGACGGCCGGTAGCCGTCTCTGTCATGACCTATGTGCTGGCACTCAGCCACAAACTGCTGATCAAGGATCGACTTGTCCGTGATGGCCGTTGGCTGGACAAACTCGACTACATGGGCTCAGGAGTGACTGGAAAAACCCTCGGTGTTATTGGCCTGGGCAATATCGGTCGAGAGATCCTAACTTTGGCCCAGCCGTTTGATATGCGTCTGCTAGCTTCTGATCCCTTCACCTCACCGGAGCAGGCCAGCGCAGTCGGTGCTGAATTGGTCGATCTGGAAACACTGCTGCGCCAGTCTGACTTTGTCAGTATTAGCTGTGCTTTAACCGAAGAAACGCACCATCTGATCAATGCTGAACGTTTAGCCTTGATGAAAGATACCGCCTACCTGATTAACACCGCTCGTGGGCCTATCGTCGACGAGCAGGCCTTAATCCAGGTGTTGCAACAAGGAAAAATACGAGGTGCGGGCCTGGATGTCTTCGAACAAGAACCGGTAGACCCGACTAATCCGCTGCTGTCGATGGAGAATGTGATCGTTACGCCGCACGCCATCTGTTGGACCGACGAGTGTTTTCTGGGCAACGGCCGAAGTGCTTGCCAGAGCATCGTTGATGTAGCCTATGGTCGAATACCAGAAAACGTCGTTAACCGTCAGGCGATCGACCATCCCCGATTTCAGCGCCGACTGCGTCAGTTGGCCGATTAGGCTATACTGTCCCTTCAGACCAGAGACACAATATTATCAAATAACGGAGAGCGAAATATGAGACATAACCCGGTTAAAGAGGCTCTGTTGCAAGGAGGTATTTCCATTGGCACCATGGTCTTTGAGTTTAATACCTCTGGCATTGCCCACCTGGCGGCTGGTGCAGGTGCGGAGTTCATTATTTACGATATGGAGCATACAGGCTGGAGTATCGAAACCATTCGATCTTTAATGGCGACATCGCGGGCGGCGGAGATCGTTCCGATGGTACGTGTCCCGGCCACCGAATACCAGTTCTTCGCCCGCACTCTAGATGTAGGTGCTATGGGTTTAATGGTGCCAATGGTTAGCACTCCAGATCAGGCACAGGTGATTATCGATTCGGCCAAATACCCGCCGATGGGAAAACGGGGCGCCGCTTTTGGCGTAGCGCACGATGACTACGGTGAAGGTGACATTTTGGCTAAAATGTCCACTGCTAATGACAACGTTCTGCTGATTACACAGATCGAAACAGTTGAAGGGGTTGAGAACGCGAACGCAATTGCCGCTATGGACGGAATCGACGTTTTGTGGATTGGCCACTTCGACCTGACTAATTCGATGGGCATTCCGGGGCAGTTTGACCATCCACAATATCTGGAGGCAATAGCACACGTAGCCGCCGTTTGTCAGCGACACGGCAAAGCGGCCGGATTCATGGCCATGCAGGTTGATGAAGGTCGGACTATGTTGGAGAAGGGATTCCGCAGCCTGGCTTACGGCGGTGATCTCTGGTTGTACAAGTGGGCTCTGGGTCAGGGGATTACAGGTCTGCGACAAACTGGTCAAATAGAGACCAACTAAAGATGATTAGAGATTACGGATCCTGGACATCTCCGATTACGCCCGAACTGATTGTGACCGACAGCGTGCGTCTGGGTGATCTCTGTCTGGATCAAGACAACGCCTACTGGCTCGAGGGTCGGCCGAATGAAGGTGGACGTAACGTCCTGGTCGGCTTAGGTCGAGTGCCAACAATGACCAGTCAACCCATCGACCTGACACCATCCCCATTTAATGTCCGGTCGCGTGTCCACGAATACGGCGGGGGGGCATTCACCGTTGCTGATGGGCAAATCGTTTTTTCCAACGATACCGACAGTTGCCTTTACCGTCAGTCTGTAAAAGACCTGCAAGATGGAGCGACGGAACCAGCCCAACTAACTCAACCGGATCAATGCCGGTATGCAGATTTGGTCATTGATACTGAACGTAACCGCCTTATCTGTGTGGCGGAAGATCACTCCCCAGTCGAAAACGGAACGTCACAGGAACCGGTTAATAAAATTGTCTCCATCGACCTGGAAACCGGCCAGACCATCGATCTGATTGGCGGTTGCCTCTTCCCCGCAAGTGACGACTTCTACGCCAACCCTCGCCTCAGCCCAGACGGACGTCAACTGGCCTGGGTCAGCTGGAACCACCCCGACATGCCCTGGGACAACACCCAGCTTTGGCTGTCAGAACTGGATCAAAACGGACAACTGACAACCACCGAACGGATAGCTGGAGAAGGTACGCCGTCATCGATATTTCAGCCTGAATGGTCGCCGGACGGGAATCTTTACTACGTCTCCGATCAGAACGGTTGGTGGAATCTCTACCGGTTAAACCCATCGGAAAAAAGGCTGAGTTCAGAACCGATCGTCGAGATAGAGGCAGAGATGGGACTGCCACAGTGGGTCTTTGGTATGTCGACCTACGGATTCCTATCAACCGACCAGATCTGCTGTACCTATACCCAAGATGGCATCTGGTATCTGGCAACCATAAACCTGAACCAACCCAAACTGGAGTCCTACCCCTTACCTTTCACTGATTTTGGGGGGACACTAAAGGTCAATGGCCACAGCACCTTGTTGACAGCAAGTTCTCCTGACACTTTTTCGGCGGTTGTTTTAATTAGTGCCGACCAGTTGGATAGTCACAGGGCGGCGGGCACAGATATATCGATGAATACGCTCCGATTTGCCAATCAGGTTCGGGTTTCCGATCGCTACCTCTCAACACCGGAAACCATCGAATTTCCAACTGAAGATGAACTGACAGCTCACGCCTTTTTCTACCCGCCCCACAACGCCGATTTTTCGGCCCCCGGAGGCGTAAAACCACCACTGATTGTGATCAGCCACGGTGGGCCAACTGGTGCCACTGGCAACGGGCTCAGCTTGCATACCCAGTTCTGGACCAGTCGCGGTTTCGCGGTGCTCGATGTTAACTATGGTGGAAGCACTGGCTACGGTAGAGACTACCGTCATCGATTACAGGGAAAATGGGGTATCGTTGATATCGATGATTGCATCAACGGTGCTAAATATCTGATCCAGCGCGGTTGGGTCGCTCCAGATCAGATTGTGATTCGGGGCAGTAGTGCTGGTGGATATACTACTTTGTCGGCACTCACCTTTCGTGACTTTTTTAAGGTTGGTGCCAGTTACTATGGAATCGGTGACTTGGAAGCCCTGGCCAAAGACACCCACAAATTTGAGTCTCGCTACCTGGACTATTTGATCGGACCCTATCCTGAGAACCGACAGACCTATCTGGATCGGTCCCCCATTCACTCTGTAGACCAACTCAATTGCCCCGTGATTTTCTTTCAAGGGTTGGAAGATAAAGTGGTACCACCCAATCAAGCCCAAGCCATGGTCGAAGCCTTGGACAAAAAGGGCCTGATGGTGGCTCATGTTACCTTTCCTCAAGAAGGGCACGGATTCCGGCAGGCAGAAAATATCAAACAGACCCTGCAAGCGGAACTCCACTTTTATGCCCAAGTGATGGGATTTGACCTGCTAGACCAAAGTACAATGCTAGAGATCCGAAACGCAGATTCTAATTTGCCCTAATATTTGCGGCCAAATGCCGCCATCATCTGTAAGCATCAGCCGGCGAAAATAGGAATTTAAGTGAATGAAACGGCTGGTTGGATTAGCATTGTTGATTACCTTAATCGCTATGCCTATGAGGGACGAAAAAGAAAATATACCTTGTGAGTGGGCATTAATGGCTATCAGGGGCAGATTCCCTGCTACGCTGTTATATGGTAGATGTAGAGGTATTCCATCAGGCATTAACTGAGGTGGTGGGTTTGGCTGCAGATTAAGGTCATTTAATGACCCATCAAATATCAGGAGGCAAAGAACCCGACGATTATCAACGTGATAGAGTAGTTGAAGGTCTTGCCTCAAAACCTGTTTGGTAGAGGAAAGTGAAAGTGTGACCGCCAGCGATGTGGTCGAAGGGAAAGGCACCGATTCCTTTGTACGCCTCGCACATTGAGGCTGGCAATGTCGGAGAGACTGAAGTCCATACCTCTGCCGGGTACGAGACAAAAGGTATGGGTAATGAAGAGTTGCGTATCGTCATTACAGATAATTCAATTATTATTACAGGGAAATATCCGTAGAGGTTGCTTTACAGTGTGTGTACCTTTCTCAAGAAATTTATCAACATCTACTATCTGACTCCAGGCCACACCTACGTATATCCCGCCTGCAGAAAAAAGCAGTGTTACCACCCCTGCCGATATCTCGTATAGCCCCATCATCTCTTTGCGTTAGTGCTACGTGTACAATTCTATACATCCGGACTTTTGGCCTCTAGATGCACACCAGTGATGTCTTCGGCAATAATGTGCCAAGAATTTGGTGGAAGTAGCAGGCGCAGAGTACTAAGTCATTCTGTCCACTTCATGTTACCATTTAGTAAACACGTAAAATAACATAAGAAATCCTCACCGTAAAGGGAGGAAAAATCTCGATTTTCTGCAACCTTGATGAATCCAAAACAAGGAAAAGTGGCAAGACTCAAATTACGGAAAGCACCAAAAAGTAGGAAAGCTGGTTCTTATACGATGAGATCATTGGATCGTTATGACTCCTCATACTAAAGGCCACAAGATTTACCTACCGTTTTAGGAGTTCTTCAAGGAGATAAAGTCGGAACCAGAAGACGAATCAAAACCAGAGGATTCCCAGCGATTTCTGGCCGAAGTGATTGGGAATAAAAATAATTGTGGTGACAGGTAAGAAATTAAAAATGAGCAACTTAATTAATTGGATCTTGTTAATTTTTATATTCTGTTTCATAGGATGTGGGACTCAAGAACAGAAAGAGATTAAAAGGCTGGTCAAAGAGTTACAACATGAAAGTACTGAGATTAGTTCTAAAGCAGAAGAGACATTAGTAAAAATAGGCAAAGATACCGTTCCTACCCTGATTCAAGCACTACAAGATAGGGGTGTTAGTTTTCAGGTAGAGGAAACATTGGTAAAAATAGGCAAAGAGGCTGTACCTACACTGATACCTGCATTGCAAAATCGGAATCAGTTGGTTCGTCGTAGGGCAGCACGGGCACTATCGAGAATAGGTAAAGGTGCAGTACCTGCTCTAATTCAACTATTACAGGACAAAGATAGGAATATTCGTCGTGATGCCACATGGGCATTGGGGAGAATAAGAGAGAGATCAGAGGATGCGGTTCCTGCTCTAATTCGGGCATTACAGGACAAAGATGCAGTTGTCCGTCGTGCGGTTACATTTGCATTAGCAGAAATAGGAGCAGAGGATACCGTACCTGTTCTGGTCCAGGCATTGCAGGATGAAAATCAATATGTTCGTTGGAATGCGGCATACGCATTAGGTGCTATAGGGAAAAAAGCAGTAGATGCTGTGCCTGCTCTAATTCAACTATTGCAGGATCCAGATCCAATTCTTCGTTTTAGTGTCTCAGGGGCATTATCGAGAATTGGTGAAGATGCGATGCCTGCTCTAATTCCACTATTGCAAGGTCAGGACCCAATTGCTCGTGCTCATGCGGCCGGAGCATTGGGTGAGATAGGTACGCCTGATGCCATAGAAGCAACAGTTGAAATCCTACCAGAATTAATTCAATCATTACAAAACCCGGAGATTCGTGATGTTGTGGCCGGGGTATTAGGGCAAATAGGCAAAGATACCGTCCCTAACCTGATCCAAGTATTGCAAAATCCAGATCCCGAGGTCCGTCTTAGTACGGCAAGAATACTAAGACAGGTCGGAGAAGGGGCAAAAGATGCAGTACCTGCTCTGATCCAACTGTTACAGGATCCAGAATGGGAAGTTCGTGGTGCTGCAGCAGAGGCATTAGGACAAATCGGTAAAAATGCGGTACCTGATCTGATTCAGGCATTGCAAAATCCAGATCCTGAGGTCCGCGGTCGTGCGACAAAGGTCTTAGGACAAATAGGACCAAGTGCAGTGGATGCTATTCCTGGTCTGATCCAAGGGTTGCAAGATTCAGGCTCAGATGTTCGTTGGAAGACAGCAGGGGCGTTAGGCAGAATGGGAAAAGATGCGGTGCCAGCTCTAATCCAAGCATTACAGAATCCAGATCCCGAGGTTCGTCTTAGTACAGCAAGAGTACTGGGACAGATCGGAGAGGGAGCAGTGGATGCAATACCCGCTCTAATCCAACTACTACAGGATGAGGATGAAACTGTGCGTGGTGGTGTCAACACCTGGACAGTTAGCGGTATCGTGGTAGAGGCATTAGAGAAAATAGGCACCTCCGAAGCGCTTAAAGTGATCGCAGAGCAGGAGAAAGAGGAACGGTTGAGGTAAAGCATACAAAATGGAGGTACAACAGGTACTGAAATGGATACTGCTGTTGCGGTTGTTTGTTTATCCTTTTATCCGATGACAATACAAAGAGATATTCGTGAAGACGATTTGCTGGTTGCGAGGAAATATTAAAGAGATGAAGTCAATTAGTTGGATGTTGTTTTTTCTGCTGGGCTTAATGGCATATGCGGATAAAACACGACAGCAGGAGATTGGGAAACTGACCAGACAGTTAAAGGATCCAAATCCAGAGATTCGTGCCTCTGCAGTAGGAGCTTTAGGATTGATAGGGACAGGAACAGTGAGTGTCGTACCTTTTCTAATTCAATCGTTGCAGGATCAAGGCGAAAATCAATATATTCGTTGGAACGCAGCAATAGCATTAGGTTGGATCGGAGAAGGTGCAGTAACTGCCGTGCCTGCTCTGGTTCAAGTACTACAGGATGAAGAGCAGGATATTCCTGATACTGTAGAAATGTTAGGTTCTGTCGAATCGGTAGACCCCGTTAAGCCGTCAGTAGAAATTTTGCCTAAATTGATACTCGCATTAAAGAACGGCCGGGAGTATATTCGTTCCTCTGCCGCATCAACACTAGGTTGGATGGGTGAAGAGGCAAGAAGTGCGGTGCCTGCTCTGATCCAAGCACTACAACAGGATCGGAAATGGAAAGTTCGTGGTAATGCGGCAGAAGCATTAGGTTCCATCGGCTTAGTAGATGCGGTGCCAGACCTAATCCAAGCACTACAGGATCAGAATCAGTATGTTCGTAGTAGAGTCGCATTAGCATTGGGCAAAATAGGCTCAGTGGATGCGGTATCTGCTCTAACTCAATCCTTGAAAGATCCAGATCAGGAAGTCCGCGCTTCTGCAGCAAAGTCACTGGGAGAGACAAGAAAAATGGAGGCAGTTCCGGCACTAACTCAAGTGTTGCAAGACGAATTATGGTTCGTTCGTAGTGCGGCAGCGGAGGCATTAGGCAAAATAGGAGCAGAAGATGCGGTACCTGTCCTAATTCAAGGATTACAGGATAAGCAGAAGTATGTTCGTCTTAGTGCCTCTACTGCCTTATTGAAGATAGGAACACCTGATGCTATCAAGGCTATAATAGAAATCTGTCCCGGATTGATCCAAGTGTTGCAGGATCAGCAGTGGAATATTCGCGCTGCAGCGGCAGGCACCTTAGGGCAGATAGGAGGAGTAGCAGAAGATGCAGTGCCAGCGCTAATTCGAGTACTGCAGGATAATAATCAAGATGTTCGTCATGCGGTATTAAAGGCCCTGGAGAAGGTCGGAACGCCTGATGCCATTAGAGCAATTAAGGACTTCCAGCAACAGAATCCCGACTATTTCGATTAGATAAACTCCAAAATTGTCATTGGTTTATTCACTAACCGATTTGAGTTTGGACCAGCAGTACAGAAGGACAACGAAATTAGAATACTACCGCTAGGCCTATGGCAACGGACAACTGGGAGGTGTGCGGAATTAAGGTCGCGGCGGAGAAGCGGTTGGTAATCGCCTCACACTTGGTTTAGATAGTGAATATCGACCTCATCGTCTTGGCCGGCCTACTATTAACTGAATGGAGGCCTTAAAAGGCTGGTGTTGCTACGAGGTTCAGACTCTCAATTTATTTATGTTCCGGCTCCGATTGGCAGGCAAGATACGCTGATGGATTTAGATCGATTTAAGGTATAATAAACGTTACTTGATCTTCAACTCTTTCTTAGCCAAGACCTATAGAGATTGAGAGTATTAATAAGGAGTACTATTGAATATGAACTGGCAACACCATCCCTGGACCGGAGTTTTCCCTGCCACCCTGTGCCCTTTCCATGAGGATGAATCGATCGACTCGGAAGGATTAGCAATCTACATGCGCGGATTGGCGGCTGTCGACGGAATCAAGGGCGTCGTCTGTAACGGTCATACCGGTGAGATCATGTCGCTCCGGGATAGCGAGCGTGCAGAAGTAACGCGGATTACCGCTGAAGCCGTCGGTGATAAGGTGAAAGTGATCTCAGGCGTCAGCGGTGAAGGAAGCGCATCTGCCATCGACCAGGCGATAGCTGCCAAGGAAGTTGGTGCCGACGGAATCTTGTTGATGCCGCCACATCACTGGTTACGGTTTGGACGAACCTTTGAGACGGCCGTTGGCTTTTTCCAGGATGTAGCCGAAGTTGCCGATATTCCGATCATCGTGCATCAATATCCCGCCTGGACTAAAGCTGGCTATAGTTTAGATGAGATGCTGGAGATGGTCAAAATTCCACAAGTGGTTTGCATTAAAATGGGGACGCGAGACATGGCTCGCTGGCGATGGGATTACGAACAGTTGAAAGAAACAGCTCCAGATGTACCCATCTTAACCTGTCACGACGAATACTTGTTAGCCAGCCTTTTGGAAGGATGCGATGGTGCTTTAATCGGATTCGCCGGATTTGTACCTGAACTAATGGTAGAAGTGGTTCATGCGGCCTTGAGTGCCGATCTGGTTGGGGCCCGAAAGGCGAGGCAGTTAGTAGATCCGCTGGCTCGAATCGTCTATAATTTTGGTGAACCGAGTAGTGACGCTCACCAGCGGATGAAGTGTGCCCGCTGGTTAATGGGGCGCTTCCCTTCTATGACTATGCGTCGTCCGCTGCGGCAGTTGCTAGCGTTGGAAGTTGCTAAGATTCGCCAGAGCTTAGAGGCGATAGGCTATCAATGTACAAATGAATGATGGACAGATCTAATATTTCTAAGAAGAGGTATTTATCTGAAACCACTCGAAACTTACCCTTAGTTTGATTGAGATAGAACCGACGTCTACACGGCGGATGGACGCGAAACATCTTCTATATTGACCAAAACTTTATGAATTAGGATTAGGAGAACATGGCAAAGGGAGAAATTTATCCCTCAGAATCCTTGACCTTTCAGGATAGTCAAACAGGTATCGAAATTCGTCAAGTTACCACCGATTTTTCGACGCATCACCACCCGTTCTTTATCGTTCCTGCCTATGATGACCAGATGAAGCGGCTGATTTTTGTTTCGCATCGAACAGGTGGCCCACAGATCTTCGCCGAAATCCGTGAGACGGGCGAGTTAATGCAGTTGACGGATCGAGGTGATCTAAGCCCTTGGTCGATTTATCCTTCTCACGATGGAAACGCTGTTTTTTTTACGGCGGGTACTAGCGGTTGGCGATTGAATTTGGACTCGTTAGAAGAGGTTGAATTAGTCAATTTTTCGGCTAGGCGAATGCGAGAGAGAGGCATGGTAGGTGCAGCCATGGGGACAACAGCACTGAGTTCAGACGATCAACGGTGGGCCGTTCGCTATAATATCGACGATGAGGTGGCTCTCTCAATCGTCGACACTTCGACAGGGCAACAAGAGACGATATTACGTCGTGATAGCATTGGCCATATGCAGTTTTGTCCAGACGATCCCGATCTGCTCTACTACGCAGGACCGCTGACAGATCGGGTTTGGGTTATTAATTGGGATGGATCCAACAACCGTCGCCTATATGCCAGAAACGTCGAAAGGAATGAGTGGATCACCCACGAATCTTGGATTCCAACCACAAGAGAACTCGCCTTTGTCGATTGGCCACATGGCATTCGGTGTGTACATGTCGATACAGGAGTGGAGCGAAGGATCACTTCGTTCAATGCCTGGCACGCTATCTGTAGCACCGACGGCTCGATGATGGTGGCAGACACCAATTTCCCGGACGCTGGGATTCAAATCTTCGACCCTAGAGACGGTATAGGAGAACCTACGCCACTCTGTTATGCAGGTGCGACCTCCGTGGGAGCACATTGGGATAGTTCTTTCCCTTATGCCGATGGACCGATAAATGTTTACGCTCCACAGCATACACATCCTCATCCCTCTTTTAGCCCTGATAATTCTGTAGTAGTCTTCACTTCGGACCGTTCTGGCTGGTCTCAGGTCTACGAGGCTAAGTTGTCTTGAGAGGATCCAATGCACAAAATCGGTATTAACTGTCTTGCTTACTTCTATTGTGCTCAGTTATGCTTCCCAGCTCAACAGAAACAATATAATCAGAGCTTTATCGGGTTTTGCTGGCTTGTTCCAGCAATCATTTCCAAATAATACCGACGAGGTTTAGCTAGAGATAGCCCATATTTTGGCAAACCGGTCCAGTAAAATCCAGTTCAACATCGTTGAATACATTCTGCAAGAGATTGGTCAACCAGCAATTCCGTTGCTGGCACAACAGTCGCTGTTGATGAAGGCCGGTCGTCAGGCGTTCGCCGGACGGCGATGGAAGCACTAGAGCAGATTGACACCGTCAACGCCCTCGTAGCTAAAGCACTGTTAAAATCCTTAGCAGATAAAAAGCCAAAAGTTCGTCAAGATGTCTCAACAGCCCTTCGTCATTTAGACGAGAAATAGTTAGTTTGCCTAAGCTAACTTACACCAATCACAACGCATGTCAGCAAATGCTGGTAAAGTAGAATCGGCTGGATTTCCGTTTGCACAGGAATAACCTCCTGATGCCATTTCCACCCCCAACTGGATTGGGCTCAATAAATTTGGGGTGGGAATCCGATCACCATTGCTAACAACAGCAGTGAAACTAATATCAAAAATAATGCAAAAAACTTGGAGTATGAGATGAACGATACCGGATTTAGCTTGAACGATCACCCGAATCAGCATACCGATATCCTGCTGGACGGGAAGATTGCTGGTCGCTATATGTATGCTTACGATAATTCAACCGACGATCGGCTACACGAGACATACAAACCCTACCTTCACGTTTTTAATGTCGATGGAACCGCACCGATTACCAAGGGGCCCGGCGGGCTCTTCACCCATCACCGGGGCATATTTCTCGGTTGGAATAAAATACAGTTTAACGGTCAGACATACGATCGGTGGCACATGACGGGTGGAGAGATTATCCACCGTCGGTTTACCCAGCAAACGGCGGACGAGGAGAGAGCAACGCTGATCTCACAAACAAATTGGAATGACGAAAAAGGTCAAGTCATGATCGAAGAAACTCGAACCATGACCATCCAGCGGCCAACAGAGTCACCATTCCGCTTGCAGATCGACTTTACCGCCGAACTGAAAGCGGTTGCCGGCGATGTGCTACTGGATGGTGATCCAGAACACGCCGGCGTTCAGTATCGGCCAGCAGATGAGGTGGTCAAAGAGGAAACAATCTACATCTTCCCGAAAGCAGGGGCTGATCCAAAAGTAGATCTCGATTACCCTTGGGTCGGCGAAACCTATACGCTTAGTGGGAATCGACATAGTGTAGTACAACTTAACCATCCTGATAATCCCAAGGAGACTCGGTTTTCCGCCTATCGTGATTATGGTCGATTCGGTGCTTTCTTTGTTCATTCTATAGCAAACGGAGAAGCGTTGCAGATCTGCTACCGTTTCCTAATTGCGGACGGTGAACTACCTGCAACCGAACAGGTACACGCCAGTTGGGATCGTTTTACGGGCATTTCACAACCGGGAAATAGTATATAAGATGCTGTTTCTCTATTTCTTGTTCCACCAAATAACTGTGCATTGATGAGAAGGATGAATTCATCCTTCAGCGTTCATTATTAAAAAGATGCAGCATCATCACGACCAACACAACTTTACATCCCAAAATAGATCGTCGCGACTATCGTTCGATCTAGCGGTTCGATTCAGTCTAATCGGGGTTGTCTTCTTCTTTTCGGGGGCCAGTGGACTCATCTACCAGGTCGTTTGGGTCAGGCAACTGCAGCTTATTTTCGGTAGCACGGTGTTTGCTACCAGTGCTGTTCTAACGACTTTCATGGCGGGTTTGGCACTAGGTAGCCATCTGTTTGGTCGAGTTGTGGATCGATTGGGTCGTCCACTTCGACTGTACGCCGCTTTAGAGTGTGGCATTGCTATCTTTGCTCTCCTGTCACCTTTCCTACTCGATCTCTTAAAAGCGGTCTATATCCTGATCTATCGAACTCTGTCGGCTGAGTTTTACTCTTTAACCCTGATTCGATTTATCCTCTCCTTTCTGGTGTTGTTAATTCCAACTACGCTAATGGGTGGAACACTACCTGTTGTTAGTAAATTCGTCGTCGATCAGATCGAAAAGCGGGGAAGACGGGTCGGTTTATTCTACGCCTTAAATACTTTTGGTGCTATGGTCGGCACGATTGCGACCGGATTTTTCTTGATTCGCCATTTAGGTGTGATGCAGACCATCGTTCTCAGCGCTGTAACCAACTTCGTTCTGGCAGGTCTCTCATTTTGGTTAGATCTAGGTTGGGAGTTTAGCAGTGAAGCGGTGATGACGGCTATTTCGGATCTACAAAAAAGTGTTGCTACCCCTCCGGTCACGCCAACCCACGATTCCCCAGATCAAGACCACTTCGCTACCAGGTCGAGGACGGATCGAGCCGGGGGTGGGCTCTTCGATCGGATCAAAGGTAAAGATGTCGTTCCAAGCTTAAAAGGCGTCGCAAATCGTAAAATTTTGCCCTTTTTACCCCCCATCGGCCTGTTGGCTTTTGCGATCTCAGGATTTTGTGCACTGGGCTATGAGGTGTTGTGGACACGGATGCTGGTCTTCTTTTTAGGCAGTACAACTTATGCTTTTTCAACCATGCTGGCCGCCTTTCTATTCGGTATTGCGTTCGGTAGTTTGATCTTCGCCTGGTTGGCCGATCGCAATCCCACGGTCGAAAGCGAGGCTACTTCGTTAATAGAGAATGGTCATAAAGCAGAAGTATTGTCCTCATTCACCGACCAGCATTCTAAGCTGGGTTTTCTTGGCTTAATCCAGATTGGAATCGGATTGTCGAGTATTGCCCTCGTCCCTGCTTTCAGTCAATTATTTGAAATTACCAAGACCTTTCAAGCCTTGCCCGGTACTAGGCTCTGGACGTTTGCCTCCTGTTTGATAGTGATGCTAATCCCAACCACCTTAATGGGAGGTTGCTTCCCCGTAGTGACCCGCATTTACGCTACCTCGAAGGAGTCGCTAGGCCAGGATATCGGGCGAATCTATATGGTCAATACGGCCGGGTCGATTCTCGGAGCCCTATTAACGGGCTTTGTCCTAATTCCTCTGATTGGG
The DNA here is from genome assembly GCA_030748495.1 of Candidatus Poribacteria bacterium. Classification (GTDB taxonomy): domain Bacteria; phylum Poribacteria; class WGA-4E; order WGA-4E; family UBA9662. The sequence goes on along the minus strand of JASMLX010000071.1, from coordinate 8,456 downwards.
ATTCGACGTAGCATTGGTCTATTGGTCATGCTTAACGTCGGTATTGGTTGTCTCTTAGTCCTGGCAATACCAAATCAGCGGGTTGCGATAGGGCATACCGTGCGAAGAGGCGTGGCCATTTTAGGTTCCGTTGTGTCGATGGTGATCGCAATTTTGACCGTCGGCTGGTCTAATACGCCACTATTTTTGAAAAGCGCTATTTTCAAAGTCCAACGTCTTGGAGACGATTTGGTAGACTATCGAGAAGAGATTGATGCCAGTGTCGCCACGCTAAAAGATGACGAAGGTGTCTACCGGCTTTATGTAGATACTAATCAGGCAGCGGACGCATCCCGTTGGGATTCTCCCTCACACAGAGTCATCGCCCACCTACCGTTACTATTGCATCCTAACCCCAAGCGAGCTTTAGTGGTTGGATTTGGAATGGGCGTAACATCATACTCGATGACCCAGCATGGTGTGGCGGTCGATGCGGTTGAAATTTCCAAAGGCGTAATCGACGCCGCCCGTCAGTACTTTACCCACGTCAATCATAATGTGGTACAGAGTCCGCTGTTCGATTTAACACTTAACGATGGTCGTAACTATATTCTGATGACGCCCAAAAAGTACGACATGATTTCGACCGGTATTATTCACCCACTGGTCAGTGCGGGAAGTTCTAATATCTATAGCGAAGATTTTTATCGGTTGTGCAAGCGGATCTTAACCCCGGACGGGATCATGTGTCAGTGGGTTCCTTTGCATCGTGTGCCGGAACAGCACTACAAAATGATTATTCGTACCTTTCTGAACGTTTTTCCACATACGACAGTTTGGTACAAGTATACGCCCGATTTCGTCATCCTGATCGGTACACCAGAAAAACTGCGAATTAACTTCCGTGATTTTATGGCGCGGACCCAGATCCCCAGTATCCAGGCTGGACTCCGTCACGATGATCTCGATGGCTGGTCGTTGCTCGACTCTTTTATTATGGGGGAAGAGGCCGCCCGGTCTTATGTAGGTGAAGGGTTAGTTCATACTGACAATCACCCCCATCTGGAGTTTTTTGGTGGTCGAGAGCTTGCAAACACTACTCATAAGAATGTCTCTACTATGATGCCCTATCGGGAGAAGGTCTCATCATCGTTGGTCAATTATGGGCATACCTTGGAAGAGAAAAAGCAGGTTCGGCAGACCTTGGGAGTTTACTTCTCTGCTACTCAAGACCTGATTCGGGGTCATATCGCCTATGCTCAAGGTGAGTTAACCAAAGCGGCCGAGTTAATGAATCAAGCAGTGATGCAGAATCCGCGTGACATGACACTTCGCTACAATCTAGGGGTCGCAATTGGATTAGTAAGAGAAAATGCACAAGCTGAGTTCGCCCAGTTGGAAGCCGACGCCCGGTTGGCCGTTCAACAAGATAGTAAAGATCCACAGAACTATTTTCAGTTAGCAGTTAGTTTGGAGGCACAGGGGAAATTAGCGGAATCGGCAAAAATAGTAGAACAGGCCTTGAAACTTGCCCCCAACCGGATTGATTTCTATATTTTCTTGGGACCGCTCTATGAGCGGTTAGAAAAGTACGATCAAGCTTTACGAACTTACAAGCGGTTGGAAGCGGTCGAAGTTGATCTTCCTGCCGAGATTTTTGCCGTTATGGCTTCACTTTGTCGAACGCACGGAAAAGTCGATCAAGCCGTGGACTATGCCCAAAAGTCTAAAGCCGCAGATCCAGATTCTTGGCATGCTAATTACGTGCTTGCGGAACTATACTTCGATCAGGCAGAATATAAACAGGCCCAACGAGCCATCGATCAGGCTATTATCGCCATGCCAGACAATTTAGATCTCAGGGATCTGAGGGCAGAGATTCAGAAAAAGTTACATTAACAGAGAAATAATATTAATGATGAACTCATCATTCAGTACTGGGTGAATATTAAAGGATATAGATAAGTATGAAACGGACATATTATTGTGGAAACCTTCGCCGCCAACAAATCGGTGAGGAAGTTACACTGGTAGGGTGGGTGTCTCGGCGACGAGACCACGGAGGAGTGATCTTTGTCGATCTTAGAGATCGGACAGGAATTGTGCAGGTGGTCTTTGATCCCGTTATTGACGTTGCGGCCCATCAATCGGCAGATCGTCTGAGAAACGAGTTTGTCATTGGCGTAAAGGGCAGAGTTCGAGCGCGTGGAGAGGGAGCTGAAAATCCGAATCTAGCTACCGGTGAGATCGAGATTGCCACTGACTATTTGGAGATTTTGAATGTCGCTGAAACGCCGGCCTTCCCTATTGAAGACGAGGTAGATGTAGCAGAGGAAGTTCGGCTAAAGTATCGTTATCTGGATCTCCGTCGCCCCAAAATGCAGAAAACTTTGAAAATGCGACACAAAGCCATGTTAGCCTGTCGCAACTACATGGACGAACAAGGATTTCTCGAAATCGAGACGCCAATTTTGATGAATAGCACACCGGAAGGCGCACGCGATGTCTTAGTCCCGAGTCGGTTGAATCCGGGCGATTTCTACGCTTTACCCCAATCACCGCAACAATTTAAGCAGATCCTGATGATGAGTGGTGTAGATCGGTACTTTCAAATCCCGAAATGCTTCCGTGACGAAGATACCCGGGCTGACCGACAGTTGGAGTTTACACAGATCGATCTAGAGATGTCATTTGCGACCGAAGATGATGTACTGGAAGTGACCGAAGGGTTGATTAAACGAATCTTTGAGGAGGCCGGCGGTATTCCGGTTGAGACACCGTTTAAGCGGATGCCTTACGCTGAAGCCATGGATCGGTTTGGTAGCGACAAGCCGGATACCCGCTTTGAGATGGAATTGGCAGATGTGTCAGATCTAGTTGCTGATAGCGATTTTAAAGTCTTCACCAGTGTCCTCGAGAACGGCGGACAGATCAAAGGTCTAGCCGCACCGGGCGGGGCCGATTTTCCCCGCCGTGAAATTGACGCACTAACCGATTTTGTTGCCACTTACAAGGCTAAAGGGTTAGCCTGGATCAAAGTAACCACAGACGGGTTTGATTCTAGTATCGTCAAGTTTTTTAGCTCAGGTCAACTCCAAGCCGTTGCGGAACGAATGGGGGCTAAAGCGGGTGACCTGATGCTATTTGTGGCCGATCAACCCAAAATCGTGGCTGATGCCCTCTCCAACTTACGCCTCCACTTGGGGCGGCGGCTGGAATTGATTGATAAGGATCGGTTTGATATGCTGTGGGTGGTCGATTTTCCACTGTTTGAGTGGGATAGCGAAGAAAACCGTTATCAACCGGCACACCACCTTTTCACCTCTCCCTCATCTGAAACCGCTGGCCTGATTGAAACGGATCCCCGCAAAGTTCGAGCCCAACACTACGATCTGGTCATTAACGGTAATGAGGTAGCAAGCGGTAGTGTTCGGATTCATCAGTGGGCAATCCAACAGAAGGTTCTAGAAGTGTTGAAATTATCACCAGAAGATATCAAAACGCGATTCGGATACTTTATCGAGGCCTTGCAATACGGTACACCGCCACATGCCGGCATTGCGCCCGGATTAGATCGGCTAATCATGTTGATGCTGGGCGAAGACAATATCCGCGAAGTTATCGCCTTTCCTAAAACGCAGCGAGGCGCTTGCTTGATGACGGGAGCACCATCGGTGGTATCGGGTGCCCAATTGGAAGAACTGTCTATTCGGGTAGATGAAATTTAATCAACGACCGAGGGGGAAAAAGGAATGAGCAGCACAAGGTACGAACTGTTAGCAGAAGATTTGGAAAAGCAAGGAATTAACGTTTCTGAAGTCAAGCAATTGCTAAAACAACAACACATAGAAACACCATCTTGGGGCTATGGAAATTCAGGTACCCGTTTCGGTGTTTTCTCTCAAGAAGGAGCAGCCCGCAATGCTACCGAACGCTTAGAAGATGCGGCAACTGTCCACAAATACACCGGCGTTGCGCCAACAGTTGCTTTACATATTCCGTGGGATATTACCGATGATTGGGAGGCTCTAAAACAACAAGCCGCAGATTTGGACATCGGCATCGGGGCAATCAATCCCAATGTGTTTCAAGACCAACAATACAAACTCGGTAGCGTTTGCAACCCAGATGAAGGTATCCGTCGTCAGGCAATTAATCATATGTTAGAGTGTGTTGGAATTATGAATGCCACCGGCTCTACAGATCTAAGCCTCTGGTTTGCGGACGGCACTAATTTTCCCGGCCAAGCTAACTTTCGCCAGAGAAAACAGTGGATGTACACCGCCTTACAAGAGGTTTATCAGGCACTCAGCCCAGATCAACGGATGCTCATCGAATACAAGTTTTTCGAACCGGCTTTCTATCACACCGACCTGGCCGATTGGGGAACTGCTTACCTGATAGCCAGTAAATTAGGGGAACAGGCGCAGGTTCTAATAGATCTGGGACACCATCCGCAAGGTACCAACATCGAGTTTATCGTCGCCTATTTAATTGACGAAGGTAAACTGGGTGGATTTCATTTTAACTGTCGCAAGTATGCCGACGATGATCTGACGGTTGGATCGGTTAATCCACAAGAACTATCTTTGATCTACCATGAACTGGTAACGGCTGAACTCGATCCTAATACCGAAACTGATATTGCTTATATGATCGACCAGAGCCATAATTTGAAGCCCAAGGTCGAAGCTAGCATTCAGTCGGTCTGTAATCTGCAGACGGCTTATGCTAGAGCGCTAATTGTAGATCGAGACCAATTGGCCGAAGCCCAGGCCGAGGGTGAGATCATCGATGCAGAGAGAGTCCTTCAACGAGCAGCTGAAACCGATGTGCGGCCCTTGCTGGAACAGGTTCGAGTGGAGATGAATCGCGACCCCGACCCTTTGACGGCTTATCGCAAAAGTGGATACTATAAGCAGATCTGTCAAGCCCGTGTGGGTGGTGGTGGCCAAGGTTGGGCCTAGCCATCTTCAGCATGTAGTTATTTTATTATCCTGTGAAGTACAATCGAGTTAAAGGAGAGAGAAATGGTAACCAGTACCCCGCCAGAAAATGCAGTTCAAGTTTTCAACGGCCAGGATGTAGACAATTGGACACAACGTAACGGAGATCCAGCCAAGTGGACCGTAGAAAACGGTGTCATGTCGGTCAATCAGGGCGATATTATGACCCAGGAGAAATTCACCGATTTTATTCTGCACCTCGAGTTTATGACCCCCTATATGCCAGAAGCAACCGGCCAAGCCCGTGGTAACAGCGGCGTCTTTTTACAGGGACGGTATGAAATCCAAGTGCTGGACTCCTACGGGATTGAGGTGCCGGGCCAGGGCGATTGTGGCGCGGTTTATAACCAGTTTGCCCCCCTGACTAACGCCTGTAAACCTCCGCTAGAGTGGCAGACATACGATGTCGTTTTTCGGACCGCACGGGTTGATACTGATGGTGAAGTGGTGGAGAAGACTCGGCTGACCATTCTTCAGAACGGAACTGTAATCCATAATAACATCGAATTGCCCGGTGTTACCGGAGGCTCAATTGACGGGGAGGTGGGGAAATGCGGACCGCTCCTGCTCCAAGATCATGGAAACGATGTTAAGTATCGGAATATCTGGATCTTGCCCCTGGCATTAAAAGGTTCGGATCAGTACTAGTGGATTGACCGGTTAGCAGATGGCAAGCTGACTATCTCCGAGGAATCAGGAGAGTTAACCCAAATAACCACTGAAGAACGCGCCAATCCGGCCAATCTGAAAGATTGCCCCGGCTGGACTTGTCCTCAATCCGTCCCTGCGAAAATGAAGGGCGAGAGCAGGTTCTACGATTGGGGTAATCAAAGGGTATCAGGAGTAGATCGATGAACAGCCGTGAAAGAGTAATCTGTGCTATTCAGTTTACGGAACCAGATAGGATTCCATTTGAACATGCTATTTTCCCCGGAGCGTTCAAGCGACATGGCCAGCAGTTAGTAGATTTTCTCAACATGTATCCAGATGACTTTGGCCATCAAAACTTTTCGCTGCCAGAGTTTGTCGATTACCCGGAAGACCACCTGGAAGAATACCGTGATGAATGGGGGTCTCATTGGGTTCGGTTGTATGGATATACGGCCGGTGAAGTTAAGAGACCGGCTCTTCCGTCGTGGGATCAACTTCATAATTATCAGTTTCCACCGATCCCAGATTCTAAGCATTTCGAGGATTTAAAAAATCGTCTTGAGGTTAATCACCAGTACTATACAACCGGTAGTGGAGGATCCCTATTTGAGCGGATGCAGTACATTCGTGGGTCAGAAAACCTCTACTATGACCTTGGTGACAACCGTGCAGAATTATACGAATTGGCAGATCGTCTGGTGGAATATTATTTAGAGACTATCGAACACTATCTGGCAACAGATGTCGACGGGATTCGTTTCGCAGACGACTGGGGAACGCAACACGCACTTCTGATTAGCCCAGAACAGTGGCGAGCGTTTTTTAAACCACGCTATCAAAAGTTGTTTGAACCCATCAAGGATTCGGGGAAGCATATCTTTTTTCATACAGACGGATGGACATTGGAAATTTTGGAAGACCTGTGTGAAATCGGTGTCGATGTACTGAATCCGCAGCACGCCTTGATGGGTGAAGAGAAACTCAGTCAACGGTTTGGTGGCAAGGTCTGTTTTAGATCTGATCTGGATCGGCAACATATCATTCCGCACGGAACGCCGGAGGAAATCTATAACCATGTTAAGACTGTAATCGAATCATTTGGACAGTTCGGTGGAGGTCTCATTCTACACGGTGAGATTGGGCCTGACGTCCCGCTGGAAAACATCCAGTCCATGTACAGTGCGTTCATGGAATATCGATAGCTATCCCCCTCGATCGAATCGAAGGCAGAACTTGATCGCAAAGGCCGACTAAAATCGGTTATTAAGCAGATGCCGCTTCTGCTAACGAGTTGACCGAGGAGAATAATATCTTGATGAAGACCGAAGTTGTAAAAGTTTCGGTCGGCGGAATTGTCCGGGATCGATCAACCCAGCAAGTTTTGAAGAACGTTTTAGTTTCGATTATTGGACACGATCAGCTGTCTACCAAGACCAACGATGAGGGCAAATTTTCGATAGTTGGTGTTCCATAACCGGATACGAACCGTTGATTAAAGCGGAGGATATCAATCGAGTGATGATGTCCATGCCAGGTGTTGCTTCCACTTCCGATCAGATCAATGAATTGGTGGTTAGAAGTGGAAAACCGACCAAGAATTTGACCGTTTTTGATGGTATCGAGACACACTCCAGCCACTTCGGTGTTCAAGACCGTACAGGCGATGTTAGAGGCAAAGAAGCAGTTTGGAATGTAAATCGAGATATATAGAGAACACATACCCTACCCCAGTAATGTCCAGTATAGTTTTTATCATCCAGACTTTTGGTCTGGCTATTGAAATTTTATAGCCACTACTATATAATTAAACTGGTGTTTTGGTGGTTAAGTAATAAGATATTATCGTCCTATTATACCCCTTGGCCGGTTTGATAATTTTTTTTCGCCTTTCATTGACCTCAGCCCTGATCTGGCTGCTTCAATCGGCTAGAGTAGCTTGAATACTTAATCTATTATGACATTACCAGCTTACCTATCAGCCTTTTTATCCCTGCCCACGCTGGCTCTGGCCTTTTTCTGCTGGCGACGCCGACACCTGGCCGTGGCCCTGCCATTGGCTGTGCTTAGCCTGTGTTTAGCTCCAGCCCTCACTTTTAATACTCTTTGTCTGTTGGCCACTGAAATATCAGATCCTACTCTGGCTTTAGCCCAAATATCCTTCTGGATGGGTTGGGCCCAAATTGCCATGGTTACTTTTTTCCTCTCTGTCCTCTGGCTGGTGCTGTGCTGGCGACCGCTGCCATGGCCAATCTTCTGGCAGCATCTACTGGCTACTGGGCTGGTGTTGCTACTACTGGCTTTCGCTTATATACGCCTGTTTCGAATAGAATGGTTGGCTGGATCCATTGATTACGATCCGGCTGCGCGTTTGCTTCTTTTCCAACCAACCCTCCTGGCCAGGTTGTGGACGGGTTTTTTGGGCCTAATCTACCTGACCAGCCTGAGCTGGCTGCTGCTGGCCTGGATTCAATCCTCCTCCCCCGCTCAGCGACAACAGGCCAAATGGCTGTTATTGTCGCTATCCATCCCTTTGCTGCAACTGAGTTTTTTCTTTTTACCCGCTCAGTCGCGAGCCATGACTATCCTTTACCTCCGCCCCTGGTTGTTGGCCTCGATGCCGTTGCTGATGGCCTGGACGCTGTTTGGCACTGGCCTGATGCCCCACTACCGCAGTCCGGTCTTTCAACGCCTGCCGGCCGCTGGACTGGTCTTGGATCAACAACAACGGATCCTGGCTCTCAACCCAGTCGCCGAACAACTCTTCCACGTTCAGTCAGATCACCTGGAAGGACAACCCTTGGCCCAGGTCTTTCCGGTCTT
>JASMLX010000070.1 GCA_030748495.1 Candidatus Poribacteria bacterium | reverse complement strand
TGTTGGGCATGTAGGCCAGGTTGGGGGCTGTTCCTGATAAGGCTCCATTGCTGGGTTGATCCACCACTGTATAGGTCAAGGTGTCGCCATCAGCATCTGTTCCCGTCAGCGTAATGTCAACTGCTGTATCTTCAGACGTGGTCACCGATTGGGCCGTAGCCACAGGTGGATCATTAACCGCCGTCACTGTAATGAAAACGCTAGCGCCATGATCACTGTCAACAGGGCCATCACTAACCTTGAAGCGAAATGAATCATCCCCATTGAAATTCGCATTGGGTGTGTAGGTCAAATTGGGGGCTGTTCCTGATAAGGCTCCATTGTAGGGTTGACCAATCACGGTAAAAGTTAAGCCATCGCCGTCGGCATCAGTACCGGCCAGTGTAATAGCGATCTCTGTATCTTCTGCTGTGGTCACCGATTGGGCCGTAGCTACAGGTGGATCATTAACTGCCGTCACTGTTATCGAGACGGTGGCTGGCTCACTATCTACGGTTCCATCGTTAACCCTGAAAGTGAAAGAATCAGCCCCATTATAGTTGGCATTTGGTGTGTAGGTCAGATTGGGGGCTGTGCCTGATAAGGCTCCATTGCTGGGTTGATCGACCACCGTATAGGTCAGGGCATCGTCATCAGCATCGGTACCTGCTAATGTGATAGCAACTGCTGCGTCTTCGTCTGTAGTAACCGATTGAGCCGTAGCTACTGGGGCATTGTTAGCTGGTGGATCGGCTGCCCAAGCGGTGGAAAATCCTGCTAATAAAAGACAAACGTAGATGGGTAGATGTATATACCATTTCATTTGAAAATCCCCCGTGTTAGGGTAGCTAAATCCTTTTCTCAGTACACTTGCTAGCTATGCCTATTGAAACAGAACATTCAGAAATTAGAGGCCGGGTCTTAATCTAACAAAGGCTTCTTTTTTTGTCAACAAAGAAAACGGGCTGGGAAATGCTAACACGACCTTCTTATACAATTTTACCATCACGATCAGCGAAGGAGTAGTGGCACTTGATGACAACAAGCAGCCGCTTACTTTAAAATTATCATTTTGTAGGGGGCGAGACAATTACCCGGAGTTCTCCTTCAATCCCTGGTTTTGCTGTTGACCATCGCTTTTCTTGTAGGGGCGAAGTAGCACCTTGGATCTTGATTCTCAGTTGGTGCAGGTGCAGGTGGATGATGCGTTGGTCAGCTAGGGTGAGATACTTCGCCCAATAGTGGTGGTTGGCGGACGAAGCATCGAAAGTCAATCGGAGACAGAATTCATCGCCCGCACGCCGGATGGGCAAACAAGCAATAACTCAGTGCTGCGTCGCCCCTACGGGATAGGGCTACCTCTGTCTCCCACACTAACCCCGGGGAGAACCAACATATCGGTACTGCTTGGCCTCTACGGTAAGGTGCGATTGTCTCTTCCACCGATTGAAGCCGTGTTTGACCAGTTTTATCAATCCGTCTCTTTTTCGTTGGCAAGGGTTATCGATTGTGTTATGATGATAAAAATCGGTTTGTAGTTGCGACTAAGCAAACTGCTGGAGTTACGCTTGTGAACATTATCTTTATTGTGGTCGATACGTTGCGCTACGATCATCTCGGCACTAATGGAAATGACTGGATCCGAACCCCCAATATCGATCGCCTGGCCGCAGAATCCTGGGCTTTCGATTGTGCCTTTAGCGCCAGTTTCCCGACCATTCCGTATCGAACTGACGTGATGACGGGCCGATACGGTGGGCCGTTCCACCCCTGGAAACCGCTTCGGCATGATATTCAAACTCTCCCCTGGACCTTGAGCCAAGCCGGATACGCCACCCAGTTGATTCACGACACACCGCACCTGGTCAACGGCGGACACAACTTCGACTGGCCCTTTAGCGGCTGGACTTTCATCCGCGGGGCCGAGGTGGATCGCCCCTGGGTGACCGACAACCTGCAGTGGCCTGAGAACTGGTGTCGCGATCCGCTGTTTGAGCCGCTGGGCGATGAAGGCTTGAACCGTCGGCATATTGCCACCTACGCCAGAGCCAACCGAAACCGACGAAAATACGAAGACTGGAACTGTTTCCAGCTATTTCACACTGCCGCCGAGTTCCTGAAAGACAACGCCAATCGGGACAACTTCTTTCTCTGGATCGACTGTTTCGATCCGCACGAACCGTGGGACGCACCGGTCGAATTTATGAAGATCTACGACTCCGATCCAGATTACGATGGACGTGTCGATCCGCGCAGTCTGTACCAAGATCGAAATAGCGACCGCCTCTCTGACCAGGCCAGAGCCCGTATCAAAGCCCAATATCCGGCTAAACTAACTTGGGTCGACTACTGCCTGGGCCAACTGCTGGACGCCATGGAACTGACCGGTCTGAGCCAAAACACAGCCGTCGTATTTACCGGCGACCACGGGACGCAGGTGGGCGAGCGAAGAAAATTCGGCAAAGGGTTACCGGTTCGAGAGTCAGAAGGCCATGTGCCGCTCTTCATCCGGCATCCGGATGGTGACACGGGACGCAGTCAGATCATCGCTCAACCGCAGGACTTTTTTGCCACCGTTTTAGGCCTGGCTGAAGTTGATGTGCCAATGCCGGCGGGTGTTGTGAGCCACGATCTCCTCGATCTGGCCCGCAACGGCACGAGCGGGCAGCGACAGGTGGCGCTCGCCGGTGGTACGCCACAGAACTGGCGACCTGAAACCGAGGAACTCGCCCCCTCTCTGTTCACCTGTTTCGACCAGGAGTGGTGCCTAGAGGTAACGGCTAAATCGGAGCAGGCCAAGCTAACGAGGCTGGGTAGCCTAGACGATGTCGCCGATCGGCATCCGAAGATCGTTGAAGAGTTGCATTCCGCTGCGCTGGATGAAATTGAGCGACGGGGATTAGACCTGAAACTGGTTTCCTGGTTCAAAAGCGGCGGGGACAGGCCGATTCCTGAAGATTGCCGCTTGTGGGACGGGTATCCCGGTCCCGCCGGCTTCCATACCTACTGGAATAGAATCTATATTGATGACTAAAATCCGCCAATCTATTTTCTCCCTGAAAGGAGACGTATGGTGAAAGGACGAAACTGTTAAGCCCATCGCTTTGATACCGCCTTTAATACCATCCGTCATTTAAAAACCCTTCGTGGTCGAGGAGGTTACGTCAGTTTATCCATGAATACCGTACAAGCAATTACTCAAATTTTGAAAACCGAAGGAGTGGAACAGGTCTCCTGCTTCCCGTCCAACTCGCTGATCGAAGAGTTGGCCAAGGCAAACATTCGACCGGTCATGTTTCGGCATGAACGAGGTGCGCTGATGGCCGCTGACGGCTTCAGCCGAATCAGCGACCGAGAGCAATTTGGCGTTGCCCTGACCCAGAGTGGTCCCGGAGCCGAAAACTCGATGGGCGGAATTGCCCAGGCCTTCAGCGACAATGTACCGATACTGTATCTGCCGGCGGGGCCTCCTCTGAGCGACTATGCTATTCGGCCTAACTTTTCTGCCGTGCGTACGTTTCAAACCGTTTCGACCTACGCCGAAGCGATCACCCACCCTGATCAGACAACCAACGTGATGCGGCGGGCTTTTCACCATTTACGGAATGGACGACCGGGCCCCGTCATTGTCGAGATTCCAGCCGACGTTAGCCAGCGCGAACTCTCTTCGGATCGGATCAATTATAGACCGCCGGCGCGCTCCCGCCAACGCCCCGATCTGGACCACATTGAGCAGGCTGTGGATCTGCTGTTAAAAGCGGAGAAACCGGTGATCTGGGCCGGAATGGGCGTGCTGTTTGCTGGAGCCACCCGAGTTCTAAAAGAGCTGGTAGAAACGACCGGTACTCCCGTCTTTTGTACCATGGGCGGTAAATCGGCCTTCGATGAGCGGCATCCACTCTCGCTGGGGGCCGGTAGTGGCGCCACCACGCTGCCGGCGCGCCGCTGGATTCAAGACTCCGACCTGCTCTTCGCTGTCGGCACCAGCCTGACCCGCACGCCCTACGGTCAACCCATCCCGGATGGAAAGGTCATCATCCACAACACCGAAAGCCTGGAGGATATCAATAAGGATTATACGGTTGAAATCGGGCTGCCGGGGGATGCCAGGTTGACGCTGGAGGAGGTGTTGGAAGTGGTCAGGTCGAGAGGTTGCCAACCGGCTGATGTGACAGCGGAGATTGCCGCTCTAAAAGCCGAATGGCTACAGGAGTGGCAACCCCTTCTAACATCAGACGAAGTCCCGCTGAACACCTATCGGGTAATTGGCGATATCGTCAACACCCTGGATCTGGAGAACAGCATCGTTACCCACGATGCTGGTGCGCCCAGGGATTCGATCTTGCCATTTTATCCGGCCACTGTGCCGCACAGCTATATCGGTTGGGGTAAAACCACGCATCTCGGGTTTGGTATTCCACTGATGATTGGGGCCAAACTGGCACAACCCGACAAGTTCTGTCTCAACTTCATGGGCGATGGCGCGTTCGGGATGTCGGGCCTCGACATCGAAACAGCGGTCCGATCGAATGCACCGATCACAACCGTAGTGCTGAACAACGGCGGAATGGCTACCTATCCGGGAGGAACACCGACCGCTCGCCAGCGATTCGGCACCACCGAAATGACGGGCGACTACGCCCAGATAGCCGAAGGCTTGGGTGCTACCGGTTTAGTGGTAACGCAACCGGACGAGATGGCGGCAGCATTGAGACAGGCGCAACAGCTTAATGCCGAGGGCCAAACCGTGTTGATCGATGTTCATTCCAATATGGAAGCCCGTCGATCCAGACCTTAAACGATCGTGCAACAATTTTAGCGGGGGAGAAGACAATGTTCGATAAACTTGGAGTTGTAACCAATATCTGGGCAGAACAGATGGCGCAGGGAGACCGCTTTGTCGATCTGGCGACGCAGTTTGGCGCGCACGGGTTTACCTACTTTGAGGTTCGAGACGGTGAATACCTGAGACAATCAGCCTTCGGTAAACTCGTGGGACAGATTGAAATGGCGGCGAAAGCCTATGAGCCGGAGCAGTGGCAGCAAATCTGCCGGGCCATCTGGAATCAGGCGGACGGTAACCCACCGATAAAGCAGCAGCACGGCGATCTGTTTCAGCAGGTTGAGACCTTCATTTCCCAAATTTCGTCTTTACAATTGAGCTATGCAATTTCTCACTCCTGGCTCTCTCCACCGGTAGACCTGGACGCGGACAATGCAGAGATCCAGACGGCCAAGCAGTTGGCCTACCTCCTCTGTCCACACGCTCCGCGGTTACGGTTGGTAGATCCAACTTCGCCGCTGGAGATCAAGACCGATGTAGCCCGGTCAAATATCGACCGGTATTATCACCTGTCTCCCCACACGACCTTTGCCGTGGAAAACGCCATCCAACCAGCCACTGAAATTCTCGATCTGATCCAGGGTACAGGCACCGTATTGACCTACGATGAGGCCAATGTCTACCAGCCTGACGGATCGGTTAAAGACGACTTAGCCGCCTTTTGGCAGCAGGTAGAGATGGCGGATTTGACTTCGGTTCACTTCAAGCAGAAGACGGAAGCCGGTGTCTTGACAGAGGTTACCGACGGTTGGGTAGACTTTAGCGCCATCCTCCAGCGACTCCACCAGGACGGCTATACGGGTGATCTGCTGTTGGAAAATACGCCCTCTGATGATCCCCTCACCGATGCTGTCAACAGTCGCGACTACCTGAAGCGTCTGTTGACGCTCTGAGGGTGACTCTACCAGTTAGGCCGCCCCACATACAACGACCGGTTTTCCATTGGCAAGTTGACCCGTAATCCGCCCAAACGGTGGGACTCAATGGCCGCCATCATGATCTCCTGGCTTCTTCGAGCCAGATGGATTGGGCCCTGCGTTTCCCGGTTTTGGTCCAGGGCTTCCGCGATGTCGAGGATGCCCATCTCGGTACCGCTTTTCCTGGCCACCTCCGGAAACCCGACCTCCTCCAAAATACGGGCAAAATCGCCTGACTGGCGGAACTGGCACTCTATACCGTTGTTCAGCGTCCTCAATTTACCGCTGTTACCACAGACCTCAAATTCAGGGCCTGTGCCGGCCGTATTGTAACCGTGTACCCCGTTAGCAAAACGGACGTAGGCGCTGGTCACGGCCGGGTCGGTGTTCAACCGATTACCATCCCAATCCGAATCCTGACAGACAATTGACCCCTGTACAAAGTCGATTTCCGGGTCTCCGGCCATGAACAGCATCATGTCGGCAGCATGGGTCAGCCCCCACAGAGCGGAACTGGCACCGTATTGGGCGATGACACACTGGACCTGGCCGATTTCGCCCTGGTCGATCAATTGCCGCATCTGGCGGTAGAAGGGCATAAACCGGCGTTGGGTGCCATAGTTAAACTTGACCTGATGTTTCTGGACAGCCTCTACCATTGCATCTGCCTCCTCCATTGAACAGCAGAGCGGCTTTTCGGCGTAGATGCCCTTGACTCCATTCTCAGCGGCGAAAATGGTGATTTCAGCCCTGGAGGCAGGGCGGGTGGCAATACAGACGATGTCCGGTTTTTCTTGCCGAATCATCTGCTGATAATCGGTATAATGGCGTTCAGCTTTGTAGCGGGCGCAAATGGCCTCCGCTTTCTCCTCTTCCACATCCGAGACGGCAACTAACCGGGTGCGATCACAGGCCACTGCGGCGGCGGCGTGTGAAAAGGGCATCCATAAAAAGCTATCCGGTCGACCGGCTACTTCATCGTCGATGGTTGCACCCATTCGGCCGCAACCGACCAAACAAGCACTATAGGTTTCTGGCATTTTTAGCCTCCGTTATCTATCGGTTTGAATTTATCCATTGGCGTAGATCAACCGATCTCGCTTCTGGTTTGGAATCTCAACTGTTTGACCTGTCAGACCACTCTCAATGGTAGCAAACCCGATTTCATTGACCGCCATGTAGTCGCCTCCGGTACAGTCGGGTAGATCACCGCCGTCCAGGTAGTCGGCGATTTGCTGGTAAGCGACCTGGAAGACGCTGGCATTTTCAGGTAGATCCAGGGTGTCGTTATCGACCACTTTTCCGTCGCTGTCGGTTAACCGGGTCATACCCCTGCCGTAACCGGCGGTCAGCAGTCCTTCCGTCCCCAGCACGTCTACCGAAAAGGAGCCGCGCTTGGCGTTTCCCCCGACGTGAAACCCCTGAACACCGCTATTGAAGCGGATAGATGAACCGACGATGGCCGGTTCGGGTTCATAGTCCGGATTGGCCGTGCCGCTCCCGTCCCTGACATGCGCGGCCACCGAAGCCGGGTCGTAGCCGGCGAATTGGCAGATCATATCGGTATTGTGGATAGCGAAAGACAGGATCGTACCACCACAATATCCGATCACCGACTTGACTTCACCCACCAGGCCGTCCCTAACCAAGCTTTGCAAGCGCAACAGGTGTGGCGCCCAATGCCGTGAATAATCGACCACAATCGGGATTCCTTTCTGGTCGGCCCCGGCTGTCATCCAATCGACCTCCTGCAACGAGCATCCAGCCGGCTTCTCTAGAAAGATGGCTTTGATGTCGGCTTTCAACACATTTTCCATTACGGCAAAATGGAACGGACCTCGCACACACACTGCTACAATGTCGAGATTTTCACCCTCCAACATCTCCACGTCGCTGTCGTAATATTGAATACTGTTCTCAGGGAAATCGGGTCCCCAGGTCTGCTGGAATTCAGATTTTCGGTCGTCAGACATATCAGCAACTGCCACCAATTCCGTGGCCTCACACTGCCGAATGCCACCAGTATGGCAATAGGGATAGGGATCCGAAGGGGTTGAGTAACGGGCGGCGATACTGCCCAGCCCGATGATGCCAATACGATACATAAGTCACAACCTCTGTACGATTTTTAATTTCTTTCAATTTCAGCCCAGATTAACATCCGGTTGACACGGCTAAAACCTTAAACAAGGGATAATAGGTTATAGACCTGGACTGGACATGGGATAAAATCCGGTTACAACGAGCATAGCAGAGGAGGGTACACTTGTCAATCTTGTTGACATTATATTGTCAGAGGTCAGTGAGATGATACGAATGATTGCGTACTTTGAGGGATTTCATCAACCGTAAGAGGGATGGAATGCCGGGGACGCAGACAATCTGAATTGGATTGCACAGTCGCAAGGATTTTGCGCTGATGCTGAAGGCAATACCGAAGTCAAAATTGACGGATTACTGGCTGATAACGGCTTGAAGCGGTCCCAAGCGAAATCCAAGTTGTTAGCACAACCAATGTTCCTGCGACTAGTACAGAGCCCGGTCCTCAGCTACGCCTAGAGTTCAAAAAGAGGCTGTACTGAGCGTGAATTGAGGTGGAAAAACTAACCCCACTGAGCTAAACTGGTTAGTATGATAATTCCGCACGAACTCCCTCAACATATAAAAGCGCTTCCATTACCATCGGTAATGGCAATTTCAGGATTTGGGGGGAGCGGCAAGTCTACATTTGCCGATTTACTTGCCGGCTTTATGAATATTCCGGTTATTAGCCTGGATTCCTTCATAATCGATCAGGTAGCCACCAACTATTCAAACTGGGAGTGTGTGGACTTTAGGCGATTGGAAAGCGAGATATTGATCCCATTTTTTAACGGCGATCGAGTGCTTGAGTATGGACATTTTGATTGGATCAGTAATTCGGTGGTAAAAACGAAACGAATTGAACATATAGGTCAAATCATTGTCGAAGGGGTTGGGTTATTTCGTCCAGAACTGACAGACTATTTCTCTGTGATGGTCTGGATCGATTGTCCCATTGATGAGGCTATTAGGCGGGGAAAGAAGCGGGATCAGGAGATATACAAAAACCCACAAGATGAGAGTTGGAATGGAGTTTGGAGACGAAATGACGAGGAACATTGGATCAGATTCAGACCAAAAGAGTCTGCCCACTTTGTGATTAATAATTGCGAATCAAATCAGTGAAACGTAAATGTTGATGACAGAAGAGCAACCTGATGCCCAGACAGGCTGAAAACTTCCTTTTTATTGTTTTTTGAGGGGGGTGAGGTAGGCTCCAGAATGGCTACGGGTTGTCGAGGCCAGCCCATTGCGTAATCTTGGAAAAGGTGCCGTCACCGTTGTTGCAGTCGAACGTATCTACGCCGAAATTAGCTACATACAGGTCAGCATCGCCGCTGTTGTCGTAATCGGCCCGTCCACTCAACAACTCACCTCGAGTAATCGCCCGAAATTTTCCGTAAATACAAGAGACTCTTCACTCTCTTATAACGACAGGGGTAGTTTACTTAGATTCGTACAGATGGGAAGTGCAGACGTCACCCCTCGACATCCACTCGTCAAATTAAGTGTCTTTGATACGTTGAATGGTGACGGTTACAGGGGTGCCTTTGGCTGGAATTGTTGAAGGATTAACACGAAAGGTTCGATCGTCAGTTCCGCCCGGGAGCGGGTGGTTCATAATTGCATCAGGGTCACGATAAAGGGCAATAATGCTATAAAATAGCTGAGCCGTAAATTGGTTGTTTTTGATGCGTGCACCGGTAAAAATCCAGTTTGTTTTCTGCATTTCCCTATCGTCAACGGCGTTCCAGATCAGGTCTTCGGCACGCAATCGAACCATTTCTCCTGCCCTCTGCCAATCAACCCAAATGTCAGCTGGATCCCCAGTTGGTGTATGTGGGTCTCCCTGCGCAGTCAGGTTCATACCTGGGTTCATGTTGAGGCGAAGTAATCCGAGTTGAATGTGGATCGGTTCCGCTTCGACCATAACCAAACTTTCGTGTGTCTTTCCCCGTCCGGTACAGGCAAAAAATTCTAAAATAGTCTCTGGGCTAATGATGTTAATCTGACCTGGAATCGAGACGGTTCCGCTTTCGGTATCCACCAAGACTGCCCCAATCTGATAACGGTTCGGGCCTAATTTCTTAACTGCCAGCGTTGGGTCGATCGCTTGAGCAGATTTTGGGCGAATATTAATCTTAGCTACCGCCTGATTGTTCTCCCGGTTGAGATCGGCAATTTTTTGCTGCGGATCTACTATCACGAAGATTTGCTGTTCCCTAGCCTTTTTGGCAACCCAATCGACCGAAACTGTCGTCTCTCGGTAATTACTATCCAGGATCATCTCCTGACCGGCGATTCTTTGGCCCTGTTTTTTGGGATCACCTGCATAGAAATCGATGGTAGCCAATCCATCAACTACAGTACCTGTATTCTGAATTGTGACAGAGATCTGCATCGGTTCACCCACCCTGGGCGAGGGGGGAGAAAAGCGCAAAGTACGCGGTACGATCCCCAAATCCGGTTGCGTCGGCTCGGGTAGTGATCGAGACAAGAATAGCAGAGCAAAACAGGTGGTTGGAAAGTAATCTTGATAGTCAATCCACCTACCGTTAGATTGCTGTTCCGCCACCAGCATATTGGCAATTTCCTGGTACCAATCTTGTCCGACAAGCGTATCTAGTTGAGGCGGAATATCGCAAAAGCGTTGCAAGGCCACTAAATAGTAGTAGTGCCAGGCCGTCGAGCCAGGATTTCGGGTTAGCGTCCAGTACTGACGAAGCCAATCGATTCCTTTTTGAACCTGTGGATCTTCGACAGGTACACCACAAGCCCGCAAGGCCCACAATCCAGTGGCCGTCATGCTACCATAAACGCCGTCTGCCCAGGGCGAACCACTATCTACCAGGTTGTAGAGCCAGCCGCCTGTTGACGTCTGGTTCCGTCGGACCCAGGCCTTGGCTCGCTCCCATGTGTCCGATGGCACCTTCAGCCTCCACTGTTTAGCAGCGTAGAGTGCATAGATCACCATATTCATGTGAGCCCCATCGGCAGTAGCACCATAGCCCCAACCGCCATCGTCTCTTGGATCCGAAAACTCATCACCGCCAACAGGCAACTGTTTTTTAACAATTTGATCGATGGCAAACTGGGCTCGTTGGCGATACTTTTCGTCACCCGTTGCAATCAGGGTTGGTACAATAATGGCAAAATGGTAGACCTCGAACAGATTCCAATCCTCTGCCATCAGAAAATCTAGTCCTTGCCGAACGACCGGGTCTTCTAGCAGGGAGTGACCGATTGCTCTACCGGACGAAATCAAGGCCAACAAGGCGATCGCTGTCTCTTGTCGGCTCTCTTCCCCAAAATCCCAGGCTGGGCCAGGTTGCTGATCAACCGGTAACCCTTTCAATGTGGCCCCACAGATGACACAACTCAAGATCAGTTGGTTTTCAGTTCCACACTGTAGGCAGGTTCGACTATGTCGTCCTTGCTGTGATTTAACCCAATCAACACCTCGCTGGATAGCAGTCCTAATTTGTTCTTCTGTCGCCACTGGGAAAGATCTGTTACCCGCTGTAATTGAAGTGAAGGCATAGTTGTTTTTCAAGTTGGATTCACTAATATGCTTTTTGTTATCCGTTGGGTTAGCGACAGCATGAATCTCCGTGTCACCTGGCGGCACACGCCACCGGGCCGTAAATCGTTTGGACTGTCCCGGTTCTAAGCCGATGATTACCTGTCGGCACATAATCAGAATTGGATCTGCTTCTGGAGGACCTTCATAAAGGTTGAGTAGCAGATCCTCATTGGGTGTTGGTGCACCATCACCAACGTTTTTAATGTCGATGAAAATGGAGATCTCCTGACCCTCCACCGGTGATAGGTCGGAAAAGGTGATACTCTGAGCAGAAATCTCGAAGTCCGGGAGTTGCGCTAGACTAGTAATAGACAGAGATATGGAAAGTAGGGGAAGCGATAGGAGAATCGGCCAAGGACGCATAGGTGAAAATAGATGAAAATCATGTCCCCGACTTGTCGGGGAAACATGCAGCGTTGGTTAACGCAACATGCCTACCGGGTTATTGGCCGGTCCAGTGACCAATTGAGACATAGGATGGCATTGGTACCGGATTCTCTAAGAGTTTTTGGCCTGCGGCCGTATATTTACTAACGCCACCGGTAAAGGTTGAACCGAACTGATCCGCGATCCAGACAGATCCATCTTTGGAATTGATACTCAGCGACAGAATTGCCATCCCGGCTTGTGGAACCTGCAACAGTTCGTTACCGCTGGCATCCAGTTTGACCAGCATATTAGAACCGGAAATAAACCAGAGACTGTTGTCCTGCGGATTGACACGTGGTGACATAGGCATATTATAATTGGTAGTTCGCGTTAACTCCTGCCCACTTGAACTCAACTGTACTAGGATATTAGCCTGTGTATCAGTCGCCCAAACATTACCCGTATTAGGGTTGACGGCTACATAGGTCGGCTCTTTCAAGGTGAATGGGGTTGAGGCCGGCTGACCATTGGCATCATAACGAACAATTTTACCGCGCTTGTCGGTGATCCAGCAACTACCGTCTTTGGTGTTGACTGAGACGTCAGGTTCCAGTAGGCCGGTGACAGTAGTTAGAATCGCAGAACCATCGGCCGCAATTTTGTAGGCACTATCGATGCCACCAACCCAGATTGTACCATCAGTCGGGTTGACCGAAGTCCGATTGGGGCGGTTAATTCCGCTGATAGGCTTGAAGTCCCCCGCCGCAGTATCATACCTGAAAACAGTATTAGCGGCCCCGACGGTAATCCAAACGACCCCTGTTCTGGGGTCTATTTCAGCTGTTTGGACCTGGCTAACATCAGGGATAGTGATTCCATTTGGATCCATCAATCCATCGGCCGAATCGAGTTTATAGATCGTATCACCGTTGCTGACGACCCAGCATTCGCCGTTGTAGGCTGCCTCTGAGTTAAAAAGAGTGGTCAAAATGGATAGTGCAAGGACAAAAAATACCCCGACATAGGACTTGGATTTCATCATAGTTCTCCTAAAATGGTTATCTCAGCAACGACTTGAGTTGGTACGCTTAGATATGATGTGAGTTCTGGCTTGCAGAGGTGAAACGCCTAAATGGCACTTATAGATTAACACATTCGCTCCGTTGGTTCAAGTTTGGGCAATGTGTCGTATCGACGCTCTGTGGCTAAGTGACAATTGATCTTGGGTCGTTCGATCAGTACAAAATGGTAACGTCGTTTAGACTCAGTAAGTTTATCTTTATGTTGAAATGTTCAGCTTTAGCCGGTCTGCCGGCCTAAAACGTGTCTGAGTGCTGGTTCCAGGTCTGCATGACGAAACTGGTAGCCTGTACCAACCAATTTGCCAGGGGTAACACGCTGGCTTGTAAACAGTAAGGCGGTTGCCATTTCACCGAAGAGAACGAAGGTAGCCAACTTTCCCAAAATGCCCGGAACAACTGTCGGTCTTTTCAGCACCCTTCCCATCGTTTTTGTGAAATCAGCATTGGTAACCGGATTAGGTCCCACCACATTAACAGGACCTCTCAACTCCTTCGTCATAATAGCGTGATAGATCGCACCAACAGCATCTGAAATGCCAATCCAACTCATATACTGCCGGCCGCTACCGAGATTCGCCCCCTGTCCAAGTTGAAAAACAGGTAACATTTTGGCTAAGGCCCCGCCCCTTGGACTTAAAATCACGCCAAAGCGGAGGTGAACCGTGCGGATCTCTTTCCCTTCAAGCGGTTGAGTGGCACTCTCCCAGCTTTGACAAACCGAAGAGAGGAAATCATTACCAGGCCTACTCTTTTCGGTCAGGACTTCGCTTCCTCTATTGCCATAGAAACCGACCGCTGAGGCCGAAACGAAGACTGTGCGTTGGTTCTCCAGTTGTGCCACAGCCGAAGCCAGCAATTGGGTACCTTGGATTCGGCTATCCCGGATCTTCGACTTTTTCTTCCGGCTCCACCGGTCAGCAATAGATTCACCCGCCAAGTGTACGACGGCGTCTAAATCTCCGATATTCTTTAAATCGATCTTCCCAGTATCCGGCTTCCATTGGATTTCACTGTCGTTAGTCGGGGCTCTTCTAACCAGACGGATGACATCGTGCCCACCTGTAAGCAAAAAGGGAACTAATGAAGAGCCCACTAATCCGGTCGAACCGGTAATTAGAATTTTCATCTACTTCTCCTCTGCTGGTGGCGATATGGATTACCAATATCGGTTTGTGACGTTTGGCTTTGGCCCTCGAATATTTATTCAGTTTGACAGAAGGCGCGGTAAGAAAGCCCCGACCGGGCCAACTACATTTTCCCTTGGGCCTAATCAGGGAGCCCTAATCCCCATTTCTGCGGAAACAGAGTCTGCGCTCGACACAAAATATGCGACACACATGCGTGTCGCATACATCCATCGGGCCGAAGACGAGTCTTTAAAGATGGGGATGGATGGCCACCACGCATTTGGTTGGATTTTAAACTCGATTTCAATTGTATCTTGATACTCTTGCCAAAGATCTATTATAGTCGGCACTGCTTATTGTGTCAATTAATACCCTTGTCGGAGGTGCATAAGAAAAGTGCGGGGCTACGGAATTAAAGCAGAAAAAGGCTAAAATAGAGCAGAATATTTAGGCAGTTTAAGCAGCTACTTTTGGCAAGAATCAGTCAAAAAGAACCACAAAAAAAGCGTTGGACAAATGAAACAGGCCTCCCAAATCGAATACGAGTAAACCAAGCTCTAATCATCCGATTACGGGAGCATCATTTATGAATGATCTATTATTTGATAATTTTGAAAAAAAGAAAAGGGGTCGGATAGAGGAAGAAAAATTGAACAACCGTCCCAGGAAAATTCTGGAGTCTAAAACACCTGCTGAGGTATTCTTTAACATCAATTCTGTTCTAAGCCAAAATGTTGCACTTACTACTTGAATCCAGCTACTTGAATCCAGTTACTTGAATCTAGGGAAACAATCCGAATCGGATCCGTTATAAAATTTTCCGTGCATTGGGCTTAGGCATAGGGCGTGGAACTATCGAAAATACCCCCGTACGATTGTGCAATGCCGAATGAAACAGGCTGGAATGTATTGAGGCAAAGATAATGTTCCGTCAATTGTATCTCTAAGGGATAAATATTTATCTGGGGATTAGGATGAAATCGTTACCAACTATTTACTGTCTACCTGAACATACCCGTGAAAACTTTATGCACCTGTTCAACCAATATGAAGATGAAAGCCGGGAATTCTCTCAAGCTCCTTTCTGGTTCTGGAACGACGAACTCAGCGAAGGGGAGATCAGCCGGCAACTCGATGAATTCCAGGCCCACGGCATCCACGCCTTCGTCATCCATCCTCGGGCTGGCCTGCCCCAGTCCCTGGCCTGGATGAGCGAGAGACTCCTCTATTTCATGCGGTTTGCTATCGCTGAAGCGGCACGACGGGGTATGTGGGTTATTCTATACGACGAAGGAATGTATCCCAGCGGCTCTTCGGCCGGACAGGTGGTAGAAGAAAATCCGCAGTTTGCCTGTCGGGGCTGGGTGGCGGTCGATCTAACCGAAGCATCTCCTGAGAGTGAGATTCAGGGGGTCAGGATCGATGCTCAGTCCCGGATTCAGCTAAACGCGACGCAGACACTCATCGCCGAGGTCGAACGCCGCCATGATGGGCATCGCCTGGCGATCGTGGATCAGCCCATTCACACTACTATTCGCGGGCTTCATTTCATCGAGCCGGATCCTCCCCGCCGCCAGGATCAGCGGGAGGTTGATGAGTGTCACCCGGCGGCAGCCGACCTGCTTAACCCGGATGCCATGGCCTGCTTTATCGACAAGGTATATCAGCGCTATTACGATGAATTTACCGAGTACTTCGGCACTACCATTCGAGCGATCTTTACCGATGAACCCAGTCCTCTGGGTAAACACGACTGTCCAGCAGGCTGGGCTCCTCGCCCCGGTACAAGCGATGCCCTAGCTCATATCAATCGCCTCCTGGAGTACGACTTTACCCCTCACCTGCCCGCACTCTGGGACGAGCGGGAACCTCAGGCAGAACGGTACCGTACCGACTACACGCGGGCCATCAAGGCCCGACTCGAAGAGACCTACTATCAGCCTATTTCCACCTGGTGCCGCCGGCACGGTGTGCAGTTGGCCGGGCATCCAGGTGCCTCCGACGACATCGGCATGCTGCGCCACTTCGACCTGCCCGGCCAGGATCTGGTGCTTCGTTATGTGGAACCGGGCAAGGCAAGCGCTCTGGAGGGAGCCCACTCCACCATGGGCAAGTGCGCCAGTTCGGCTATGGTTCATCTCGGCGCCCGCCGCAACAGCAATGAATTCGCCGGCGCCTATGGCCATCAGCTCACCTTTGCCGAGTATCATTGGATGGCGCTCTGGTTGTTGATTCGAGGATGCAACCTCCTCATTCCCCACGCCTTCTACTACTCCATCCGCGGTCCCCGTATCGATGAACGCCCGCGAGACGTGGGCCTCCACAGCCCATGGTGGGAAGATTACGCCCGCTTCTCCAACCTGACTGGGAGGATTTGCTGGCTGAACACGGATAGCCAACTGGTCTGTGACACCGCCATTCTCGGCACCGGCGACTTCCTGCCCTGGGAGGCCGCCAAAGCCTGCTTTCAGCATCAACACGACTTCAACTACCTGACCATCGAGGATCTGGCGAGTCGGGTCGAACGATCCGAGGACGGCCTTCGGATTGCTGGTATGACCTATCGGGCTCTCGTCGTCGAGCCTGCGGTCGCGGACCGGCTCTCCGCTACGGAGAGGGAGGTCGTTTCAGACATCGAGCGTCGAGGACTGGTAGTGCGGTGGAAGGGGGCGGCCGAAACCGGTGACTTCCACCAGCGCATTCACCACATCGTGCCCAGCCCCCTCACCTTTACTCCGGCTCACCCGGATCTTCGCGTACGCCATGTCTGTAAAGGGGACATGGCGTACATCCTCCTCTTCAACGAGGGAGAGAAGGAGATTCAGACTCGGGTGGCCATGACGGATTCGTCCGTCACAGGAGACGGTAGGCTGGTCAATATGGATACGGAGCAGGAGACCGCATGGCAGAGCGATGACCCTCTCGACCTGCCCCCCCACGGATGCTTCGTTCTGGCGCTGCCCATCGCACCCCACTCCACATAAGGTTAGAGGTCTTGGGGATTAAAAGTTCTGGATTAAAAGTCTTGGAATAGAAGTCCAGGGGGTAAAGGTCTTGTTTTGAGGGAGTCAAACCTAGAAAGAGCAGTTGAACAGGTGACGAAATTGTACCTTTACCACTGTCGCGAACCATAATTAGGGCAGTTGTCGGTTATCGTAAACAGTGGAGGATTAAAAATGAGGAAGTCTGCTTGGTTATTGTCGATGGTTGTTTTTTTGACGGGGTGTGGTCAGGAGGTTGTTCTGGGTGACAAAATAACCCTGGATTGTGTCCAGAATCAGCCGCTGGGTGATGTGCCGGAGGATCTATATCTTCTAGATTCCATAGAGAAAACAGGCAGTTATCCCCCTTTCACCAAAAAACTGACCGTCTGCGGTATCGTACTTGTTGCCCGTGATGATGTCAGTGACCTGTTTATGGAAAAGGTAGCTCGAACGATTGCCGAAATGTTTACCGTACATAACACTACAGATACGATAATGCAACGAGAGTTGCTCACCAATCTGTATCGCTATCGGACTATGATTCCGATATTCCATGGTGAGGATTGGAAACTTTCATCAGCAGAAGAGCGTCTCATGGACCAAACCAGGGAGGCTAACAGTATATGCGATATTATCATGGAAGGGGTATCTGGTCAGGTAACCGAAGTGGTAGAACATATCCTGCATCATGTGAGTGATGTAGGTCTGCATATGACAATGCCTGAAGAGTGGGGGTTGTCCAAATCTTCCCGTCTCTATAAGGTTACACAAGAAGCTATAAATAAGGGACATTATAAGGTGAATGATTACTCAGATATAGAAGAGACTGGTGTACGGAACCGTGTAATTTTGCAAGAGTACGCCTACTGGATCATATACACCGCTTGGGATTTAAAGAAAACCTATGGACCACGGGAGAGTGAGTGGCTGATCCATACAGCAACTGAATTGCAATCGAAATTGCCGGAAACCACCCAACTGTTTGAGCAAACAATTCCACAAATATTGACCTGTCCCAAAAGAGAGACGTTGAATGGATTTGTTAAAAGGTCGAAACCTAAGCCCTGACTGAAGGTGGTAGATACTGCCAACATCTTTTCACCGCAAAAGAGTTAAACTCTATTCTAGTTACTATTTTATTATTCTCTCGATCATTTTCATGTTCCACGATACCAAAACAGGTTAAGGATAAACGAATACAACACAATCAAGTTAGCATAAACGATAAACCTGAATTTTCCCAAGTTCCTGCACATTGTGTCAAGCCCCTTGCCTGCGAATACAGCGATAGGTGGCAAGAGTGAGAGGTAGAAAAAGGCCTTGATAGTAGAATAAAACGGCACCTCCATCGTGAACGAAATCAAGGAGATAATAGTAAGTGTGCTCACCATGACTAATGCCAGGTAGGGATTGCGCCTGGAGGATTTAAAGGCTAATTTTAGCGATTGGTAAAATCCTAACAGAATCCCAACGCTAGGGAGCAGGGCAAGATAGATGATGATGCTGCCACGTAGATTGGTTTGTTCGTCGCTGAGCCTTAAAAAGCTGCCATGCGTGTCCATCCACATCGAACCGTACTTCCCATCCCAAAAAGACGCCCACCGGCTGCGTTCTGGGGCATGTAAAAAGACAGAACCAAACTTCAGATAAAATCCTAACGTTCGATAGCCATGATGTTGTTCGTAATGGTACCCCGATTTTTCATCCCAATTGCCGATAAACGGGTCGTGAAATTTAACCAAATTCCTGATGTATAGCCATCCGGATAGTGTAAAAACAATGGTGAGGAAAACTGCCAATATTGCGACCTCGCGTCTGCGCGTGGATGAATTCATCAACACGCGTATTGTCAATACCGTCACGGCAGTCAGAAAAATAAACAGAGCGGTGTACTTGGAAAGCAGTGCCAAACCGACAACTACTCCCAAGGCGACCGCATGCCGAATTTTTATCCGCGCCTCGAATCCATACTGAATTAAGAGGCAAATTGCTAAAGATATGATGGAACCGGAAAAAATTTCATTGCTGATAAGCGGATTCATGTAAAGGCACATCGGCAAGAATGCGGCCACACTGAAGCCCAGAAGTTGAATCAGATAACTCTTTTTAAACAACTTCCGCAGAACCAACCAGGCAAAGCAGGCATTAGCAATACCGCTGATCGTACCCATAATCTGCACGGCTTTCAGAGAGCTAGGCTCGGCGGCTTCTCCGCCAAACAGGCTGTAGATGATGGCAGAAATAAAATAGTAACACGGCGGCTGAAACATCTCCCACCCTTCTGTGGCTATGGGGGCTCGCCATTTTGACGCCATGTATTTGATGTATTCTACATGCCCTCCCCAATCAAATCCGCTACGTTTGTACGAATAAATAGCCGTGTTGTGCAGATTGACAACAAGGATAGTCAGGATGATGACAAGGTAGGGGGTCAGCGCTAGCAATCGGGGTAAGTTAGAAACCGAGTTTTTCCTGGAGACCGGGTTTCTGTCAATAAAAATACCCCTTGGGTTGACGGCTAACAGTATGAACAGCAGATAAGCTCCGAAGAGCATCATGTAGATGGGATATCTAAGGGACTCTTGAACAGGGCCTCTCTTCTCTCCCAATCGAGATTCATCCTCGAATGTTCCAACCGCTGCGCCCCACTCATTAAAATTGGGGGCCGAAGAGGCTTCCCAACCGGTGTTCGTTTCACCGAGCCGTTTATGAAATAATCCTGCAAAGCCTGACAACTCCGTCTGACGATCTGAACTGAGTTTAATTTTTCCCTTTAGGGATTTCAAGGTCAAGCCTTTTACTAACAACGCAGGCGGCCCTTCGGGATTACTGACTCGGATAACAACGGTGTTATCGCCCATCTGAAGCAGTGGCGCTATGTTGTATGAGCGGGCGAATTTCCAATTTTTCTGTCCTCGTTGGCTATCTTCTTCAACCAACAGCCCATTCACAACAATGCTGAACTGTAACATGGCCCAAACTTTGATGTTGCATTTTGATGGGGTATCTTCAAGTTGAAATTGCCGGCGAAATTCAACCGTACCCGAAATTTTTTCAGCCGAATGCAGAATCCAGTCTCCTCCAAGCGAAGGAAATAAAAATTCGATTTTGGGACTATACCTCGCCTGGTAAAACAAAAAGACGAAGGGTAATATGCAAAGACAAACAATGAGTATATAGTGCCAGAATTTCATCTTTTTAGGAGAGAACCGTCTTCCTTTCTCCGATGCAGTTACCCTCTGCTTTCTCTACCAGAGCAATAGCTTGGACAGTTAGTTTTAGGCGGCGATTTGGTCATATTAGCCTATCCCAATAATCTTTGCAACCACAAAACCGTGATGGCTAAAGATAAAAACACCTCCAAATATTGTGCTATTCCCTCTCATTCAACCGCAACTCCGCTAAACTTTCTCTGCATCCGTGAGAATGTCCCTTCCATCTGAAATCGAGACCACCTCTTCTATCCTGCTATCTGTGGTTGAACTCCTTTCTGACCAAGATCGGCTTCCAACTCCTGCCAGATATAGTTATTACCGCTGGCCATACGCTTCACCTCTTTGATCGCTCGGTCCCGTTTTCTGGTCTGGACATCAACACTGGCGATTAAAACTGCAGCGCCTGTTTTGGCCTATTTCCATCGGCCGCTGTCGTTGTGGCTGATAAGGGTATACTTTCACCGTCCACCCTTGAAGTCAATCTCGACCTGATCGTTGGACGATGCGGGTGGGTCACTCCTCGACCGCACCTTCGCACCAGGACTCGGATAAAACCCTTTGAACCTGTATCTGATGAGGCTGACGTTCAATCCCCACTGTTCTCTCCTCGATCCGCAATCGAGGTCAAGAGAACAAACCGGAATCTCTCATCAAAGCCAGGTGGTTCAAAAAAACCGCCACCAAGCGCGATTGAATCTCGCTCGAAAGCACCGTAAAATCGCCAATCAACGCCACGACTTTCACTGGAAACTGGCCAACACAATCAGCGATGACTATGACATGACTACATCTTCTTCGAGGATTTGAATCTTAAAGGGACGCAACGGCTTTGGGGGGCGTAGAATCGGTGACTTGGGTTTCTACTCATTCGTCCAAAAGGTCAAGTATTACGGTAAACTCAAAGGCCAGCACATCGGGTTCATTGACAGGTTTTACCCTTCGTCAAAAACTTGCTCGGTCTGTGGCTTCGTTTTCAAAGAACTTGAATTGCGTGAGGGGTGGTGGGGATGCGCGGAGTGCGGCACAGTTTTGGACCGCGCCCGAAACGCGAGTCTGAATATTCTTAGCGTTGGGGCGTCAACGCTCGGGTGTAGGTGATGTCAGACAGTCTTTGACTGTAATTACCGTTTGACCCCAGAATCCTCGCCATTCATGGCGGGGAGGTACGTCAATTGCATTGATTAATTGCATTGATTAATTGCATTGATTCTATGCTCACTGATTTCCGTCACCTCAGGAATTGGAACAATGGCCTGATGTTGTAACAGTAATTCTCGTAACTCGGCAATTTGAATTTGACTCGGGGTTGTTTCTTGACTTGCTGATAACGCTGCCGCCGCGCCCGCTGCTTGCCCCATCGCCATTGAGGATGCTTGAACTCTTAAGGCCGAATTTGCCAATCTATCACTGCTTACACTTCGTCCCGCTACCAACAAGTTTGTGCTTCCTTTTGGGATCAATGCCCTGAGTGGGACAGTTGCAACGATCCCTTCCGCTAACGGTTGAGGTTTGACACCATCACGATCATGCAGGTCGATTGGGTAAAAAGAATAAGATACTGCATCATCAAAAATCCGTCCACTGATATAGTCCTGATAGCTTATCTCCTCCTCACCAACAATACGATACGTCTCACGTACTGCCGTCTCAGCCTGAGCTTTCATCACACAAGCATTTTCACATCCTGGCAAAGAACGGACAAATCGCAAGATCCGTAACAAAGACTGCCGACCGGCAATGTTGGTTTTTGTATGTCTGTCTGAAGTAGAGGAGTCAGCCCCAAAAACATGTTGTGCATTTTCACCTCCACTGCCAAGAAAATTAATAAATCGCCCCTGGGGATTACTTATATCTCCATGTTGTAAACGGCCATCCTCCATAGCTGCTATAAAATTTGCCTGTACGATTCCCTCATCTAGTGATTCAACATCATATCCCGCTAGTCTAAAAATCAAGGTTCCAGGTTGCGTTTCTTCTTCACGCAAACGGAGTAAACCGATAGCTCCAACGATATCCGCACCACCGGTGCAATCAATCAGTTGCTTGGTCGTAATCAGTCGGCTTATGCCTTTGCCTACGGTTTTCACTCTCCATCCGTTTTTATTTTCTGACACCTCTGTTGGTATTTCATAGTAATGCAATTCTACTCCCGACTGTAAACAGGTCTCTTCGGCCAAGGCGGCATAAACGGGGCCATTGATACGTATCTGATGCCACCAATGACGAAGAGGTGGCACCGAAAAATCCGGCATTTGACCGCTATCCAGAGCGACAGCTTTAGTAACCAACTCCCAGCCAATACCGGCCACAATCTGCCGCCCCCAAGCATGAAAAAGCCCCGGGAAAGAGACACCGCCCGTTGTAGTAACACCACCCAACTGGCTACCAGACTCAAGCAAGGCAATCCGTTGGCCTAAACGGGCTGATTGTATGGCCGCAATTGTACCTGCGGCACCGCCACCGATAACCAATACGTCTACGTCGTCTTTCAAGTATTTCATAATGTCCTGCTGAAGCTTAAGATTTAAGCAGTCTATTTTCTGTCATTAAGTTTAAGGCTTACAATTCTCAATCTCAGCGCGAATGTCTTAGCAACCATTCATATAGCTCTGGATTGTCGTAGGTTCTTGTCCAAGAATCACGATCCGCATCTGGATAAAGCGAGAACTTAACATTCCCATCAATTGCTTTCAAGTCTTCCACCATCTCTTCCGATCTGTCAGATGGAACTACCGTGCTCTTTTTGCTCCGTGAAATACCCAGGCCGGCATACTTTTTTAGAACTCGTGCGGCCCGTCCAGGCTCACCACCTCCGCAGATTGGAGCTATGGCCGCAAACCGTTTAGGCTTCATACTGGCAAGAAACCAGGTACCAAAGCCACCCATACTCAGACCTGTCAGGTAGATCCTGCTGAGATCCACTTGGTACTTTTTTGTTATTTTACCTGCCAGACCGTTGAGTAAACGAAGTTCGCCGCGCCACCAACAATCTTTGGGACACTGGGGTGATACTGTGTAATAAATGGGGAATTAGGGTTAAGGATTATGACTAGATGAGCGGGTTATTTCGAAATATTTTCAACCTAATTTGATATTTGATAGATGTTTTTAGGCCTAATCATTGAACCTAAATTCACCTTCTTTAAGATGATAGTAACAGGAATCTTTTCCGATTCCACCGAACTTAGAACGTCTGGTTTTGGCGCCCCCAAAAGCTCTCAATCCCCTTAATACGGGCTTCCCCTCTAATAAATTCCTTCTTCCCATGGTCTACTCTAAACTGCTTTTTTCCCTCAAATCAACCAATCCATTCTAACCGCGCCAACCATCTGAATGAATTAATCGTTTCCATCTCTACTGGTCTCCGTATAATACCCTGCCACTTTTCATACTATGCCAACCAAGTCGGGTTTATCGTACTCCGATCTCACTGAGTCCACTTCGGCTAAAGTTGGCTTTCGGGCAGGCTTAACTTGCATCTATCGGCCGTAAAAAAAACAAGATTGTTAACTCCAAACAGGCATCTCAGGCGCTGGTTATTTCCCCGTTGGGCCATTGCGCTTAAAGGTTGCTTGGCGATTAAGCCTCGACTTCAGGCTATAATCTGTCCGTTGGAGGGTATGGGTATGCACGATTTCGAGTTCGCAGACTGGCTGGCGGAAGAGTCGAATATCCTCGGTGGTGGTTCGCAGTGAAAGTTCCACGGGAAAAGACAGGTTGGCAGGCAACTCGGCTTTCTGCGATTTGAAGTAACTCAATTCATGTCAGCTGCATAAACTCGGGTTGTTTGATCACTACTAGATATCACCTGCTCTCCTATCCGATCACTTATTTCCCATCAATGTTAGATAGTTAATAGGTGGCGCGTCCACCGCTTACATCGTAGCACTGCCCGGTTACAAAACCCGCATCATCGGAGGCCAGAAAGTGGACTACCGCGGCAACCTCCTCCGGTTTCCCCACCCGCCCCATCGGAATCTTGCTGATCATATAGTCTACCGTCGAGGAGGCCATTCCATCTAATATCGGTGTCTGAATTACCGCTGGCGAAACGCAGTTGACGTTAATCTGGTAATCTGTTACCTCCTTAGCCAGAGCCTTGGTCAAGCAGATTACGCCCGCTTTGGAAACCGAATAGGGAACTAAAGTCGGGTTGCCCTCTTTACCGGCAATGGAAGCTACGTTGACGATCTTACCATACCGACGTTCGATCATATAGCCAAGAACAGCCTGACAACACAGGAAAACAGCTTTGAGATTCAGGTCCATCACCTGGTCCCAATCCTGTTCATTCAACTCGACCATGGGAACTGTCCGTCCTGTAATCCCGGCATTATTGACCAAAATGTCGATTTGTCCGAACTCAGCCATTACTTGCCGGGCCATATGCCTCAGCCGTTCGCTTCTGGTGACATCGACCTGTAACGGTAGAGCTTCCACGCCTTTGGACCGGATCTCCTCCGCCACTTCATCGATGGTATCTTGACGGATATCCAGCAACACTACATTAGCGCCGAATTCTGCCAATCGTAAGGCAATACCGCGGCCGATGCCCTGTCCTGCTCCCGTTACAATCGCAACTTTTTCTTTTAGATCCATTTCTTATCCTAACTAAATGATACTAAATGATATTTTTCAGCCTATGCATTTTACTACAACGTCCGACATTCGTCAATTAAGGCAAGGGCTTAATCTTTTGCTGGAATCGTCTGTTAATCTCGTAACCTCACCTGAATGAGCTTAGATCAAACCGTGATAACGCCCCATCCAATAGGGTAGGAGAAAAATCGTGGGATCTTCTTCTGCTCCACCACGACCAGCATAGTCTAGGGTATAAGGATTGCCATTCCATTTCATCATCCGTCGTTCATCGACCGGAAGGGGAACAACTGATTGTTTCTCTTGGATACCCGGCTCTTCGGCTGCAATTTCGATGTCGGATCGGTGGCTGTTGATAACTGTCCAGCAGATCAGATCCATCGGAATGCGTTGCAAACTATCAATCGATTGTTGGCGATCGTAATGGTTACCGGTCAGTGCCCCGTAAGCAAAATTCCAGAGTGGGTTGCGTTCCGGACGTATAATCTGCCAACTGCGCTCAAAACCAAGCAGGTAAATCGACCGCAGATCCGGATCCGTTTCATACTTTAGGAGCGGATAGTAGACGACCAACGCCAGTTCGTCATCAGAGTGGTTAGTTGGATCCGGCGCGATTAACTTTTGATCAATTGAATTGAGTGCGTAATGGTGTTGTTGAATCAGGTGGAGATAGGCTTGCTGGAACTTGTGATCCCCTGTGATGTGGTGTGCGGTTTTGAGCATCGATAATATTTCCAGCGAATTAAGATTGCGTTGCAACTTCCATTCACCATTAAGCATTCGTGGAGTCCACACTCCCCAGGTAGTATGCTGTCCGTCCAGATCAATTAACAGAAAATCGTTGTCCACAATATGTGTCATAATTCGATGGACAACTTCGGCCATATTTTTCTTTTCCTTCTCGTCGGCCACTAAATCGTGGTAGACTGAGTAGGCGAATAGGTGACCGTCGAGTTCATCTGAACTGGTATCCCCTTTCCATTCAGACAACCCATCTTTCGTGTCGTGCCACTCCCCATGTGATTTATCGACCGGTTCGCCTTTTTGAATTATTGCCCGGGCCGGAAAGCCGTCAATAGGAGTCACCGATTCAAGGTGGATGATGGCCTCCATCGACCTGCGGGCCAGCTTTTTAGCATCGGGTTGGCCGGTAGCCGCATAACGAAAACTCTGGGCTGCAACATAGAGAGATGTCCAGAGCCCGTCATTATCTGAAGCTCGATACATATAGCTGCTTAGGTCTCCCGGCACCGTGAGGTTACAGGAGGTAACGTAACCCCGTCGATCATGGCGGGCGAGGACTGTCTTCTCAAAAGCCTCAGCTTTCTGTTCTAGCGTATACGCTCTTTTCTCAATTTGGCTGATTCCTTCGGAGGTCGCTATAAAAGCCGTACCATCATCTTGAATAGAGATTGCGTTGACATAATCATCAGGCAACCACCGTTTCGAATGAAAGTATTCCCACTTTCCGTTATCCCACAATATTGCACCCAGAGTGGTGCCGATCCAGCGTTGACCGTTCGGCCCAAGTCTGATTTGAACAACATCTTCGTATGGTAAGCCACCTCGGCTCCCATTGATGAGATACCATTCTGTTTGACGGTCAAAAACGGTGACCCCTGCATCTGATCCAATCCAGAGATGGCCGTATCGGTCGATTTCGATGCACCGAAGATTGTTACTGGGCAAACCGGAGTTTTGTCGATTAAATAAGACCTCTTCTCCATCGCAGTAGCTGATTAGACCGTTATCGGTGGCCAGCCAAATTCGCCCGTCATTATCAATGGCCATTCCCTGGATATTGCATCCGATGGGTTCCTTATCGAGGTGATGCCAGGCGCGATCTAGTGTAGAGTAGTAGATTTCATTTGATCCGGCTATCCATACCTGTCTTCGATTGTCTTCTGTTATTGTCCGAATGATTTCTGGTATTTCAAAGGCGATTTGGTAGTTGTGATCAAATAGACGACGACGAGCAACAGTCCATAGATCCTGATTGCCATCCAGGTACAGAATCGAGATGTCTGCTATCTCGGCAACTGGTGTCCATTTTACACCATCGAATTGAGACAGCCCCTTTGACGTACCGGCCCAGATGCCATTTTGGCCATCAACAACGATTGACCGAACATCATTACTAGAAAGACCATTTGTAGTTGTGTGATTTGTTCGGAATTTTTGCGGATATTCCACCATAAGATTTTCTTTTCCTTAACTTTGGATAAAATCCAACAGCACAAATTTGATTGCGGTCGATTTGTCAATGTCATATTTCATTAAGCCATTGAGAGAGCGTTTTTCTCAACCCGATCCCTTCTGGAGTTGGTTCGATTGATAAAATGCTAGAGGTGACATTGTCAAACTTAAAGTCAAACTAAATAAGATAGAGACATTTTTGTTACGGAACGCGCCTTTTTCGTGCTAATCTCTGGTTTCAGTCGACATGTTTTTCTCCAAAAACGCCCACAAAACCGCAACATGTACCGCAAAATTATACCAAAATCCCCTTACCATTGTAATAGTTTATAAGATATATTGCGGGAGGCTAGGGCCTGTTAACATTCAGGCCAAGCAGATGATGGTAGACGCCAAGTTGAGCCTAGACCTGAATTACGATCCAGCTTTTCATCGCCCCTGGCCATACGGCCAAACTGTCTTGTCTATTTCTGTAAAGAATTCTGTAAAGTGATATCGAGGTGACATTAGATGGCACTGTGAAATCAACTGGATTTCCGCCTATACGAAAGTGATAAGACCTGTTTTGAGATTGTTCCTTGTAGGAGAAAATGTACTGACGTCTATTCGTGAAGTTAGCACCGATTCGTTGCTATTCTTTAAACCTGAAGGTGGGTATGGGGCGATTATTACAAGTGATTGATCCGCTCCGCCTCGGAACACCAGCATCATTAAATCGGTTTGGGCGAAGCGGATAGGTCACTCATCGAACCCACCTTCGCACCAGACTCGAATGAAACCCGAGAACCTGTATCTGATGACCTGCTTCGCCGCTACAGCAAGGCACCCCTGGTTCAAAAGGGAGGGATTTAGGGTGGGGGCGGTCTCACTTCAGAATCATCATCTTTCTGGTGTCCGTGTAATCTCCCGCCTGTGACTTCAGGCGCGCTTGTATCTGATAGAAGTAAGTTCCTGAAGATACGGTTTCACCCGTTTCAGTTTTCCCATCCCAGTAGATGGCTTGATCCCGATTGAGGTACTCTCCTGCCAGTTGATAGCCTAAATCTATCTTGCGAATCTGCTGACCGGTTACGCCATAAATGGTAATGTTAACATCGGCATCCTGAGCTAATTGAAACGGAATCCAGGTCTCTGGATTAAATGGGTTGGGATAGTTAGCTAATAGTTGGGTTTGAGTGGGTAATCTTTCCGGCAGGATAGATTTCAGAACATTCAACGCTATCTCTTCTTCATTGGATCGATTAGGATTGGACTCTAGCTGATCAATTGCTGAAGCAATATAACGTTTCTGGTCTGTTATGAGTTGGACCTTAGCTGTCGCTGGGGCTGCGACAACGGCACTTTGACCGAAGTTGCCCGCCACCAAGACTAAATCGAAGATATTGACTGAGCCATCGCCATTGACATCACCCTTCAAGTTACCTCCTGCTTGACCAAATTGACCTGCGGCTATAACCAGATCGAAGATATTAACTGTTCCGTCACCGTTGACATCCCCAACTAATGGTGGTTGAGCCTCTTCGATTACAGTTAGGGGTTGGGTGGCTATTTGTACCGTTTCCGGTCGCCCCAAGCTAGCTGTGGCCGTCAAGGTGACATCTCCAGCAATAGTATCTGTGTAGTAGAAATCGGCGGAGGTTTGCCCTACTGGTACTGTAACCGATGTTGTGGTATTACCCGCATCTAAGAAACTGCCCGTCTTTGCGTCGGAGGACAAGGTAACGACAACATCGGTGTCGGAGACAACGGCCAAACCGTTTTCATCCTGAATTTCAACGGTGATTTTTTGTGATTTTTGGTCGGTGTGGATCGATTGTACCGGACCGGTAAAGACTAATACATGCCTCAATTGAACCGGCGTCGGAGAAGCGCCATATTCGTGAGCCCCAATATCGACCTGATCATTAAAGACTCTCAGGTTACCGGTCAAATCCCGGTCCGGTAAACCAGCGATGCTTTTATTACCCGCATTAATAGCTGGAGACGATGCCTGCAGTTGATAATCGTCACTGGGGGCATCCACGAATTGCGGACCACCGGTCAGGTTGTTGATTTCAGATACGCCAAAGGGTAAGCCGTCATCAAACAGCGAGTAGATAATTTGCCGACCCGCAGCATCGCCTCGAAAGTTGACCAGGCTTGAGTTTTGGTTCCGGGCAAAAATGGTGTTGGCTACCATAAGCGGTCTGTCAATGCTAGCTACCAATCCATACCCACTGTTGTTGGCAATTGTATTGTTAATTAAAGCGCCCTCTGCCCCTTGAAACCAAACCGCCGCCTCATTTTCGGTGCCGGTGCACCTGGTAATCAGATTACTCCGAAGCGTAAGCGGATGGCTCTCTTCAAAGGAGATGAGACCTCCTCTGTTTTTGGTGATTACATTGCGGTCGACGGATACCGAATTGGCTGCACTGTAGACGTAAATCCCCCAATCGTTGTTGCCTTCGATCAGATTATCGTTGATCGTGGCTTTCGCCCCTTGTAGCCACAGACCGTAGTTATTCTTCTTAATGGTGTTGTTTGAGATTTGGACTTCGGTACTGGCATCGAATAGCGTGATACCGCTGCCGGCGTTATTCAAAATACTATTGGCCTGGCCATCTATAGATCCACCAATGGTAACAGTTGCTCCGTCCCTGATAACAACTCCTTCACCTCCATTATTCTGGATCACATTACCTGCAACCGAGGCCGGTTGCTGAACTGTGCCTACGCCCTCCAACTGAATGCCGATACTATTATTTTGGACGGTATTTTTTTCTGCCTGCGTTGCCCCTCCAATAGTGAGTTGGGTTCCCGGTTTGCCGTAGATACCCCAGGTGCGGTTGTTCTGCACAGTATTACCTACAATATCAGCCTGGCCGCCATCTATGTAGACGCCCGCAGCCTCTTGATTGCCTTCAATAGTGTTGCCGACGATTTTCGCATAGGTGTTAGTATCGAACAGAGAGATACCGTTGCCGGCATTGTTCAAAATGCTATTGGCCCGGCCATCTATAGACCCACCGATAGTCACAATTGCGCCTTCACTGGCCACGATCCCGTCTTGGGTATTATTCCGAATAGTGTTACCAGTGACGAGAACGGGTTGCTCCACGCTTCCCACGCCCTCTAATTGAACACCGATCGTGTTAGCTGCAATCAGGTTTGCATCTTGAGCCTCGGGCCCACCAACCGTGACGGTAGAACCCGGTTTAGCGTAGACGCCCCACTCACTGCAGTTCTGAATTCTATTTCCAGTCAAGGTTACACTGGACTTGCCATCGACATAAACACCGGCGATGCCGGCACTTTCAATGGTGCAATTCTGAATTACTACGTTCTTAGCGAAGGATTGCAGACCGACACCGCTCAACCTCAAGGCTTGCAACCGCACCCCTTCGGCGCCATCGATATACAATGTGGCTAGTATTTGCTGTGGTCTGGCTGGATTGGTAGAGGTCAAAGTCAGCAACGAACCGTCTTCAATCATGAAATCGCCGGTTTCAACTGGAGTGCCGGAGATGGAGATAATATCTCCTGGCCAGGCCTGCTTCAGCAATTTTTCTAGTGAAGCGCCAGTAGAAAGGGGGTGTGTGGTTGCCGGACGATTCTGGTCATAGATGGCGAATCTTTTGTAGGACTCTTGTCCGCTTCTATCTACCACCTTGACGTGTAGGCGACGGGCCAGAGCGGTACTACTTTTAGATCCGGCCACCGCCTCCAGGTGGGTGCCGTAAACGTGGTCGATCGTTGCCGACGGGCTACCGGATAGCAACTGGCAAAACTCGATTTGAGGGGAACCGTTGCCCACCTCATGTGGGTCACCTACGGGTACGTCGGTAACTACCGAGAACTGCACCTGGTGCAGGCCATCTGGATCAGACAGGTCAATGTCCACTCGGTGCATGGCTGCACCTGAGGCGTAAGCCAAGGAGGTCTTAATCCTGATCTCGGGACTGGAACCCTCCACTGCAACTCCGATGGAGTTCTGTCGGTTGAAATAGCGATCAACATTCAGGTAATCGGCGTTGTCGGCGGAGAGAACATAATCGGCTATATCCGCATCGTCATAAGACATGATGTAATGCGTTCCAATCGGTGGGGCAAAATTGCCAGTGGACCTGAAGTCGTGATCCAGACCGAAAGCGTGGCCGAGTTCATGGGCCATGGTGCCCATCTCAAAATCTAGCGAATTTGTGTCACCCACACCTCGAGGAATCAGTGCCATTCCACTGCTGGGGCCAGACTGACCACCAACCCCGCCGGCCTGGCCAAATGCCTCCAGTCCCTCAAAAACGACGAAATAGATAAACTTTTGGTGAGGATACTGAGATAGACTGGCATGCGCGCTCAATTCCAGTTTGACTTTATCAAAAGCCTGATCGCTTGAGGATTCATAACCCCCCAAACCTTCAGCACCGTCGATAGAAACAACCACTATATTTCCATCGGTATCTCTAACTAAATCAAAGGTTTTTCCGGCACTGTTGGCCTGATAACCTTTGGCCGCCATTTGCGTACGGAAGAACAGTTGTACATCGCCGGCCAATACTCTAGCTCGGTTAGCCGCATTAACGTTGGGTTGGACGCCGTTCGGCACGAAATGAACGGTTAAAACTTTCAGGTTATTGTGACTCAGAGTATCATCGGTCAGCCGATTAAAATGGGGATGATCCCCTGTGTGTGGATGAGGCGCAGGCTTATAGAGAACCGGCGGTGAGGCCAGTACACTCTGCAGTAGAAAAAACAGCACCCCAACAGAGAAGATCCAGTGATAAATCTCTATTTTATACCGACCTGGTCGGTCTGATCTTGGCCCGTTTTTACTCTCCGCTGTACCGACATCTCCTTTGTCACTTCCAGTACTCATCTCTCGTTGACGTTTTTGGTTGGTCATGTTCTTCTTAATTCTCCGTCCTTCAGTGATTGGCAAAACTTTAGTCGACTGAATTTTCCTCTTCTGAATGTACTACGCAGTCGGCCTCTGGTTAGTTATTTGACAATTACCATCTTGCGGGTTTGGCTGTAGTCTCCCGCCTGAGGTTTCAGGCGCGCGTGCAAGTGGTAAAAGTAAGTTCCACTAGTCTTCATTATACTAAATTTTAACCTGATGAAGGAAGCCCAACGCCTAGCTATGGAAGATGCCTTATCCAGAGCTGAAATTTTAGCGGAAGCAAGTGGAGTCGAGGTTGGAAAACCAATTAGTATCCAAGAGTTATCTTACGGTAGACCTGCTAATCCAATCCATGTGGATCGCTTAAGCGCAAATGCCTGTAATATCTAAACTAAATACCTGAGTCTTTCTTTTTATCTTCGGATCCGCCCCAAATCTGAAGCGCAGATCATCCGCCTTATCCGCCGGCAAACGCATCCACCGAGACCTCGGCATGGTGACCCACATGAGCCAGTCTCTCAAACTCTGACTGAAGTCTTTTGACCCACGGAGTAAAGGGCGATCAGGCCAGGAAGGAATCCGACTCTTGATCACCTCTCGACACTTGTGACTCACCAGGTCAGACCAGATTGAGGCCCCAAAAGCAGTCTACCATATCTTTGTCACCACTGGGCAGATCTATCTGCTCAAGAGTGGTCTCCAGGCATCGTCTGGAACAAGATCTCAACCTGCCACCTCAGCGCATAAACCCTGGTCACTGACTCGGCTGAAAACTGATCCACCGGTAGGTTTGTCATGTCGCAGTGGTAGCGCCCCTCTTCATAGTTATAGACGCGATTAAGCCAAAGCAGCGCTGATCTCTCCGCGGCTCACCGTTGTAAAGTCCTAGGTCTGTTTGTCGCAAACTAACCGATCAGACTTGTTGGCCATTTTCTAGTTGAGTCGTGCTTAAGCGATCACGTATG
>JASMLX010000006.1 GCA_030748495.1 Candidatus Poribacteria bacterium | reverse complement strand
AAATACAATTTAAACTTGCCCATCTCAAGGAGTTAGGTCTAGCTTTAGTTGAGTCTAAAAAGGAACTTTTGATGGCCGATGTCACCGATCAACAATGGATCAGACTTGAACTCTGGCGGCCAAAACCTCAGCCTTCGCCCAAAGGTAGACCCAATCCCAGAGGCAATAGGCAAGTGTTTGACGGCAATATCTGGCTCTGGCCAACTGGGGCCGGATGGAACCACTTAGCTGATCGATATCCATCAGCTACTTGCCAGCCAAGCTTACAGCTATGGGAAGAGCCAGGTGTTTGGCTCCAAATATGGCCTAAGTTCCTGTCCGAACTGGAGCAACAAGGCCAGTTAGATTGGCCTGGGCCAAAAAAGGGGCCCAGGCGTTGGAAAAACCAAAGGCGGGAAGGGTCGAAAGTGGATGGTGGTGGTCGATGGCCAAGGCGCCCCTATCGGTGTTGATCTTGATTCGGCCCGTGCCGTAAAAACAACTAGATCAAGAAAGATGAAGATGGTGGCAAATTGTGGCCTTACAAGCGTCGACGGAAGGTTGAGCCTACTTTGGCATAGTAGCCAAACTGGCGAAGGCTAGTCGTTGGCTGGGAAAGAGAGATTGATATCTAGCAAGCTTTTTCTCACCTTGCTTGTCCCCTCATTACATTGAGCCATTTTGAAATGGCTTCTAAGTGTTTTACTAAAGATGTCGATGTAAGAAACTGTAAATTGTTGGTAATTAGCCCATAAAAATTTAGACTGAATCCTATTTCAACCTTGTTACTATCTTTGCTAATCTTTCTAAAGTCGTCACCATTGCTTTTCCATCAACTGTAAAGGATAGAAATACCCGGTACCGATACAAAAGTTTATTCCTAAGTTGAGGTGGTACTTTGCTTGATCAACGCTACTGGCCTCTGCTTGCGGGGGAGCGCTTATGGCAATAGTGGTCTCAAAAACACGCCTTCTGCTGCTTTCACCTCTTCGGCTACTCTGTAACCGACTTTACCGATGCTCACAGAGTAGTACATCGCAGTTGAGCAGCTAATCAATCTGTGCTTGGGTTGATTTTGGTAAAGTTTAAATATACAATCAGGCTGAGTTGATGCTTCTCTTTCAATGATCACAATAGATCTCATAATTTTAGTTTCTCGAAATGGTAACCATGCGAACTGACCGTCTTGTTTTAAAACAGGTTCAAAAATTTTTTTATCGAAAAAAAATACAACAGAAGCCCTTTCCCCAAAGTTTATTCCCGTTTCTTCAGACTGAAAAAGAGACGATTAAAGCCGTAGATGATATTTCATTTGAAGTCCAGTTGGGGCAGATCTACGGTGTTCTGGGAGCCAATGGTTCTGGGAAATCGACTTTAATTCGATTGATCTCAACACTCCTCTTACCCGACAGTGGTCAGATTACTATTTTTGGATACGACGTGGTTAAAAATAGTTATCAAGTTCGTAAAATGATGAATCGAGTTTCCGTGGATGCGGCTTTTTTTAAGCGGTTATCAGCATTGGAAAACCTGATCTATACGGCGAGACTTTACGATATTCCAGTCAAAACGGCTACCACCAAGGCTACTGAAATATTAGAAAGGCTCGGTTTTAAGGCTGATAGGATGGACGGTGGAATGGAAGATCTTTCCCGTGGCATGCAGCAGAAGGTCGCCATCGCTCGCGCTTTCCTAACCGCCCCTATTTTACTTCTACTCGATGAACCAACGACCGGTCTAGACCCAAAATCAAAACGAGATGTTCAAGCCTTTATCAACGAAATAAGACAGGAGCACGAGGCTGCTATTATCTTGACTACACACGACATGGCGGAGGCTGAAACTCTTTGCGATCAAATCGCCATTATCGATCAAGGGAAGTTTATTGCCCGGGGCACGGCAGGTCAACTCAAATCTCAGATCAACAAACCGGAATCTACTTTAGAAGAGGTATTTATCGAGTTGACTGGCAAGGATCTGCAAGAGGAATAACCGATGCTAAACATTATTCGAACCGCCGTTCGAGAAGCTATCGTCTCCTATGCTTTTATCGAACGTAACTTCAATTTGTTGAAACGATATTTGAATTGGGAGATTCTGTTTTTCACCTACTCAATTGTTAATGCGCTAACTATCGGTCTGATTATGGTTGGCCGCGGGGATGCTAAAGACGTACTTTACCTGGTGATTGGGGCATTGGTTTGGGGCTTTCTCTCAATTATGATGCGCGAGGTAAGTGATGCTATCACTTGGGAACGCTGGGAAGGCACGATCGAGTATACTTTCATGGCACCAATCCATCGAATTACTCATTTAGTTGGGTCGTGTCTGTTTGCTATCATTTACGGTGTTATTAGGACAGGTATTGTGCTGGCGGTAATACCGCTGTTTTTCGGCAACCATATAGACTTGAGCAATGCCAATTGGGTTGCCATGTCAGTTATCATCGCTGTTTCCAGCTTATCATTTATCGGCATTGGGTTGATGGCAGCGATTTTTCCGCTATTGTCACCAGAGAAAGGCCAAGCGGCGACCGGTATTTTGCAAGCCCTGCTATTGTTGG
This sequence comes from Candidatus Poribacteria bacterium, assembly GCA_030748495.1. GTDB lineage: Bacteria > Poribacteria > WGA-4E > WGA-4E > UBA9662. The sequence goes on along the minus strand of JASMLX010000006.1, from coordinate 82,084 downwards.
TATCCGGCATTTATTACGAGATCGACGTCTTGCCCAACTGGTTGCAACCACTTTCTAAAATCTCACCGGCCACCTACACGCTACGCTCTATCCGTGCGGCAATGCTGGACAATGCATCTGTCGCAGATCAGTTGCCAAACCTGTCTTTACTACTCAGTATTGGCATTGTCACTATTCCTCTCGGATTCTATATTTTCCATTTAGGGGAGAAATATGCCAAGCGGGTTGGCCGACTCAAGCGGAGTGGATGAAGAGAAAAGATGTACGAAGGCCTTCTCCTCCAAATGCGATAGATGTAACAACAGTTGACTTGCTTTACAACAGATTGTATACTCTATCCTCAAATATAAATGTGATTCAAAAGTAAACTTGGTCTCAGACAAACAATTAAGTAAAAAGGAAAGAAAAAGTGGTAGAAGAACAGATTGTTGAGGAGTTGACCGAAGTACTTCACCAAGCACAGAAGCGCCAGGAAGAGCAAGTAAACCAAGAGTACAAGGCTGAGATTGCTGCGGTTGAGGCGGAACATCAGGAGTCTTTGCACCAGATCGACGAAATCCTCACCGAGCAGATCGACACCCTGTTAACAAGCCACAGTGCTGAACTTAACGATAACGTCAGCGATTTTCAGCAACTGCTAGAGGAGTTACAGGGGGCTGCCTACGACTGGGACGATGAATTTTGGCACACCTTTACCCCGAGACGAGAAGGAGATCCACCAGCGTGTCATCGCGTTGGTAAGTTACGCATTAACGGCCATTTCAACCAATTGGAGACGTTGGCATTACTTCCCATCATCGATGGGCAAAACGTGATCTTCAAAGCGAGTGGGGCCGCCAAAGATCAGGCTCTTCAGGCCTTTCAAAGCTTGATTCTGCGGCTAGTTGCGGCTAGCCCCGTGGGCAGGGTGTTGTTGGTAACAATAGACCCTCAAGGGCGGGGTGATAATGTCGTTGGGCTGGTCGATATCAACCAAAAAGAGACCACAGAGATGACAGCCTACATTGAGGCTAACTTAGATAACTTGCTCCGGCATTTGTCGTCAGTAGAGGAAACTTACCTGAGTTATACTTGTCCGACATTGGCCGATATCAGATCTCATCGAGGCATCTACCCCATTCCGCATCGGATTCTCGCTATCGCTAACTTTCCACACGGTTTCTCCACAACTGCTATCCAAAAATTGGCGGTGATTATGAAACAGGGCGCCAAGTGTGGTGTTCATACTGTCATGGTAGCAGATACAGATCTCGCTACTGAAGCCGACTTGGAGAAGCTAGATAACTCTGCCAGTGTGATTTCTTACCAGCAAGACCGTTTTGTTTACCAAAATATGGAATATAGTGAAGAAAGCCCGCAAGACTTCGATTTGGAATTAGATCGGTTGCCGGAGGCTAGTTTAGCACAAACAATTATTGGTGCTGTGGGGAAATTAGCTATGAATCATCAAGCCGATACGACCCTCCCATTAAGCGACACCTCAGCGACTAGTGCTGAAGACGAATAACATGGTGCAACGAAGGTGAATTGAACTCAGCAATGAGGAGATAAAAATGAACCAAGTATTACGGATGCAGAACCAGTTAATGCAGGGGTTTTTAGTCTCAGAAAACCGATTGAAAGAAAAGCAGAAAGTATTGAGTCGGGAGGTTGAAACTCAGGTAACGGCTGCCGAGAAAAACCTGGCGCAAAAACAGGAGCAAGTGACTAGCAGAAAAGAGAGCCGGATTACTTCTATTCGCTCTAAGTCAGAGAAAACACTAACAGATCTGAAAAACTATCGGGATTTTGCTGCCAGCGTACGCCAAGGCTCCAGCAGAACTGCTGGTAGCTTGCCAAAAATGGGATTAAGTCAAGATCCCTCGGGATTACTGGCCTCGACTCGAAAAAATTTGGTGCGTCTACAGAAAGATATCCAATTAGGTGTACCTATTGACTTTGAAAGCATCTGTCAATCAGTTTCCCAACTAGTTAGCCCTGCTGTCTCAGCCAAGAAAGAGGTAGAAACCAAACAGCGAGCATACCTACAACGTCTTGAACAGGAGCAACGAGAAATAGCTCAAAAAAACGAAGAGGTCGCTTTGAGTATTTTATTGATGATCGCCAGTGGTGGTTTGATCATCTCGATGATTCTGTTTGTTTGACGAAACCTCGGCAAAAATTGAGCTAATCTAGTCAATGCAGTGAATTTCACCTACATTTCATTTGAGCAATAGCCGTTTAATACAAATTGATGAGATAAGCGAGAAATGTCGGCCGGTACTGGATAATCTAGCTTTTTAGTGGTTGATAGAGGCATTGCTTTTTGGTACAACAAAGCCTAATCAGAAGTCGATATTGTAGGCGGTACGGAAACTCGCGGCTGTTATTTTTTCCTTTTGCGAGGTGTTTTCATAGTGGGATAGAGTTATTTTATTACGATCAAATGACCCTTCTTAAAATGGAAGTTCACAGCGACCAATTGGAATTGCTCTAAAATGTAGCCGATGAATATCATTGGAACGGAACAAAATCTAAAATTCTATTCTGAGACGAGATTGACGAAACTGAAATAACTTCTTCTAACAGGAATCCAAAGAGAGTTGGTAGAAACGGAGCGTCTTTTACCTCCAACCTCAAAGCCTTTTTGTTAGCCTCAGCACTTCGAGTCGAGCCAAATTCAGAGGCCATGGCCGCCGAAATCGCGGGTAATTCAGCTTTCCATGTTGCTTGCAAATATCCGTTTATGCTGATGTTTCCTCACCTTCAAGTGCTTTTTGTAGTAATAAACTCGATATCCATCGTTATAAAGTCCTAAGCAGTTTGCCGCTTCGATGAGGTAATATCGAAGGTGGGTATTAGCGGCTTTTATCATTTGCGTTTCCTGTACCTCAAATTCTCCTGATGGTTTCCGTTTCCAAGCGAACCCAGCGAATTTAGCCAGTTGCGAATCTGAAGCAAAGCGCCGAATATCTCCGATTTCAGCGTAAATTCCAGCGGATCATACCGGTCCTAACCCATTAACACTTTGTAGTATATTTGGAAATGTAGCAAAGGCTTTTTCTATTGCCTTATTCACTTTCTTTACTTCTTTTAGGGATTTCTGCAAAGCCCTAATGTTTAGCATCGTCGTGGATAACGACAGGGTGGTGCTTTTGACAAAGTCGAAAAAGAAGAATATAGGAAGTAACTCCTAAATAAAAACTCTATTTGCCTTTTTTGGCTCTTTGGGCTTCCAATTCCTGCTTCTTAAATCGGATAAAGCCTACCAGTCCCCCACATGACGTAGTCACGAGTCGCCCAGAAGAATAGACACCCTAGATGAATGGTGGCTAAAAAAGAGTCTGAATTTCTACTCTCACCTGTGGCCATTACATCTCACCGTTTAAGGATGCCGGAACGCATTTTCGGTTCTCTACCGCCTTTGGCCTTTGGTTTCAATCTGGGTTGTCATATCGCCGGTACTCTCTCTTTTTCTTTGGCCGAATAACCGGCCGCATCTCAACTTGATCTGCTTTTGGAAGAGAATAGCCTAGCTATTGTAACCCCGATCCGGTCAGTAAATGCTGAGCCTGAACTCCTGGTTTCAGATCTTTAGTTTAAGAGCAATCTGTGGTTGTCCCTGCCGTAATCATCGCTCAGATCGGCCAACCATTCTGAACCAAGGCCAAATCTAATTTAGTGCCGAGCCCCCTTTGGTCCAACTCATCTGCTGATTTCCTTTTGCCGTCGCCGTAGGTAGGTGAATCTTGAGATGACCGGTCTCTATCATTACCACTTATTGGCTAATTGTTCCCCGACACCTTGATTTCTACAGCTAATCACTCGACGCCAGCTATTGCTCTACCCCCTACACCTTTCAGTTCAATCCGGCCACGCTACCCCGGTGCTGAAGATGCAACAGAGCCTATTTACCAATGGAGGATTATTCTGCTACTCAGGCGCCCCTTGGTCTAGGTGATAGTGGCTCCAATAACGGAAATACTTGGTCGGATATATGGTGTCTGTCTGGAACGGATTTCATTTTTCTAGTCCGGATCTTTTTTCGGGTTTTATACCATCTGTCTCGTGCCTCTATACTACCTGGCAGCAGCACTTTACGTTTTAGATCGCCCTTGATGAACCGAAGGAGAGTAAATAACCTCAGTTCGGCTTTTTTACCTCTCACAGAGCTATGAGGGTGTTCTGAGGCGTTTTAATAGAAGGTTTCTTCACCTTCCAAGTGTCAGAAATAAGTTCCGCTATTAGGTTGACCATAAAATTGACTGGACTCCGCCGTCTGGAGCGTTCAATATCACAGATATTTTTAAGCTGACCATTTATTGTTTCAATGATCAATCTCTGGCTTGGAAAAAATTTATCTCCAAGTGGAATTAACCTGTTTTCGCTGCCTCCTGAAAGGTTGAGCTTGGGCCCAAAATGTAAGATTAAATTACTGGCCTGACATCTCTTAAACAAAAGTTTCAAGGATGGTATTGGCCAAAGAGAAAACGTTGCCTTCATGAGTAGATGCTGGTGTTGAATTTGACTCTGAAGGACTCATCGAGAGAGAAAATCGAGGTCGGAAACCCAGGTTACTCCCCGAAAAAGAGGAAGACTTCAAGATTGAACTTGCATAACATGCAAGTTCAATCAAAGGTGGGCCCATAACGGCCAAAAATATTCAGCCGTTACTGACCGACAAGTTCAATTATAATGATTCAGATAGTGGCTTCTACACCTCTTCCTCGATGAAGTCGAAAAGATAAAAAAACAAATTCAGAACGACCCTCTCGAAGTACGGTGGCAAGATGAAAGCCAAATTGTCCGTCAGCAGGCAAGCTTAGCCAGACAATGGGCCACAAAAGGCACAAGCCCGAGAGTCATCGGACCCAACAGTTTATTTCCACAGAATGTTTTGGCTGCTACTTGACTGGATAAAGATCATGCCGGTGTTTGGTTCTACCAGAAACAAACACCGGCATGATGCAACTCTATTTCAATCAAATCTCCGAGCGAGTTGAAGGTAGCTATCATGCCATCATGGTGATAGATAGGGCTAGTTGGCACACCACTGAAGCTCTGGTCACACCTAAAATATTTCTATACTACCTCTCCCACCCTATTCTCCTGAGTTCAACCCAATGGAGCAGGTCGGGCAACAGTTAAAAGTTGAGGAAAATTGGCCTCCCAAATATCTGTTTCAAAAACTATAACCAAATCGTTGATGCTGGTGGTGAGGCTTGGAATTGTTTTGGTGATGAAGAAGGCAATATCCAAAACATCGGTCATCGTTCCTGAGCTCGAATATATAGGTCATTATGCTGTATCGCTGTCAATGCCTAAATTGCCCAGACATAGGATTAATGGAGTATTGATTAACAAAGTATTGAAAGCCTTCCAACTAAAAATATCGATAGAATTATCCTCACACCGATGTCACACTTATCAGCATAGAGGCAACAAGCACCGCAAAGACCAAAGTAGTTCCAATTATGAACACATCGAGAGCATTTACAGCAGATTCTGCAGTTGGTCTACAGCGGTTCTAGAGATCCTTAACAGGCACATCAAGTTATCAACTCGATTTTGGCTGCCGAAAAGACTGACAAACACTCCTATTCCGGTTCCTGTTTCGCTGTGCGTCCTCACCAGTGGCAGCGGCAGGCTCCGGAGTTGGCTGGAGTATTTCGAAGGACCAACGCTACGGTTCATGAAGCGTCCATTCGATCGCCGAGGGTAGACTAAATTTGGTTGCCAAGCCTGCGGCTAGGTACAGCCGCTATCATCAACCATTGTCAGTGTACTGACCGCGGGTTATTCGTACTTTCTTTATTTGCTGTTTACCTATTCGGCCTTGCGACCCCACCACCGTCCGGCCGTTGGCCCCAACTCCTCCTGCAGTGCTGCTGTGCCACATATCTCTGCGACGAATCTCCTCCACAGCCCGATAAGGTGGGACACTTCGCCTCTCGTCCTGTGGCGGAATGACCACGCCGTGCCGTGTGATCCGCTGCCCAGCGTCGGCGGTATTGGCGGTCCATCCCGCAAAAACAGATGCTTGGCTTACGCACGTGCCCTCGAAGCCAACGCACAGTAGCTGGCGGCCGGCTGCGTCTAGGATGTTGCCGTGGTGGAAGTCACCGTGCGTTGTCATGATACGTGCCGTGACCGGGTGTATGCAGACAAGCGCGCCCAACTCCAAGTACGACGCTAACAGGCACTCTTGGTCGTCTTGGCCCTCCGCCATCAGAGGGCCAAACGTTTCCCCTGGGTCTTGCATGTCCAGAAAGTAGTCCCAGATGTGGCTCGCACGGGAAACCTCCGCTACCTTCGGATGGACAGAGATGATCTCCTGCCGGTACTCCTCGAACCGGTCGCCCTCTGGAATCCCGAAAGCTGTGTCCACGGATGCGGCTCGTGACGCCGGCTGCCCATTCGTCAATGTGCCAGCCATCGTCCTCCGTTAGCCGCTGCGGTCCGAGCCCAACCGCGGAGAAAACCCTAGTCGCCGCCAAGTCAGCACATGAAGTAGGACGTGCGAGACGCTACCGGCCCGGGCCGGCAGTGCAACGCGACGGCGGGTGGACTACCGGGTACATGCATGAGTGGCGGTCACTTTGCAGGTCTTGCTACCACCGCACCCACTCCCCCTCTACCTTGACAAGGTCGGCGTCGGCGCTGCGCTAGCCCGGAGCCGCAGCCAGTGCATGCGGTTGGTGTACCATTCGCATTACCATTGGTTTGGCTTTGGCATTTGCTTCGAAGCTGAAGCGACCCGTGGAGCCGGCGGCTACCAGGAGGATGACAGCATGGTAGCACGAAATTACCAATGGTCTGATATATCGATACCTCCCTCAAAAAAGAGACTTTAGGACAATTAGCGCAGAAGAGATTAATCTACGTGATGGAAAGATTAAACGAGCGACCGGCTAAAAGATTCGGGTTCAAAACATCTATCACCGGGCCATCTAACCAAGTATTTGGCGGGAAACATTACTTGTTGCACCTAAGACTATTTGAATCTAGACTATTGAATCTAGGATAAATAGCCGGTGAAGATTGCTATGCGGCATTTAACCGTATGGTGACCGGACTCGAGAGGAACGCCTGCAAGTACGTACAAACACTAGGCGAGGTACTTCGTTTCTGACTGTTTAGCGAATACGCTGGGGTAATCTGCGTGTCTAGTAAGCAGGTGCTAGCCAAGCACCCAGAAACCGATCTGATATCTGGTAGATAACGTTGGTTATCGAAAGTTACCGTCACCTTGATCTCGCCATTCGACATTGTAGGAGTTGTGCCACTGCGGTAACGACCAAATGTGGATTACGATTTCAAAGGTTTTTCGAAGCGCCCGCCTGACGACCTAGTATCCGAAACGTAGCTGGCGAAAAAAGCATGGGGCGGGGATGTAAGTCAAGAATGGGAACATCTAAAGCTGTTCCTTCTTCGACTACTCTAAGGCAACTCCCTCAAGAGTTCCTTTTCCACTTGATTCCATCAGCTACGTGCCTTGTTCTCGTTTCATACCAGTAGGGATTTTGAATTATGGATAATAAGAACTTGCACCGACACGATTGGATTGGACCACAATTCTACCTGCATTTTGGCATATCAATAAAGCACTCGGTATGTTCCGTAATCAGCCATTTTCGAAGGCGATTCTTTCACCACCTACAATGGTCAGGCTTCTCCTAAACAGTCTGCTGGATTTACTAGTTGTATGAAACTTACCTGGCAGTCTTAATAGCCCCCCAAGATGCGCTCAGTTTATTACCTGGCTCGACAGCAGTACCACCGAGAGTACCCTCCACAACGACATTATCGATGGCCCACCACCAGTCGTTGTCAGCATCTAACATGGCCCAGGTAATGATCATTGATTTAGCACCATTCGGATTCGGAATATCGATGCTGACCGGGAAATCGACATCGGCTTCTTTGGCATCACCAGTGGGTTTCTTTTCGGTTTTCCCACCATGGTAGGTTACTATGGCGATAGAATCCTTAGCATCGTCAGAGGTCAAGTGCATTAAGACAATTGGTTTGGCCCCGTCGAATGCAGCGCGAAGTTCGAAGTCTTGGTTCTTTTCCATCCGGAAGGAGGAGTCGAAAGCCAGTTTGACCGAATTGGCTTTAACAGCACCGAGATCAATAGAAGGTGTGCGGAGATAGGAATTATACTTCACATAATCGTCGGGACTTTTGTCATCTTTCTTTTCATCGTCCCATTCATCAGGGTCTGCGATAGCGACAACACCATCCGCTTTTTTCCAAAGCGCACGTCCCTGATCACCTGCGGTTTGAACCCACCACTCAAGCTTAGCAAAGCCCCAGCCAGTCCACTCTTCAATACCAAGCCCTGCCGGTAAGTCGTCAGCCCCTTTTTTGGTGAAATCGTTCTCGACTGTCCATCCTTTTGGCCCTTTCTTGCTCCAAACAGCGGTGCCCTTAGCCCCTTGACCATTTCCTTCATCTACACTATCTCCAAGAGCTACGCCGTTGAAGTTTTCTTGCAAGAGGGTATCGCCCGCTAAGGCTGAAGACCAAACAATAAATAGGCTTAGAAAAGCCATGATTGTCAAACGAGTAAATGTCATGTTGATTTTCTCCATTACGAAATCAATCTGATTGGTTCTATGGACCATGAAGTCGTAGGACATCCATACCAAAATGCCCTTCAAAATTGATGATACTACATTAGCCTCTTACTATTCTAGTTAATCTTCATAGGAATTAGTCAATACTCTGTTATTGTGCTATACTACTCGACTTGACGGCCGATCGTTCAAATCCAGGGACAGAATGACGCAACAGACCCAAATTACATTTGTGTTTAAAATGCCAATATAACGGTACAATCATGCTGAATTCGTCCGCTACCTTTGATCAACTATACCGCATTAAGTACCGAGAAGGGGATATTGCAATCGTGGATCGCTTGGCAAAAAACTTAATTATAGGCCTTAGCCTACTGTTGGTAAGTTCCTTAGCCAGTCGGGCCGAAAAAATTGAGGAGGTTGAGACACTCTCTTTTGGTATTATCGCCACCGAGTCTCGTAGCAACCTCAAAAAGTGGTTTGATCCTCTCCTGAGACAACTGGAAAAAAATTTAAATATTCCAACTAAATCCTTTTTTGCGCAAGACTACGCAGGTATCATCGAAGCCATGCGATTTGGCAAAGTCCACGTTGCTTGGTTTGGAAATAAATCCGGAATGGAGGCCGTCGACCGCGCACACGGCGAAGTCTTTGCAGAGGTAACAGACGCCGATGGCACTTCTGGTTATCATTCTGTCATCATCGTATCAAAGGATAGCCCTTATCAAACTATTGAAGAAATCATTCGAGATGGAAAAGAGCTCTCTTTCGGCAACGGTGATCCAAATAGTACTTCCGGTTACTTGGTTCCGAGTTACTATCTTTGGTCACCTAGAGGAATAGATCCCAAAAAGCACTTTAAACGGACTCGAAATGCCAATCACGAAATGAACTGTGTTTCAGTTGCCACCCAGCAGGTCGATTTTGCGACCAATAATGACGAATCGTTGAGGCTATTTTTTCAGAATCATCCGGACAAGACAGGCAAGATTCGGATCATTTGGAAAAGCCCTATACTCCCAAGTGACCCAATGGTTTGGCATAAGGGACTATCCAAAGAGTGGAAAGCGAAAATTAAAGGCGTCTTTTTAGCCTTTGGTCGATATGGGCCTGAAGCCGAAAAAGAGATGGAAATTCTCAAGGAAATCGGTCCTGGTTGGGGACCATTCATGGATTCCAACAACGATCAATTGATCAGGGTCAGAGAACTGCAACTAGCCAAAGAAAAAATCACAATCGAAAACCATCCCCGAATGTCCGAAGCCCAGAAGGCCGAAAAGCTAAGGGACGTCTTGAAGCGCCAAGAAGATTTGAAGAGCTACATTTCACAAAAAAATTACTGGGATTCGGTGAAGTTTTAAACTTCTAAATAACGGAGCTTTCAGTTTCAGTTCTACTAAAGAGATCTCAGTTTGGCCGGCGGTTGGAAGTTTAAAAAAATCTTGTGTTGCTATTTGACGCTAATTCTTCATCTACAAGGAACCAAAAGAAAAATCGTGGCTACCCATCTGGTCAATTGGAGTTATTTTTAGTGCGGTGGGCGTTAGGCTTATCTGACAAGTATCTCATAGTACCCCTGATACTAATCATGTTTTTTTTGGGTTCGCATATTGCTGAAGCATGTAAATATTCTATTCGTGATGTGGGTTTTGTCGATTTAGATCTGCGTCCTTATCAACTTTACCTTTTTTCAAACTGGAACCAGGATAACGCAACAGCGGATGACTTTCTACAAGTTGCGACCTTGAATTTCATTTATGCTAATGTGGAGGCAAAGAGAGTTGATCCTGTAACGACACCGAATCATTCAGCGATTAAGTACAAGAATCGGCTGGAGATCGAGGAACTGCCAGCTCTCGTGCTAGTCTCTCCAGATGACAGAGTTAGACAAATTAAAACACCACAGAACAATTCTTCATTTGAATCCATAATGACATCAGTTATAACTTCACCAGCCAGAAAACAGATTCTCAACTGGTTGTCAGAGGTTTATAGTATTGTCTTAGTGGTTGAAGGCAGAGATAAAAAAGTTAATCAACGTGCAATAGAAATTGCAAAGGGCTCAATTGCAGATATCAAACAGAGTATGGATAGGCTACCGAAGTCTGCTGGTGATCCACCTCGCTGCGTTCATATCACTTATGAACAGCGACAGAATGAGTCAATTCTGCTGTGGAGTCTAGGACTTGACAACCCGACTGAGAATGATGCCTATATTCTGTTAGTTTTTGGGCGGAGTAGGAAGATTGGTCATACCTTTACTGTACCGGGGGCAACACAAATGCAGGTGACCTCAGTCCTAAACCTTGTCGGGCAAGACTGTGAGTGTGGGTTGGACCGAAGCTATATGCAAGGAACAATGATTCCTCACGAATGGACACCAAAGAATCAAAGTCTCGCCGTAAAAAAACTCGGTTTTGACCCCGGAAGCCCCTTGGTCATGGCCGAGATGCAACGAATCTTGGCGAAAGGTGGAACGGCTATTCAATCGGAGTTCAGACAAGGGAATTTAGAGAGTGGTGGTTCGGGGAGCAGTGAGCTTGGACTGTTTGATTATATAGAGATAGAACTAACAGAGGAAGTACCCGTTGATATTACATCGACAACCACGAAGGCACAGATAGATAAAAAAACAATAGGGATTACCGCATCAGCTGATTCTATAAACTCTACACAGGTAAATCAGGCCGATATAGCCAAAGACCAACAGCTTCAAAGAACTGATCTTGCCACTAATTTGTCTAAATCTAAATCTGAGGTTCAAGGAAGTACAAGGCATAGCAAGGAGAGTTCTACACAATCTAGCACATCCGAAACTGATCAAGACCAATCGATGCCTCTACCTCAAGCTATCAGTAGCTCGATTAAGGCCTCAAAATCGCGAATAGTCACTAATAACCAGGTCATCAACTCGGACGAGACCGTAATCGATAACCGGTTGCCCCTCCCCCTTCAAGAGGAGAGATTTGAGGCTATACTCCCGCAGAGTAGTATCGGTAAAATAGAGGCTGTTGAATCAGCCGAAGCATCATTTTCTACCTCTCGCTATCTGATTGTGACAATATCTGTTGTCGCAATCTTGGCCTTGGCCGGAGGCGGGTTTATTGCACTAAAATTACGGAGACTGGATTGAAGCAGATCGCTAACATGATCTTCAAAGAGATGGTACACCGAAAGCTGAATACTATTTCAAGCATTCTAGCAGTTTCAGTCGGTGTTATGTTAAGTGTTTCTCTAATTTTAACTCAGGAGGCCTCCTACCGGGAGACTAAGCGGATCATGAGAGATATGGGATTTAATGTACGTATTATCCCTAAAGAAACAGACATGGGAACTTTCTACCTGAAAGGATTCTCGCCTCATACTTTTTCGGAGGACGTGATACACCGATTGGCTGCACAGGAAGATATCTCTTATAATCATCTTGTCGCAACCCTGCAAAGAGAACTGGTTCTCGACAACATGCCGGTTATTGTGGCCGGATTATCGGGTGAGCTTTTCCCTCCAGGACGAAAAAAGCCTAAAATGATCCATCCCATCCAACTTAAAACCACCCACGTCGGCTACCAAATTGCTAAGCAACTATCGATCCAGAGCGGCGATACAATTCAGCTATCGGGACAAGATTTTCTCGTTGCCCGGATTATGCCTGAAAAAAGTAGTATAGACGATGTCCGCATCTTTACAACTCTGGTAGATGCTCAACAAATATTCAAGTTGGAAGGTCAGATTAATGAGATCAAAGCGATCGACTGCTTATGTTTAACCGCGGATGAAGATCCACAAGCCATTCTCCGACAGGAACTGAGTAAGATTATTCCCGAAGCTCAAACCTATCTGGTCAGTGAAATAGCAGATGCAAGGGCTAAACAACGGAGAATGGTTGAAAGATACACCCGATTTCTAGTTCCGCTTTTCGTTCTGCTCTGTAGCTTCATCTTGGCGGTGTTAATTTCCGTTAATACAGGCCAAAGAAGATCTGAAGTTGGGCTTTTACGAGCACTTGGCTACAAAGGGTGGCCAATTGGCTTTCTCTTCTTGGGGAGATCGGCAGTTCTAGGATTGGTAGGGGCTGTTGTTGGTTACTTCGCCGGAACTCGGATTGCCATTTGGTTTGGGGTGAAAATCTTTCAGGTGACAGCTCATAACCTGAAGACCATGCCGGTATTACTCCTTTGGTCTATCCTGATCACCCCTGTTTTTACTGCTATTATCAGCTTTATTCCCGCTGTGATTGCCGTTGGCCAAGATCCAGCTTTAATCTTAAAACCAGATTAAAATGTAACGCTATCAGGAGTAATAAAATAGCAGTAAAGTATTGGCAACAATTAGGCTTTTGTTTGATGCCATCTCAAAAATCTGCTCATCTAAGCAACAGCTTATCAGAGCTATCACAAAAATTGGGAAAAGACAATCAAAGAATCTAAGTCGATCCAAGGTCGAAGTCTTGAGGAGTTACAACTAGAGATGACCAGGAAATGGAAAGAATTCAGCCGGAGATGTTGGAAACAGCAATCGAGAAACCTTGTTAGCGCTAGCAGCCTTTTCACGGTATTGAGGTATTCCTCATTTCGGATTCTGACTGGGCTAACTGTTGTTTCACTCCTCTGTTTATTCTCAACGGTAAGTTTATTTGCCACTGAACCTAAAACTCAACTTAAGACGAAGAGAATAGCCTGGCCAACCTATCATAAAGATAATGCCAGGAGTGCGTCGACCGATGAAATGTTAAAATTTCCCCTAAAGAAATCGTGGGAGTACACTTCAGTTATCAAACCTGTACCCGCTTGGCCAGGTCCTTCCAAATGGGACGGCTGGGGTAAGGTTTTTGAGCTGAAGGATCGTATTATTTTCGACAAAGTATTTCATGTCGTTGCAGCAAATGGGAGAGTATATTTTGGCTCATCCGTTGATAATCAGGTTTATTGCTTAGATGCACAAACAGGAGAAATCAACTGGAAATTCTTTACAGAAGGTCCTGTTCGGTTAGCTCCCTCTATTGCTAATGGGAAAGTATATTTCGGATCCGATGACGGTTTTGCTTATTGTCTCCAGGCCGAAAGCGGCGTGCTGATTTGGAAACAACAGGTGGGACCAAAAGACGTTAGAGTACCGGGAAATGGACGACTGATCTCCAAGTGGCCTGTCCGTTCAGGTGTCGTTATTGTCGGCGGTGCCAGTCAGGGAGTGGAGGCATATTGCTGTGCCGGTGTCTTTCCTAAAGAATCTGTCTATTTGGTGGGCATGAACGCCAATGATGGACAGATCCGGTGGAAAACGGAGATCAAAGATCTGACTGCTCAAGGGTACATGCTGGCTTCTGAGAATCGTCTCTATGTAACAACAGGACGGGAACGACCACTCGTTTTCGACCGTCAAAGCGGTAAGCGGTTATTTCAAGTAGCAGGTGGTGGTGGCGGCACCTATGCTCTACTGTCCGGTGACGCGCTCATATATGGCCCCGGCAAAAAAGGTGAAGTCAATCTGTTTGATCAGAAGGTAAAAGATCAACTGGCCAGTTTCGCCGGCAACCATATGGTTGTCACTCCAGCTATGTCTTATCTACATACCGATACAGATATCACCGCGTTGGATCGGTCAACTTATCTCCAACTCATTCGAAACCGTAAAGCTAAGATCCAAACAAGGGATCAGATTTCAGCTCAACTAAAGGCCGCAAAAGAGGTAAGGGAACTTCTACAACAGCAAAAAGAGCTGACCGAAACTCAGAAAAAAAACATCCTGACAGATGAACAAAGCAATGATTTGCGACAACAACTTAGCGAGTGTGCGGAGATGATCGATCAACTAACGGCAGAAATGAAAAAGTGCTTCAAATGGAAGATAAACTGCGATTATCCACTTTCTCTGATTCGAACAGGAAATGCGTTGTTTACGGGAGGGCATGGAAGTGTTGCCGCCTTTTCGCCAGATGATGGTAGATTGATCTGGCAAGCGGAGGTTGATGGCGATGTTTATGGGCTAGCGGTTTCTGAGACTCGGCTGTATGTCAGTACTAACTATGGGAAAATCTACTGTTTTCTCGCATCTGAGGAGGGAATCTGATGCGAATTTCGGACCGATTTAAGCTAATCCGGCAATTTACTGTCATCCTATTCATATTTTCGACAGCACTTCAGCCCATAGTTGCAGAAACGCCGGAAGTTATTAGCTGGAAACTTTCCCAAGGACAGGTTAAAGCCAATGCCTTGTTGGACGGTAGCGGAAAGTATCCATTGGTGATAGATGGCCATCCTCAATTTACTCGGGAGGGCGGAGAAGCCTGGGTTCTGGGCGGTGAAGTCTCAGGCGCTACAGCCAAATTGAACCCAGCTGACCTTTCCCAGACAGAGATCTCTCTGATAGCTTGGGTTCTGGTTGCTGAAATTGGCGAAAAGGAAATAATCGCTGAACTGGTAGATTCTAATCAAAACCGTTTGGTTTTAGCCGCTGACGAAGATCGGTTCATGTTTTCAATCTCTTCTGAAGAAGGATCAAAAACCGCTAGATCTAATACACCATTTATACCTGGTAGATGGTATTTAGTTGGTGGAATTTTCGACGGCTCAAGCATCAGTATCTATGTTAATACCATCGACAAAGGATCTGAAGCGTATATCCAAGACAATATTATTTTTGGAGAAATGGTTGAATTGAGGATCGGTTACAGTGACGAAGGGTCGAAGCTAAAAGGACTGATAAACGAGGTTGCCATTTACAACCAGGCCCTCACCACTCAACATTTCTCTGCTGGCTTAGCTGGGAAGCGTGAGACCCTACCAGATGCGCCGGAATCGATCTTTGGCCCTTTTATGGAGGTCCAGGGGCCCTTCATAGAACTTCAACCTGATGATGCTACCCCCTGGTTGTCAGCTTTGGTCTCCTGGCAAACGCCAGAACCTATGGATTGTACTCTGGAATTTGGTTTGGGGGCAGCAGAGGTGGAGTCGTTTGACTGTTTCTTAGGAACTCGGATACCGATCAACCCATTTGACGATAACAAGACCTCTGTGATAGGAAACATCAAAAAGCTAAATCGTAAACACACAATCTTGTTAGAAAAGATTAATCCGGAGAAATCCTATTATTTAAGAATTAGAGGCCGCTGCGAAGATGGGAAAGAACAGGTTAGCCAGGCCTACGAATTCGATGGGCAATTTAACTACACCCAGCAATCACAGCCGGTTCGAGATGTCCCTTATCCTTCGAACGGTACGGATCCATCACTCTATCGTTCTTTCGCTCATCGTGTCGTTGCAGATACCGGAATTACCAGAGGATACTGCTTGATAGTTGAAGCGAACGAAGGCTGGTTGGCATATGAGTTGGCACAACACACTCAGCTGCAAATTATCGCAGTCGATAAAGATCCTGAGGATGTACAGAAGGCTCGACAATTTTTGGACAAAGCCGGTATCTACGGAGGCCGCGTTACCGTTTTTGAAGGCACAACTGACAATCTGGGACCATATTTTGCCAACCTGATCGTTAGTGATGAAACACTTACGTCAGGAGAAATGCCCGGTAGGCTGAGCGACATCTATGGACACTTGAGGCCGTATGGAGGTACCATCTACCTTGGACAGACAGGGCGGAGTCCCCAATTGACGTCAGCTAAAATCGAAACTTGGATCGGCGATATGGATCTGACAACCGGTAATACCCAGTTAGAGCAAGATAATGGACTATTTTGGATCCATCGGCGTGGAGCCTTACCTGGTGCTGGAGAATGGACCCATCAATACGCTAATCCTGCTAATAACGCCTGTAGTCACGATAGCTTAATTAAGGGCGAAGTCGAAGTGTTGTGGTGGGGGCGCCCTGGTCCTCGCCCAATGCCCGACAGAGGGCCCCGTAACCCGGCCCCTCTGTTTGCCAATGGACGTCTTTTAGTTCAAGGTAATCGAGTCTTCTTTGGAATGGATGCCTACAACGGGACGATCTTGTGGTCATTCCAGACTCCCGCATTTCGCCGAGCAAATATGCCGCGTGATTGTAGCAATATGGTTGTTTCGGGTGATCGACTCTATATTGCTTCTGGTTCTTATTGCTACGTCATTAACGCGCAAACCGGCCAAAGGGAAGAGATCTTTACTGTCTTAGCCCCCTCAATTGGTGAACACAAAGTCAATTGGGGATATTTGGCTCTGAGTAATGGGCTGTTAATTGGCAGCGGAACCTTTGATGGAGCCCAATACTTTGGTGATCAAGGCGAATGGTACGAAGGCGGAAGCGGCCATGAAGCAGGAAAGGTCACGAGTGAATATATTTTCGCCCTAGATCAAAATTCAGGTGAAGTGATTTGGAAACACGATGCCGGTGTTTTGATTAATTCGACTGTTACCATTCACAAACAGACCGTCTACCTTCTTGAGAGTCGTCAAGCTGACGGCAAACCAAACTTTTCAGGTCGTTTTCCGGCTGAGCTTCCATCCGATTTGCATATCGTTGCTCTTGATGCTCAAACAGGGGTAGAAAAATGGACTAGGCCTGTTGATTACAGCAATATTCGTTTTATGGTTTATTTAGCCACAGCTCAAAACACACTGGTAGCCGCCGGAACCGATAAGGATAAAAATTTTCATACTTTCGCCTATGATACAGAAATGGGGCATCCACTGTGGAATCACACAGAACAGACCAAGAAAACACATCATAGCGGACATCTGAGTCACCCAACAATTGTGGGAGACAGGCTGTATGTGAATAAGTTCAGTTTCGATTTGCGTTCTGGTGAAGTTTTGAATCTGGATCCGTTCGACTGGCACGGTTGTGGAACGATGTCTGCCGGACAACACACGATTTTTCACCGGTACGAATTCCACGGAATGATGGATATTGAGACAGGCCAACGAACTGAACTCCTCGGTGTCCGTAGTGGATGTTGGTTAGGGTTAATTCCGGCTGGCGGCATGTTATTAGCACCGGAAAGTGGATCTGGTTGTTCTTGCCGGCACGCGTTACAGACGTCGGTTGCATATATCCCCAAACAATAAAATCTGCGTAAAATTAATGAAAACAAATAGTAAAGGTGTGCGGTTTGTCTTTCTTTTTATGGTTGTTTCGGTGGCTCTTTTGGTTGCCTGTGATCGAAAAGAACTTCAGCCTGGAGAGCGAAGGTTACAAACGGACCAGTCAAAAAACGGCACATCTGCTCTAAATAGATCCGCCCAGAGGTCACCGATGGGCACATCAGAGGATTTAACGTTTTACTGTGCGGCTGGTATGCGTTTGCCGATTAAGCAGATTGTCGTTGATTACGAAAGAGAGTATGGCGTACAGGTTCAGGTTCAATACGGTGGTTCTGGAACGCTTTTGAGTAATATTCAAACTGCTAGGATTGGAGATCTCTACCTGGCAGCGGATGAAAGTTATATACAGCGAGCCAGAGAAAAAAAACTATTGGTTGAGTCAATCCCTGTGGCCAGGATGAAACCGGTTATTGCGGTGCCTAAAGGCAACCCCCAGCAGATTACTTCGATACAAGATCTGCTCCAACCGGATATCCGCGTGGCGTTAGCCAATCCTGAAGCTGCGGCTATCGGTCGTATAACCAGAGAAGTTTTGCAAGCAAATCAAGTTTGGAAACGACTTAAAGAGCACACCAGAGTCTTCAAACCAACCGTTAATGATGTGGCTAACGATATTCGTCTTGGTGCAGTGGACGCAGGAATTATTTGGAATTCTACCGCCAATCAATACGACCAGGTCGATAGTATTTCTGTTGGAGAGTTCGATCAAAAAAGCTATCTTATTACCATTGGTATCCTATCTAGTAGTCGAAAGCCGACGTTATCGCTAAAATTTGCTCGATATCTAAGTGCAAAGGACAAAGGGCTGAAACATTTTGCCGATTTGGAATACCAGCCAATTGGTGAAGCCGACTTGTGGCAAGAATATCCAGAAATTTTGCTCTACAGTGGTGCCATGTTACGACCTGGGCTGCAACGGGCAATAGATGCTTTTCAGGAGCGTGAAGGAGTGATGATCAATACCGTCTACAACGGTTGTGGTATTCTGGTTTCTCAAATGAAAGCAGGTGAAAAACCAGAGGCTTACGTCTCTTGCGATATCTCCTTCATGGAAACAGTACAAGACCGGTTCTTGCCATCGAAACGGTTGACCGAAAACGACATGGTAATTTTGGTCAAAAAGGGAAATCCAAAGCAGATAAAAGGCTTAGCGGACCTCGCCAAACCAAACATTTCAGTTGGATTAGCACACCCTGAAAAATCAGCTCTGGGTAAGCTCACTGAGGTGCTGTTAAAGGCTAACGGTCTGGATCAACTGATCTTGAAAAACACCAAAGTCGATTCACCGACAGGAGACTTTCTGGTCAATCAAGTTAGGGCCGGATCACTAGACGCTGTCATCGTCTATAGATCTAACGGGATGAGCAATCCTGATAATTTAGCTACGCACCTTGACCTGATCGAAATTCGCCTCGACCCCGTTAGTGAAGCGACAACTACTGCTGTTCAACCTTACGCAATTGCCAAAGATTCAAAACATAAACACCTTCTAGGTCGCTTTTTCGAACAGGTCTCAACCCGAGAATCAAGGTCGGTATTCGAATCGTTCGGTTTTCGGTGGATCACCAAAACTGAGGGCAATGACGGATAAGCTAAACGAACCAAACGATGTGCGTACAGACTATTCAGCAGGTAACACATCTACTCCGTCAATACAGAGACGGAAAGTCGGTTCCGACCTTCCCTTTTTTACAGTCTTTCTCGTACTTTCTTTCTCATATCTTTTATTGATTATTTCTCTACTCGTCGCAGATGCCGCTTTTACCTCTTTACAAGATATCGGTCGGGCTTTTGAAAGCAAAGAGATTCGCTATTCCTTTATGTTGAGTATGGTTTCTTGTACCTTGGCATCGGCTGTATCACTGCTAATTGCTATTCCAATCGGCTATTTGATGTCCCGGTTTAATTTTACCGGTAAAAATTTGATTGATGGTATTCTTGATATTCCAATTGTTTTGCCGCCTTTAGTAATCGGCTTGAGCCTACTAATTCTATTTCAAACCGGCTTCGGACGATCACTGGATAAAACATTCTCGTTAATTGTGGATAAAATTGGGCTGAATAACTTATTAGAGATGATCGGTGTTAAACCGATTAGAGGAATTACTTATGAGCTACCGAGTGTGATTTTGGCTCAATTTTCAGTGGCTTGCGCCTTTGCTGTTCGGACGATGCGGGTAACATTTGACCAGATTAGCAAGCGTTTCGAATCTGTCGCCTTAACACTTGGTTGTCGCCGTGACCAGGCGTTTCGCTACGTTGTTCTTCCAGAAGCTATTCCAGGAATTATTACCGCGGGTACGCTTGCCTGGGCACGTTCACTTGGTGAGTTTGGCCCAATTTTGGTCTTCTCTGGTGCCACGCGGATGAAAACCGAGGTTTTGCCTACGACTGTCTTTTTAGAGTTGAGCATCGGAGACGTTGAGGCTGCAGTTGCGGTATCGATGATTATGGTCGTGGCGGCTTTTCTCGTTCTCGGTTTAACTCGTGTCCTTGGTCTGCGTACTAATACAATATGATTGAAGTCGAGAATCTTACTATCCAGCAAGGGGATTTCTCAATAACCAACGTTAGTTTCACTGTTCCTGAAGGAACTTATGGTGTTCTAATGGGAAGTACCGGTAGTGGGAAGACCTCGATTCTAGAGGCTGTTTGCGGATTACGCCCCATTGTTTCGGGACGAATTGTCTTAACAGGTGTAGACGTTAGTCATGCTAAATCCGCCGATAGGAATATCGGTTACGTTCCACAAGAAGGAGTTCTGTTTCAAAAGATGACTGTACGTCAGCATTTGGCTTTCGCGCTTAAAATACGGAAATGGGACAACCATCAGATCCAACAGAGAATCGATAAATTGGCAGAATTGCTCGATATCGGGCATCTTCTTCATCGGAGACCGAAAGGATTGTCTGGTGGAGAGCGCCAACGCGTTGCCTTAGGACGAGCATTGTCTTTTAAGCCTGAGGTACTATTATTAGATGAACCGTTATGTGCGCTCGATGATGAAGTTCGACACCAGATGTGCAACCTACTGAAATATGTACAACAAGATCAAGGAACAACCTCTTTGCATGTGACCCATAGTACCTCAGAAGCTATTAGGCTAGCCGATTATCTATTTCGTATTGTAGGGGGAAAAGTTGTCGAATTTGCTACAATGACAGAGAACCACGAAGGAGAAGAGACTCCATTTGACCGTCTGGAGAAAGAATGAAGATTCATGTTACCTACACGGGGCAATTGAAAGCGATCACCAAAACTGCTGCTGAAACAATTCATCTTCCTGAAGGTGAAAATACTGTTAATAGTCTGCTCTTCCAAATTGCAGAACATTACGGGGAGTTGGCACATATGATGTTGGTTGGCCCAAACCAGAAGATACACAGAGCTTTGATTCGTTTTGTCAATAATACGCAAATTACGCCCGGAGCCAATCCAAAATTAGGAGATGGCGACAGCGTTACACTCATTCCACCGATTAGTGGGGGCGTGAATCCAAAGGGCAACTGGAATCAGATACTAACTATGGAGTGCCGATACATCGCATGAACAATCAGCCAAAGAAACTAATTTTAGAAGAGCTCGATACTTACGAATGGCAGATGTGGGTGCCTGACTTTGGTCAAGTGGGACAAGAGAAGCTAAAGAATTCCTCGGTCATGGTATCTCGATGTGGAGGACTGGGCAGTGTTGTGGCCTATGAACTTGCAGCGGCGGGTATCGGTAGACTTGTCCTGGCCCACGCGGGCAATGTCAAACACTCTGATTTGAACCGTCAGTTGTTGATGACCTATGACTGGTTAGGTAAGCCGAGAATCGAATCTGCTAAACGCCGCCTACTTGAGCTAAACCCTCGGCTTGAAATAACTACTATTAACGAAAATATTACCCCAGAAAATGCACCGCAATTGGTAGCAGAAGCAGATCTAATCGTCGACTGTGCTCCACTCTTCGAGGAGCGTTTCGCTATGAATGCAGAGGCTGTCGCTCAGCGAAAACCGATTGTTGAATGTGCTATGTACGACTTAGAGGCGACAATTACATCAATTACTCCAGGTCAGACACCTTGTCTAGCTTGCCTTACACCAGAGCCACCACCAGCTTGGAAAAGACAGTTTCCTGTCTTCGGTGCCGTCTCAGGAACAGTCGGCTGTATGGGAGCGATGGAAGCGATAAAAATCATTGCGGGATTCGGTAAACCACTGCTAGGAAAAATGGTGTGCATCGACTTACGCGATATGACATTCGACACTCTTGATTTAGCTCGTAATCCTAATTGTGCAGTCTGCGGAGGTTTTTAAGATGCTCTCCGTTCTAAAGAGCGGAGAGGCGACAAGGGAATCTATATCAAATCTACGCACCTTGTCGTCGTTTTTTGTTTCAGGTTAACTTTTCTATAAGCAGGGTAGGTTTTGGAGAATAAATAGAAGCGATTGCTCAAAGTGACTGTTTTTGCCACTGAACCGGTTACTGGTTCATGATCCTTAACCGATGACCTGAAGGCAAAAGAGTATCTCAGTAAAGCGTTCACCGGCTATGGTCTTCTGTTTGGGCCACTATAGTCTGGTCTATTCATGACATTCTGATCACTCGTATATCCTAAAATCCCCCCAAGTCTCTATTGGTAGACGATCTGTACTCACAGATACAAAAAAAGCCCAGATGGTTCATCTGGGCTTTTTTGCTGCTCAATTTGAGGCACAAACGTTAGAGTAGTTGCGCGTAATGTTCCACGATGAGTTGTATTTCAAATGGGAAAGGAACTGACTCTATGGTAGGAAGTACAATTATAGTAGCGGTGCGTTGGTTTCTATTTATGTCTAACCATTCTGGACTGTTCAAAGTTGGATTTTCCAGAGAGACCTCGACACATTCCAAGTTTCTGCTCTTTTCACGAAAGCTAATCACTTCGCCCACCCGAACTCGATAGGATGGAATGCTAACCTTTCTTCCGTTGACAAGGATATGTCCATGATTAACTAATTGGCGCGCGGCAGGGATAGTTGGTGCAAACCCAGCTCGAAAGACAACGTTGTCTAATCTGCGCTCGAGAAGTTCCATCAACTTATCCCCGGTCGAAAGTCGACTGCGTCGTGCATCAGAGACTAGGCGTCGAAGTTGTCGTTCGCCTAGCCCGTAATTGAACCGGATTTTCTGCTTTTCCATCAATCGGCGGCCATAATCAGACACCTTTTGCCGGAAACCTGGGCCGTGTTGGCCGGGTCGATATGTACGCTTTCTTCTTTTTCTGGTTAATCCAGGCAGATCGACATCTAAAGCCCGACATTTTTTGAGACGTGGACCGGTGTATCTACTCATTTACTCCTATTTCCCCACCATTTCCTTTAAGGACTTCCTCTATTCCAAATCGAATATATTCCGTATAAGTAGTCAAAAAGCCTGACATATTACCATGTAGACAGGATAGATCGCAAGTATAAAGTGAATATCCGAAATTACTCTCCGTTTTTATTCTAGAGGTTGGATATCCCCGCTCATTACCAGTTCCATGCGGTAAAGCGGGGTGACCTCACTCTTAATAGTTTTTGATTTTCGGGGAAAGGAGATCGAAAAATGAAACGTTTTTTTAATCTTTTGTTACTGTTGCATTTGAAATAATGATAGATTATGCTAGACTTAAGAATTATCAGTTTTAAGGTTAGAGTAGGGGTAAAAGGAACAGAATGGATTTTTCAATACAGATGGTGTCACTATTGTTGATGTGTGGGCTAACGGGCAGTCTTCAGGCCACATATCCTGAGATTCGAAAACGGGCTATACAGGTGGAAGAACCACTTAAACCGGAAGTCAGAAAGCCGACTATCAGGCCGGTCATCCAGCCATCGATCTCAACCATTAATACGACCGCGGTTGCACAAGTCCAGGTACAACCACAAGGCACCACCGCGATAAAGAGTCGCCCAACTGCCGCCCAAACGGAAGAGGATTGGGGAGATATCGATGGTCAAGCGGTTTCTCTTTATAGTCTAAAGAATAAAAACGGTATGATCGCGAAAATTACCAATTACGGGGCGTTGCTAACGGCCTTACAGGTACCTGACCGGGATGGAGAACTGGCTGATGTGGTCCTTGGTTTCGATAATCTGCAAGGTTATCTCGATGGCCACCCCTATTTCGGTTGTACCGTGGGTCGAATTGCCAACCGCATTGCCAAAGGTAAGTTTACACTAGAGAACCAGGAATATACCTT
Organism: Candidatus Poribacteria bacterium; assembly: GCA_030748495.1. Lineage (GTDB taxonomy): Bacteria > Poribacteria > WGA-4E > WGA-4E > UBA9662. Next base: position 58,280 of record JASMLX010000006.1, on the reverse strand, counting down.
GGCAACGAACAACGCTCCTAACCACCTGCATGGTGGCGATGTGGGCTTTGACAAAAAGGTCTGGACAGTTGAAGAAGCCGATGCTCATTCAGTCAAGATGGCCTACACCAGCCCCGATGGCGAAGAGGGATATCCCGGTCGATTAACAGCCACTGTCGTCTATTCCCTTTCTGACAATAATGCCTTGCAAGTCGAGATGTCTGCTACCACTGACGCAACGACGATCGTCAATCTGGTCAATCATTCCTATTGGAACCTGGAAGGGCATAATTCGGGCAATATCCTTGGCCATGAACTGATGCTGAATGCATCGACCTATACGCCAGTCGATTCAACCTTCATTCCCATTGGCACCATTGATCCGGTCAAACATACACCATTCGATTTTACGCAAGCCAAAGCCATCGGAACAGAGATTAATCAGCTAATAGGGAACGGGCCAAGTGACCCCGGCGGATACGATATCAACTTTGTTTTAGATGGCGAGTATGGTGAGATGAAATTAGCCGCTAAGGTGAAAGACTACAAGTCCGGTCGGGTGATGGAGATTTATACTACAGATCCTGGTGTTCAGTTCTATACGGGTAACTTTCTGGACGGAACCGTTAAAGGGAAAGGTGGAGCCGTTTACCGTAAAAACGCTGCTTTTTGTTTAGAAACCCAAAAGTACCCCGATTCGATTAACAACGAAGGAAAGCAAGGGTGGTATTCTGTGATTCTTCGTCCGGGCGAAACCTATAGCCATACCGATCTATACAAGTTTACGACCGATTAGTTACCAGCGTATCTACGATCTGCCCGCCAGATTCCTTAATGTCGGTAGGTTATCTTACCAGAAACTGGGTAATGGGCTTGTCTGGAATAGTATCCCTTTCTCCACGCTTCTTCCGCTGGAACTCTTCTGCTAACTGTTGATTTGCCAATACCAACGGCTTGTAATGGCTTGGGTGACTTTCGTCTGATAGCAGTCTATTCTCTTTCAGGCCTAAATGTGATATCTGTCATCTTTCTTCTTTGGCCAATTGTTCATAGTATATTTTCCTTTAATGAGAAAAAGTGCCCAAGGACTATGAAAAAGTATGAATCCATCTTGTAACTTTTTATAATGATCATATTAAGCAGGTCGTGGCCAAGAGTTTCTCCTTAATTCATCAAGTGAAGATCTTGGTTGGGTTCTGCTTCATCATTTTTAACAGGTTATGCAAAAATCTAACTGGATATAGTCTGTGGTATACCAGATTGAGAAAATCAATGCCAACACTCAAGTTGGTCGGACAGATTTCCTTAGACTGATAGCGCAGACCTTGGTATAATTCCGACTTGTGACGTTCGTTGAGTAATTCTTTCAAATAGGCGAAGCATGGCAAACATCAGAAGCGTTTATTCCATTCGACCTCAGTTAACTTTAACCGTTATCACCCTACTTTTCTGTTGCCACCTCGGATTTTATGGGTGTGGGCCAGATCCTACCCCTCAAGCTACTGTTGAGAGCAAGTCTCAGAACACCAAGGCTAAAATTGCTAGAGAAGATACGGTCATTTTCGATTATGACGGTGGCCCGATTCCAGATCCACACAATTTGAATCCGTTAGTGCCTTCTCCAACTGGCCCCGGAATGCGGCAGTGCGTTTGGGAACCACTTTTCAGCCTTAATTATGAGACCGGCGAGATTGCCCCCTGGATGGGAGAATCCTTTACCCCCAACGAGGGACTAGATGTCTGGACATTAAAAATCCGAGCAGGTGTCAAATGGTCGGATGGCGAAGATTTTGATGCAGAGGATGTGATTTTTACCCTCAATACTCTGCTCAACGATACCACACAGTCACTCAGTGATGCCGCCAGTATGCAACAGTGGGTGAAACAGGTAGAAAGGGTGGATTCACTGACAGTTAGATTCGACCTGAAAGCACCAAATCCCCGTTTCAAACTGGACTATTTTTCGGTTCGGGTCGGTAGTAGTATGGTCATTTTACCGCAACATATCTGGGTCGAAAAAGATCCATTTACTTTTAAGTTCTACGATCCCAAGAAAGGGTGGCCAATCGGAACTGGGGCTTACCAATTGATCACTGCTACTGAAAACGAGTTTACCTTTCGTCGACGTAAAGATTGGTGGGGGGCAGAGGTCGAATTTCGAGATCTACCTGTACCGGAACAGTTAGTTTGGATGGTAACCGGTGTGGAGGAAAACCGGGCTCTGCTGGCTGCGGAAAATCAACTCGACAGCATCATGGACATTACATTGGGGGCATTTGAGAGCATTCGTTCCCGCAATCCAAACGTAATCGCCTGGAAGGATAAGATGCCTTACGTGTGGCTGGATCCGTGCCCTCGCCAGCTATCCGTTAACCATACTGTACCACCGTGGGATAATCCACAAATGCGAAAGGCGCTCAGTTCGATCATCGATCGCCAGCAGGTGGTTAAAATTGCCTATGAAGACACCTCTTTCCCCTCCAAGACTATCTTTGTTGAGTATCCTGCCATGCAACCCTACATTAATGTGGTGGAAGACCTATGGATCAATCCCAATAGCGATGTCCCAACAGGCCGGTCCTTGATTGAGTCTAACGGTTGGAGATTGAACAACAGTGGATTCTACGAAAAGGCGGGCAAGGAACTCTCGCTGAGTATCCAGACCCACGAAGCCTATATCGAAAAACGGCGAATCGCTGAAGTGGTGGTCGAACAGTTACGTGCAGCAGGCATCAATGCTTCCACCCGTGCCATTGCAGGGGCTACCTGGGATGAGAACAAGGCTTTTGGCAACTTTGAGGCAGTCATGGATTGGGATGCGTGTGGTTCAGTCAATGAACCTTGGTTATCGATGAATCGCTATACCCAACAATTTCTACGGCTTGTTGGCCAAAGGTCGCCTGGCAATAATAATTATGTGCGCTGGAGTGGTGCAGGAGCCGAGGAATACAGTCAGATTGTGGCCGAAATCGGTGTTCTTCCACTCGGTGACCCGGGAATTGAACCGCTGGTGGCGGAGGCAATGAAGATTTTTATGACGGAACAGGTGGTAATTCCAATCACCCAAGCGCGGAAGCTGATACCCTTTGTTACCACCTATTGGGAGGGTTGGCCGACAGCCAAGGATAATAATTACCACCACCCACCGACGTGGTGGATGAGTACCCACCAAATCATTCAACGGTTACGAAAGGCTGAAAGGTAGCTCCTGAATGTCGCACCAAACGCCTCTTAGCCCCAAACTGCCGCTGGTAACCTCGCTAATAAAAAACATGTTAAAAATCCTCAAGCTCAGTTGCCTGATGCTGATTTTGTCCTGCTCAGCTTTGGCACTAAAACCAGTTGATAGAACCGATACCGTTATTTTCGATGCTTATGGCCGAATTGCCAATCCGTATATTTTCAACTGGATGGTGCCGGGGGCTACGCGAAGTCACGGTATGCACCAATCGGTCTGGGAACCCTTGTTCATCCTTAACTACGAAACAGACGAAATTGAACCGTGGTTGGGGCTGAGTTTTACTTCTAACGATCAGTTGGATATCTGGACGTTGAAAATTCGCGACGAGGTAAAATGGGCTGATGGTGAAGCCTATGATGCTGACGATATTGTATTTACTATCGATCTGTTACTAAATGATGAAACTCTGTCTTTAGGTGAAGCTGCCAACATGCAACAGTGGATTGGCAGTGTGGAGAAGATCGATCCATTGACCGTCCAGTTCAACCTAAAAGCACCCAACCCCCGCTTCCAACTTGACTATTTTTCGGTTCGCGTTTGGGGTAATGTGGTTATTTTGCCTCAGCACGTTTGGCAGGACAAAGATCCATTTACCTTCGATAATTTTGACCTGAATCGAGGATGGCCACTGGGCACTGGGCCATATCGGTTAGCTCAGGCGACCGAGACCGAGTTTATCTATGATCGCCGAGAAGATTGGTGGGGATTAGAGACCGGATTTCAAGACCTGCCACAACCCAAGCGGCTGATTTGGGTGGTAACAGGGGTAGAGGAAAATCGGTCTTTGTTGGCAGCTAACAGCGAACTGGATGTGGTTGGTGGCATTACACTGGGTGCATTTGAAGCCATTTCGGCTATGAATCCCAATATGGTTGCTTGGAAGGCCAAGATGCCCTACGTTTGGCTAGACCCTTGTCCCCGTCAGATTTCACTCAATCACACTATCCCACCGTGGGATCAACCCGATATGCGACGCGCTATTAGCTTAATCATTGACCGTCGGCAGATCGTTGAGATTGCTTACGAAGGCACTTCGTTTCCCTCTAAGTCAATTTTTGTGGCTTACCAAGGTATGAAGCCTTACATTGATGCCATTCCACATTTGTGGATACCTGAAACCAGCGATGTGGACGAAGGTAAACGATTGCTCGAAGCTCGAGGTTGGCGATTGGGTTCCGGCAAAAACAAGTTTTACCAGAAAGAGATGACCGATGGTAGTACACAAACGCTATCGATTAATCTACAAACTAACGCTGCTGGCATTGAATTACGCCGAGTGGCTGATGTGGTGGTCGAACAGTTGCGTACAGCAGGTATTAATGCCTCTAATCGGGCTATTGAAGGGGCAACCTGGAACGATAATAAAGCCTTTGGCAAGTTTGAAGGAGTGGTCGATTGGGATGCTTGTGGTTCGGTTAATGAACCGTGGTTAACGATGAACCGGTATACCAACCAGTTTTATCGACCAATCGGTGCGCGGGCACCGGGAAATAACAATTTCGTTCGCTGGCAAGGAAGCAAAGCTGATCGGTACAGTCAGTTGGTCGCCCAGATTGGTGTCTTACCGCTTGGAGGTTCAGGTATCGAACCCCTATTTACAGAAGCGATGCAGCTTTTTCTTGAGGAGCAGGTGATCATTCCACTCAACCAGGCTATTATGCTGATCCCATTCAACACCACCTATTGGACAGGTTGGCCGACCGAGACCAACAACTATATTCATCCACCGATGTGGTGGATGAGTGCCCATCGGGTGATCCACAATCTGAAAAAAGCTAGGTGATGAAGATCCATTAAACAGGCATGACAGGTAAACTGGACGATCGAATTACGTTTTTAGGGCGTAAACTGGGTGTGTTTCTACTGACTGTGTGGACTAGTGCAACGCTGATTTTTATCATTCCCCGTTTAGCACCGGGCGACCCGATTGCGGCCATGATTGCCCGGATGTCGCAGCAATCCGGCTACGTTGAAAATGCCGATAAAATTATCGAGGGTTGGCGAGAACGATTCGGTTTGAACGATCCACCGAGCATCCAATACGTTCGGTATTTAGGTAACCTGTTCCACTTTGATCTCGGCTATTCGATGGCCTCCTTTCCGGCGACTGTCAGTGTTATGATCGGGCGTGCTTTACCCTGGACCGTTGGACTATCGCTGGTCTCTATCCTGGCGACATTTCTCATTGGTAATTTTGTAGGTGCTCTTTTGGCCTGGCAAAAAACGCCGCGCTGGATCAAGCTGTGTATTCCGCCGACCATGATCTTTACCTCTATCCCGGGTATGTTAGCCGCGGTTGCTCTCCTCTATATTTTCAGTTTTCAGCTTCATCGTTGGCTAGGTCTAAGTGCACCACTGTTTCCGCTGCGAGGGGCTTATGGACGGGGCCTGGAGCCAGGCGTTAGCTGGCCGTTCATTTTGAGTGTGATCCATCACGGCATTTTACCGGTTACTTCGATTGTGCTGGTGCGGTTTGGGTATTGGGCTTTGGGTATGCGAGGTATGATGATTACGGTTGAAGGAGAAGATTATATGCACCTGGCTCGTGCCAAAGGCCTGCGCCCGTTTTATATTCTTTACCACTATATGATACGGAATGCCATTCTTCCACAGATTACCGGACTGGCGCTTAGCCTAGGTACCATGGTCGGCGGTCAGGTATTGGTCGAGATCATCTTCTCTTATCCTGGGATGGGAACCTTGATCTACACCGCTGTTCGCAACCAGGATTTCCCGGTAATTCAGGGGGCGACCTTTATCATCATCGTCGGTACTGCAACCGCGGTGTTGCTAATCGATCTGTTGTATCCGTTGATAGATCCGCGTATTTCGCATCAGGGAAAATAGGTGTGACAAAACCAACACGGACCTCCCGGACCAGGGACGAGGACAAGCTAGACACGACGACTTCGCCAGAGAGCGCACAGCTTTACGATCCTGACAACCAGGATTTGAGTCAAGGCCGGACTTCGAGCTTGAATCGGTGGGATACGCCCTGGTTTAATTGGAAATTAATTTCGGGTACAGCTATTGTAGGGATAATTGTTCTGATAGGGATCTTTGGCCGTTTTCTCTGGGATACAGAACTTGTCTATGTCGGCAAGTGCCCACTCAATCTGCCACCGGTTGGCTTCGAAAATAGTCGAGGACAAACGGGAACGTGGTCTCACCCCTTTGGGACAGAAAATAGTGGGCGGGATATGCTGGCCTTGACAATCATCGGAGCGCCAAATTCTCTGTTAGTAGGTTTCGTGGCCGCCACTATCGGCATCGGAATTGGCATACTACTAGGCTTTATCTCAGGTTTTATCGGTGGCCTGACAGATGATCTAATCCGATTATTGGCAGGAATTACAATCACGGTACCGTCACTGCTAGTCTTGATTATTATTCAATCCCTGGTCGAGCAGATCGGTCTCTTTACTATGGCAACGTTGTTGGCCGTCTTTGCCTGGCCCGGACCAACGCTGGTGATTCGCGGCCAGGTGATGAGTATGCGAGAAAGCGGTTATGTGCAGATGGCTCGATTGTCCGGTGCCTCTCCTCTACGGATCATGTTCGGCGAGATTATGCCTAACCTGTTACCCTATCTGGCAGCCAGTTTCATTGGTAGTGTTTCCGGCTCTATTCTAGCAGCAGTCGGTTTGGAGACGTTGGGCTTGGGGCCACAACGCGTGCCGACGCTAGGCGGGACCCTCTATTTTGCACTTGAGGCGGCGGCACTGCTGCGTAATATGTGGTGGTGGTTGGGTATTCCGATCTTTATTTTGTCCCTGATCTTCATGGGACTTCTACTGATTAACCTGGGACTGGATGAGATCGCTAATCCACGGTTGCGAAAAGCTACTGAATAAATCAAACTACCACACAGAGATTAACATGGAATTATTAACAAGGTGAACACAAAAGTATCCCAACCATCACCCACAACCAATCTGCTAGAAGTTAAAGATCTGCGGGTTTACTACGAAACACCAGGTGGAGACATTCTGGCAGTTGACAGCATCGACTTTGAGTTGAAAGAAGGTGAAACACTGGGGTTAGTTGGTGAATCTGGTTGTGGGAAATCAACGGCCGCTATGGGGATTTTACAGTTGGTGCAGCCGCCGGGACGAATCGTCTCTGGAGAAGTACGACTGCAGGGGAAAGATCTGCTCACCTTGTCAGAAGGCAAAATGCGTCAACTGCGATGGTCGAAGTTAGCCCTAATTCCACAAGGGGCGATGAACTCACTCAATCCAACCATGAGAATCTATCGCCAAATCCAAGACGTAATTTTGACCCACCAAACAACCGGATCAGACAAACTGAGTGCGGATCAGATTAAAAATAGGATTTTGGAACTATTACGGATGGTTGGACTACCAGAGCGAATTTATCAGATGTATCCGCATGAACTTAGTGGTGGTATGAAACAACGGGTCTGTATTGCGATGGCAATTGCACTCAACCCTAGCCTAATCATTGCCGATGAATCGACCAGTGCGCTAGATGTAGTGGTGCAGCGGGTAGTCGCGCAAACCATTCTGCGAGTCAAACAGATGCTGGGTGTTTCGATGATCATAATTGGTCACGATATGGGATTGATGGCGCAAATAGTAGATCGAATTGCGGTTATGTACGCCGGGAAAATTGTCGAAATTGCAGCGGTCAGGGATATCTTTAATAATCCCAGCCATCCCTACACACAACTATTGATTGAGTCTATACCCTCTCTAAAAGAGCAAAAACCACTGAAAGTTACAGAAGGTTTAACCCATGACCCTCGTCATCCTCCACCCGGCTGTATCTTTCAGTTGAGATGTCCAATTGTTACCGATCAATGCCGATCAATCGCACCTAAGGCCCATTTGATCCGAGTTGAACAATCAGTGGCCTGCCATGCCTACGAAAATACCGATGTTGCTAGAACTGTCTAACGCCACCAAAATCTACCAGCAACGAAATGGGCGAACCAAACAGGCCGTTGTTGCTCTGCAAGACTTCAATCTAAAAATTGCCCATCAACCCGCTAAGATTATAGCTATTGCAGGTGAGAGCGGAAGTGGCAAAACAACCTTAGCTAATCTGATTCTCGGTTTTGTACAACCGACCTCCGGTCAAGTAATCTATCAAGGTGTACAGGTCAGTAAGATTAGTAAAAAGGATCAAGGAGTGGCTGAAGAAACCGAAGACATCTCGATAGCTAACTCGAAACAGATGAGAGACTATCGGCGTAACGTCCAAGCCATTTTTCAGGATCCTTTCGGCGTTTATAATCCCTTTTATCGAATTCAGCACGTTTTCGATTTGGTAATCAAGAATTTCGGCTTGAGCGATAATTCAGACCAGGCACGCCAACTGGTCGAGTCAACACTAAATGCGGTTGGCCTACGGGGGCACGATGTTTTACGAAAGTATCCGCATCAACTGAGTGGAGGGCAACGTCAACGGATTATGATGGCACGGGCCTACCTAGTTCGGCCGAAATTGATCGTGGCCGATGAACCTGTCTCGATGATAGATGCTTCATTACGCGCTTCGATTCTGGATGTAATGCTACGCCTGAAGGAGGAAGCCGGAATCTCATTTCTCTACATTACCCACGACCTAAGTACCGCTTACCAAATTGGTGACCAGATCTACATTTTGTACCAGGGTTCGGTGGCAGAGAAGGGAAAGGTTACAAAGGTGATTGAGCGTCCACATCATCCCTACGTCAAACTACTGGTGGATTCTGTTCCACTACCGGATCCCGCTATCAGATGGAAAGGGGAAATCGACTTGCCAGCCGAGGAGGAAATGCGGGGTTCAGCCACATCAGGTTGTCGCTTTTATCCTCGTTGTCCGGTCAGAATAGACCGATGCTTAGAAAACCAACCAGATCTATATGATGTTAGTGACGACCATCAGGCTGCCTGTTACCAAATCTGAATGGTGGATAGTGAAACAGCTTTTCCTTAACTTTCAGCTTTCAGCCGGATAGTTGCTCAAGATGGAGGAATTCCTATGGACTTTGATATAATTTTCCAACATGGAACAGTGATCGATGGAACCAGAAATCAGCTTGGTTTTGTTGCCGATGTCGGTGTTGTCGATGACCGGATTGTCGCTGTTGGAGATCTGAGTCAAAAAAAAGGGCAGCAGGTAATCGATGCTACTGACCGAATCGTCTGCCCCGGCTTTATCGACGTTCACGTCCACTCCGAAATGTCGCTTTTAGGCGGACGCGATCAGCATGCTGGCGTAATTCAAGGCGTAACAACCCAGTTGCTGGCACCAGATGGTTTCGGCTGGACTGGGTTAGACCCACAAACCGCTAGCCAGTTTTGGCAGTACACCAAATTCGCTTACGCCGACTTTCCATCTGAGTTAGCCGCTGAAGCCTTTAACTGGCAGACGCCGGAGGCTTACCTGGAGATATTTGCCGGACGAACACCAGCCAATGTCTGTCCGCAAGTGCCACACTGTACTGTCCGATTAGCTGCCATGGGCTGGGAGGATCGCCCGGCTGCACCGGATGAACTGACACAGATGGAGCAGGCAACGCGTAGCTGGATGGAAGCGGGAGCGACCGGTATCTGTCTGGGTCTCGACTATCAGCCGGGGGCCAATGCGGATCTGAACGAGTTGGTGACGCTCTGTCGTCTGGTTCAGTCATACGGTGGTCTGTACGCGGCTCATATTCGCTACGAATTATTAGGACGACAGGCAGCTTGGGAAGAGACATTGGAGATTTGTCGTCAGGCTGAGATTCCGGTTCACATCTCGCACGAACGGGTGGATGAAGTAACGCAATCGGTGTTGGAACAGGTAGATCGGGAAGACTTAGATCTGACCTTTGAGTCTTATCTCTATCCTGCTGGTATGACCCATTTAGCGATGCGGCTACCGATGGACCTGCAAACGGGCAGCCCGGAGGAGATGATCGACAAGTTGAAGCAACCCGCCGCCAAACAGCGGGCCATTCAGCATCTTAGCACCAATTTGGAGAAAGATCTCTCTATTATTGGCTACACACAGTCAGGTCGTTATATTGGTATGACCTTACAAGAGGCGGCGGAGAGTGTCAACCAACCCATCGACGAATTTGCCTACAATTTAGTGGTAGAAGAAGAGGGGGTTGAAACGCTGATTATGTTCTGGCAAATACCGGAAGAGAAATCGGAACGGATCTTGAATCATACTGCCGTTCATCCACGGATGATGATAGCCAGTGATGGAGTTTATGAAATTCCACATCCACACCCCAGAGGATACGGCTGCTTTGCTCAGTTCGGACGAAAGTTCGTCAAGGAGAGGCAACTACTATCCTGGGAGGAAGCGATTTGGAAAATGAGCGGTTTCCCGGCCGAACGGTTCGGATTGAAAGATCGAGGGCAATTGAAAGAGGGACTGGCCGCAGATATAGTCGTTTTTGACCCGGAAACCTTGGCTGACAAATCGACCTGGTCGGATCCTCTCCAACCTGCAGTTGGTGTGGAGCATGTGCTGGTCAACGGTCAACGAGTTATAGCGAACAGCGCAGTAACCAACCAGCTACCGGGTCGAGTTCTACGTCGCTCATAGATCAATGTTCTAGCCTTGGCAATTGAGGAAGAAAGGATAATCCTGTTTCCGACCCTGTCGAGAAGTTGAAGCCTAGATACTTGTGTTGCTTAAACTTACCCCCATCGTACAGATCGCCGACGAGTTGGTGAAGAATCTCAATAGGTTGAACCTGCGAACTGAACCTCAGTTGCATTAAAGAGCAAAAAATGTTTATACCCCTTTCCTGGACATTTACATGATTTTCATCTACAGAAATCCTGTAAAAGCGAGGTGGAAACACCCATGTCAGATACAAAAACCCTGTTTCGGAACCATCTAGCCGATTCCCACCTGCTCTGTTCAGAAATCGAAGATTGGCAGATCTATGTCTCAGCGCAGGCCGGTCCGTCTGAACAATACGCCGCTGAGGAGTTCCAATACTGGTTTGAGAAGGCTTATGGCAACCGTTTAACCCTTACCAATACGAAAACCGGAGATGGGCAAATCCAGATTGGATTAGTAGAGGAATCCGCTGATGTCGATCAGAGCGAGGCCTTTCAAATCGAGGTTGCGCCGGATCTGGTGAAGATCGCCGGTCAGGGGGTAAGAGGAACCTTGTACGGCGTCTACCAATTTCTGGAGGATGGGTTGGGCGTCCGTTTTTTGACCGCTGACCATACCCATGTGCCCAACTTCGCACAACCCGATGGTGTAAGCCCTAGAATTCCGTGTGGCCGATTTCAATACCAACCGTCGTTCTCCTTTCGTTGGAGCTACTATAAAGAGTGTTCTGACCGTCCTGAGTTTGCAGCCCGATTGCGGGTAAATACGGTTGCAACAGAGATAAAATTGGGTGGTAAGACTCCTCAGAATTTAATCAACCACTCCTTTCATTCGTTGCTGCCCTTCAGCCAGTATGGAGATGATCATCTGGAATTTTACGCTCTGGTAGACGGAGAGCGGGATCGCAACACTCACGGTGGCGGACCTCAGTTGTGCGTAACGAACCCGGAGGTGATCCGGATTGCAACCGAATCGGTCATCCGGCAACTCAATGCTCAGCCAGACCTCAAAAATATTAGCGTCAGCCAGGCCGATACCAACCGCTACTGCCGATGTGACAATTGTGAGGCCATTAACCAGCAACAGGGAACACCGATGGGATCCCAACTCGCTTTTGTCAATTCGGTGGCCGAGAAAGTCGAACTGGTCCATCCGGCGGTTAAAGTGGGCACCCTAGCCTATTGGTATACACGACAGGCTCCGAAGACCACTCGTCCCCGGCAGAATGTTCAGGTCCAACTCTGCAGCATCGAGTGCTGTACCTTGCATGCTATCGACGATCCCAATTGTTCTAAAAACCACGCCTTTTGTCAGGATATGGATCAATGGGGACAGATCTGCGACGATATTTGGGTTTGGAACTACAATACCAATTTCAAGGCCTACGATTTGCCATTTCCAAATCTGAGAAGCATCGGTCCCAATGTGCGCTATTTTCTCCGCAATAATGCCAAAGGTCTGTTTATGCAAGCCAATGGAAATGGGAATTCAGGCGAGCTATGTGACCTGAGAAACCACCTCATCTCCCGCTTAATCTGGGATCCGACATTGGATGATAGAAAGGTACTGGAAGAATTTGCGGATTTGCACTACCGGCAGGCAGCACCGTCGATGATTGATTACATCGACCTGATCCACGATAATGCTGAGGCCACCAATCGACACCCTGGATGTTTCCCTTCTGCTGAAGAGGTGGGACTAACGCCTGAAATCGTCGACCGCAGTTTCGAGTACTTTGATCAGGCCATGGCGCAGGCCGATAACGCCACCGTGCGTCAGCGGGTGGAAAAAGCCTCGATATGTGTCTATCGAGCCCGGATAGAAATATCTAAAGATCTGACTTCCAGTGAGCGAAAGGATCTAATCGAGCAGTATATTTCTCTTTGCCAAAAACACGGTCAAACACGAGCATCGGAACACAAAGAGGCAACCGTCTTCTTCGACGAACTAAGGTCATCTTTAAGTTGACAAATCCAATACATCTAGGTAGGTCATCTATACCCCGGCTCAACCTAGTGCGTTATCACGGTAACCTTCTGGCGCCAGCAACTCTAGTCCAGTATCCTGAATGTTACAACAGCGGATAGGCGTTTAAGGGGCAAGCGGTGGTAGTATCAAGGCTTCTTAAACCGCCGAGTTAGGTCAAGGTCAAACGATAATAGCAAAAGCGATTGCTGTTCACAAATCCACCATCCGCAGAAAGTTTAAGCAGGGAGAAGGTGGATCTCGGCCCAAACAGGCAGGTGAAATAGCTATAACCAAACATTCAGACGATGACTCAAGCCGAAACTTCTGATACATCGCGGATCATGCAATGGGCGTCCCGTCAGCTTGCCGATTACGACGCCCACAACCCCGGCACGCTGTTTGCCGAGGGGGTTGTGCTTAACGTTGCCCAGGGGTATGAACTTCAAGCCGCTATAGCGCAATTGCGTCGTGACCGGGGGGAACGGGTTATCGGTTACAAGGTCGGCTGCACGTCGCCGAGAATCCGCGCCCAACTCGGGATTAATCATTGTGTTACCGGCAGGCTATACGACTCGGAGCGACATGCGTCGGGCGCTGTGCTATCGCATACGGAATATACGAAGCTTGCGATTGAGGGTGAGTTGGCGGTGGAGTTGTCGCGTGAACCGACGGAGAGTGATTTTTCCGAAATCGAGGTTCCCCTGTGTGTCTCGCGCGTGGTTCCTGTAATCGAACTGCACAATCACGTGATGCGAGGTGAACGGCCATCGGCAGGGGAACTGATCGCTCACAACGCAATCCACGCCGGTTTTGTCACGGGGTATGGCATCAGCCGCAAGAAGGCCTGTGGAGATCCGTCGCTGGCGATCTTCGCCGATGATCGATTGCTCGATGAGTGCAAGGGCCCCGCGCTGATCCAGACGATCAGTTCCTCGCTGAGATGGCTGATGGAAGTTGTGCGGGATCGTGGCGACAGGCTCGGCGCCAACCAGATCATTTTGACCGGGTCGATCCCGAGCCTGATTCCCATCGACGAGAACTGCCGCATCAGGGTTGATGCCCCGCCGTTCGGTAGCGTGGATGTGAAATTCATTACATGACCCTACCCCAGTTCTTGAAAGAATCCTGATATAGCTTACGACGACCCGTTGATCGTGGATCGCCTCAAGAAGGCGGACAACACAGACCTGCTTAGTGAACGAGAGAAACACCTGATCGGCCTTGCCGTGACGATATTGCGCAGTTGTCAGGTCTGCACGCGAAACCGGATCGAAAAAGCTCGCGGCATCGGAATTTCTGACGATGAGCTGAATGCCCTGATCACGGTGACGGCGTCGTTCTATTTAGTTTCTTAGACTGTTGGTTTTAAAAGTCTACCGACTAAGGTTAATCCTCCATTGGCATTGATTTTCTCTGTGGTTGGCTGGACTTTGAACTTTATCATTTTTTGACCTGTTGGGTTAGTTTTTCATATTTGTTTTTGCTGATGTACATATAATACTACCCAACAGTTTCTAAAATGTTTTTCTTAATTTACTTCACCAATTATAGCAGTAATTGGTATTAGTGGCAGTCCCATTAAAAACAGTAATGTTGATAGAACGATCTAGGCACTACTGCTGAAGAGGTGGGATTAACACCTGAGATCGTCGATCGTAGCCTTGAACACTTTGATCAGATTATGGCGCCAGCCGATAACGCCACCGTGCGTCAGAGGGGGGAAAAGCCTCGATATGTGTCTATCGACTCAGAGTAAAAACGGCTAAAGATCTGATTTCCAGTGAGCGGAAGGATCTGATCGAGCAGTATATTTCCCTTTGCCAAAATAACGGTCAAATACAAGCGTCGGAACACAAAGGGGCAACCGTCTTCTTCGACGAATTAAGGTCATCTTTAAGTTGACAAATCCGGTAAATCCAGGTAGGTTACCTATGCTAATGTTTGACAATCCATCGATACCTAACCCCGCAAGTATCAAAAACAGCTATTGTTACCGATGAAGCGCAAATTTGATTCATCTCAGGATTTACTGCAAGCGATGGTCTCTTTCGATACCGTCAATTCTCATATCTCCGGTAAAGCCGATGCTGAATTGGAGTTGTCGATTTTCTTGGAATCTTATGCCCAGAACCTGGGATTCACAACACGGCGCCTACCCGTGACTGCAAACGGCTTTAATCTACTGGTTTCGCATCAGGTTTCCGATCAGGCCCCATGGTTGCTGTTCGAAAGTCATCTGGATACCGTTAGCGTGGCCGGTATGACGATCGACCCCTTCGCTGGCGAGATTCGGCAGGAGCGGCTTTACGGTCGTGGCGCTTGTGATACCAAAGCTAGTGGCACCGCCATGCTACAGGCGCTGAAACGCTATTCATTCACACCGGACCCAGCGAATAATGTGGCGATTCTTTACACCCTGGACGAAGAGGTAAGCAAGATCGGCATTACCACCTTTGTCGATAATAACCTGCCTTTTCTGGGCTGGACGCCGGCGGGTGTCATCGTTGGTGAACCGACCCAATCTCGCCTGGTAGTTGCACACAATGGTGCTGTCAGGTGGCGGATCAGAACACGAGGTATTGCGGCTCATTCGTCGTTGCCCAGTCGAGGTCAGTCGGCCATCAGCATGATGGTACAGGTGGTCCAAGCTGTAGAGACAAACTACATCCCAAATCTAGGAGCTACCTGTCCGTTAACGGGGGAGGCTCAATGCAGCATCAACCTGATTCAAGGCGGTAGCCAGATCAATATTATCCCGGAGAGTTGTGAAATCCAGATCGACCGTCGGGTAGTTCCCGGTGAGGATCAGGAACAGGTACTCTCTGCGGTTGAACCAGTTTTAGATCGGTTAAGGAGTGCAGATCCCGAAATGATAGTCGAACAGGTGGCACCTGACGTCAGTTGTGCGCCGCTCAGTCCAGACCAGGATCCGCGCTTTGTTGCATTTATTCAACAGACCTTGAACAGACTAGGACTACCGCACCAACCCGTTGGCGCTGGCTATGGTACCGATGCCAGCAGTTTCAACGGAACCGGTATTCCGGTGGTAGTGATGGGACCTGGCGATGTTGCCCAAGCGCATACGCACGACGAGTGGATCGATCTACAACAACTGGCTCAGGGTGAGGAGGTCTACTTCAGTCTGATGTCCTCTACCGGATTGACAATGTAGATCTACTGTAGGATAGTTGATGGTGGATAGGGAGCTATCAATTCCTACCATAAAAGGCTTTTGACTCTGATGGAATGAAAATTTAATATGTCGGAACGCATTGCAATTGTCACCGGGGCCGCCAGTGGGATCGGAAAGGCCATCGCCACCGCCTTGGTTCAGAATGGAGACAGCGTGGTGATTGCAGATATAGATCAGGAGCAGGGGTGGGCTACCGCCACGGAAATTGACGGTCACTTTGTCCAGGTCGATCTGTTACAACCAGCCGCGTGCAGACGTCTGGTCGATGAGACAATCGACCGATACAATCGGGTCGATATCCTGGTCAATAACGCCGGATTTCAGCATATTGATCCCATCGACCAGTTCCCGTTAGAGGTGTGGAAAAACATGTTGGCTGTCATGTTAACCGCCCCCTTTTTGCTGACCAAATATGTGTGGTCAAGCATGCAGGCTAACGCCTGGGGGCGGATTATCAATATCGCCTCTATCCACGGGCGGGTGGCTTCGCCCTTTAAATCAGGCTATGTCACGGCCAAACACGGATTGATCGGCCTGACACGCACCGCCGCTTTGGAGGGGGGGCAACACGGAATCACCGTCAATGCCATTTGCCCCGCTTATGTGAAAACCCCATTGGTCGAAAATCAGATTGCCGACCAAACGCGTACCCGTCAACTCTCACCACAGGAGGTGATCGAGCAGGTAATGCTGTCCCCGGCAGCCATTAAGCGGCTAATTACATCAGAAGAGGTAGCAGCTTTGGTTATTTATCTCTGTTCAGAGGCTGCCGGCGTGGTAACCGGGGCCGATTGGGTTATTGACCTGGGTTGGACCGCTCGTTAAAATAACCGTTTCTGGCTTATATGTTCCGGTTGTCCCCGATTCAAGAGTTGCCATTCACACCATTAGGATTGCTACCCGAGACCGATTTTATCTGTCAGCCTGTCGCATTTAAATTAAAATAGTAAGTTCTTAGTTCCACCTCTTAACTTTAAAAGCCTATTGCCCATTTAGGAGTTGCATAGATGAATACTGTCCCTACGGAATTTGTTCGCCTGTCATCAGACCGGCTGAAAGACTTTACCCGGCAAGCGTTTCTAGAAGTGGGTACCCGTCAAGATGATGCCAGCTTGATAGCAGACCTGTTGGTTCAAACTGATCTGCGGGGCGTTTTTAGTCACGGCACGCAACAAATTGACGGCTATACTCAGATGATGATGGACCAAAAGGTCAATTCCAGGCCGAATATCCAATGCTCGGAGACGGGCCCCACCACAGCTGTTTTCGATGGAGATGGCGGTATGGGACATTTCCCTTCCTATCAAGCAGCACAATTCGCTGTTCAAAGGGCTAAGGAATACGGCATGGCCGGAGCCGTCACCCGCAACCACTTCCATTTCGGTGGAGCGGGTAAATACTCACGGATGGCCCTAGCCGAAGACTGTATCGGCTTTGCTACCTCTGCCCATCGTTTTACACCAGGCCCTGGCCAATCCATCCTTTCAGCTTCCGGAGCGTCACCGATGAGTTTCGCTATTCCGGCTGGGCAAGAACCACCTATCGTGATCGACATGGGCGCCTACATTGGGGGTAGCGGGGAGTTGTCGCAGGAGCAGTTGTTCCAGAACATCCCGGCCACCTTTTTTAAGTTTATTGGACTGGGTGCTGTCGCCCATATGCTAGGTGGATTTATGGCTGGGATCTGGATGTTCGATCCAGAGGCAAATTCCGATGCCTGGGAAGGTGCCAACCAAGGAGCTTTCATTTGCGCCATCGACATCTCCCGTTTTCGCGATCCCGATAGTTTCAAGCAGGAGGTAGATCGCCACCAACACAACATCCAACGGATGACACCTGCCCCCGGCTACGACCAATCCAACCTGCCGGGGACACTCGAATACCAGCGAGAGCAGGAGTGGGCGCAAATCGGCATCCCGATCAGCCTTGATCATCAATCCACCCTTAACCGTGTGGCCGAGAAACTCGATCTGGATCTCCTCTTTTCTTCTTGAGTATATCCACTCTTGATCCAACCCGATAAATCAGGAATAGGAATCTTAGGAATCTAGGGCAAATCCAATATAGCTCTGAGCAAGATGCTGGATTCTTACCCTCAATCTGAGGGGGCATTTTATTGGTGAAGCTTCACGAATGTACGCCAGCACATTCGCCCCTTATAAGGTCCGCTGGATGATTATGTCGCTGATTTGGCACAAAGAAGCCTACAGTCAGCTACACTAGATAGTGATTCTGGAGTGACCCTCTAAGTGCAGAGGATCCAAGAGGATTCACTGCTTCCCTCTAGCCTGAAAGAGCCAGATCAAACAGCATTAATTAGTACCAATTACCTGTCCCGGACTCCTGCTGGGTGAGTTAGCCTTCGTAGATCATCGAATGTGCTCGGCCCCAGCATCGATTAAGAGAGAAGTCCCGACTGAATATTCGCCTGGATGAATTGGGCAATTTTCCGGCTATCGTTTTCTAGATCCCTATGTCGAACCCACGTTAATTCTTGAGTCAAACTCCAGTGTTTGCTATAATCAAATAACAATCTTGGAATAACTTGACCAATGTTTTTACAGTTGGTTAATAAATTAATTTGATTAGGGAGGAAGCATGCCTTCAGAGGACAAGTATCAATTTTCAAGTCAAAAATATCAAACCGGAGATCTCCTGTTCCGGCAAGGAGACTCCGGCGATACGGCCTATATTATTAAGTCTGGCAAGATAGAGGTTTATTTGGAAAACGCAGATCGAATCATCTCCCTCTCAACTTTTGGTAAGGGCGAGATCTTCGGCGAAATGTTTCTGTTTGGTGGCAAGGAGCAAAAGCGAACGGCCTCCTGCCGTGCTTTAGAATCCACAGAGGTGATAAACCTGAGCCGAAAACAGCTACTGTCGATGTTGAAAGAGGTCGATCCAATACTGAAACACCTGATGTTAACCCTCGTCAATCGTCTAAAGGCCATGAATGACAAGGTTGCACAAGAGGCTGCACGCCAGCCCGATGAAAGTTATTTTGACATGATTCGTGACCGTGCTCCAGAAGAAATCGAATTATAGGTTGCAGGTTTAGAGATTATAGATTCGTACCAGTGGTCAACAAACTTGGCTGAAACAGCAACTCTACAGTACAAGTCCAGATATTAACGGGCTTTAAAATTAACCGCTAACGCTTTCTCGATATCCGCTCTGGGATGAGCTCCAAAATGGTCGATAAAGCGTTGATCAAATTGATCTTCTTCTTGTGGGTCGATTGCTAGTGGTATAGGAACCGGTCGTCGATCCGATTGTACTGACCGGGCGGCCGCAATCACCATCTCCTGGTCTGCGCGTCCCATTTCGCCTGTCCATAAGACCTCGCTATCCTCACGAACTGCCTGGCCAATTCCATCTAACATGGTCGCGAGCGAGATGCTACTCTCCCCAATCTCCAGGCTATGGTAAGGATTAACCCACTCCATAGTTCCACCTAGCGAATTGGGTAACTCAACATAGATTCGTTTCAGTTGATCGTCTTCGGTGTACTCCCGCTCAAAGGCGTAGGTCTGTGCTTTGCCTGCCCGTTTGGTGATATCCTCATCCGTACAGACGTTGATGGTTTCACCGCCTGTTGCCCCCTGATTGCCGTTGGTAATAATAGTGCCCCATTCCCCACAGGTCTCGAACCCGACTAATTGATTGCGTCCTAAACAACCGTTTTTGTTGCCGACCATCGCAATTCCCATCCCGCCATTATCGTAATCGACGGCATAGAATTCAAGACGCTCAGAGGAGAAATCTCGTCTGGCCCGGTCAACGTAAGACCTCACTGGCATACCGTGTCCAATACTGCTGACAGCGATAGGGGCGGCATTCATCCGGCAGCGCATGGCGGCTAACCCGTGGTAGCCCGTGGTCGAAAACAGACGGTAGGTTTTGTGAACTGGACCGATCACACCAGATCGGATCAAGTGACAGACAAACTGCTCAACAGGTACAAAGGGAAAGTTCTCCGAAGTTTGGAGTTTGACCGAATGCTGTCTAGCAGTTTCAATCATGAGTTCCATCAATCCTAAAGTCGGTGCCAACCCTGTTTCAACATTATGGTGAATACCACGCATCGATAAGTAACAAGATACAACATGGTGCAGATCCACAGGAACAACCACGTCGCAAATATCGGGTTTCTCCTGGTCGATCATTTTGGGTAAGTCTGTATAGGCGGTAACTGGGATAGATCGACCAGTGCTGGCTACGGCCGCTCCCTCTTCTGCTGACTGCAAATCCGCGTCGCAAACACCGACAATATCAAAGGTTCTTTGTAAGGCCATTACCACGCTCAAATGACTTTTCCCTCGTCTACCGTAACCGATGAGCGCATATTTTAAATTTGCCATTTTTAAACGCCTTTCTCTCTATTAATCTGGTTAATTTGGTTGGTAGTCTTTTATCATATTGAAAAATAGGTTGGTTCCGGTTACCCTATTTCAGCGGATTTGTTGGCGGCCAACATTATATCCAGCGATCGACAGCCATCCTCAAAATCAGACAAGATTCCTGACCGATCTCCGGTCCGTATAGCCTCTATGAACGCAGTATCAATATCCTCATTCAAGGACGATGCCCAGCTCAGTGGCACCGTTGAAGGGAGTCTGGATATCATCTCTACTGCCAATCTGCACGCGTCTTCCAGAATCAGGTTATAATACCGCTATTCCCACCCCCTTTTCGCGAAGTACAACAGGAACTGAGAGAGCACCGATAGTACTATTTTCGAACTTTAGCGTCAAGGCGTAAACATTGGGTACATCCAAATACTCCACTCCGTTTAAGGTTCGCAATGCGTAATAAGCGTGGACCTCCTCCACCTCACCTACTAAATAGCGTAACAGGTCGATCTGATGTGTGGTTTGTTCAACCAGTTGCCCACCGGATTGAGCTATTACCCGCCACCAGGGCGTGTCTGGTAACCCTCCCCAGCGGTGTATAATCGCCATCCCGACAGTTCGACCTTGTAGAAACGACTTAGCTTGCTGGATATATGTCCAGTATACCGTATTTGATACCCAACACAGGAAATTATATTGGCTTGTCGTATCGTTTCCAGGATTCCCAACGTCTTTTCCATCGTTGGTGCTATGGGCTTTTCTAAGAACAGATGAATGCCTTTCTGAGCGGCCAGGACCTCTGCATCGTAATGAGCGAAGGTCGGAACAGCAACATGGACCGCATCCAATTCTTCTCTCTCTAGCATCTGTTGGTAACTCGCATACTTCTTACCACCGAACTCTGGAACGGCACTATCAGCCGTCTCCTCTTTAATATCACAAATAGCGTCGATCTCGACAACCTTGATTATTAGTGCACGCATATATATGTCCATGAGCATGGCCACCAGCCCTGATAAACCCAACTTGAATCGACATGACAAAAATTCCTCTGCTTATCTGGCCGGATATGATAGAGGTGTTCAGTTAAAAAGGCAAGACTAAAATGGAGATATTCGAAATCTACAGAATCACGGACTCTACAGCTTTCTCACCCAAAAACGTCGCGGGCAAGAAAAATAGTTGCAATATTCTCAGATGTCTGTATGATAGAGGCACCATTTCAGTAAACCGTACATCCGCTTTTGCTGACAAAGGAGTTAGAGATGAGTTTCGAAGTATACGATTACCGTAAAGATATCCGCAATGTATTGGTGACACCACAGATCCGTGCTCGATTTATCCGCATTGAGACCGGTAGCATCAGTGGAGGTAACCAACCGGGTCTCGGGCACTCCCACGATTTAGGTCACGAGATTTTCCTCGTCCTACAGGGAAAAGCCGAGTTTGAAATAGAGGGGGAAAAACAGGTTGTGGAGCCGGGGCAAATGTGCATCGCACTCGTAGACCAGCCTCATACTGTCCGTAATATTGGAGATGAGCCCGTTATTCTGTATTTATCTGTGACGCCACACATTCAGCCTACCCACACCGGCTGGATTGATACAGAAACCAAAGCTCCTCCACACTTTAGTCAATCGACCTCTTACGATGTGCCGAAGGATCAGGATACGACGATTGAAGATCTGGTAACAAATCAGCAACAAGCGGCGGATGCGTTGATGAAAGCCGTCCAATCAGCACATCGGGTACAGCAGGAAAAACTGCCTTTATTGGCCAATGGAGATCAAGCTAGCGCTCTGGAAGCCCGAGATACTATTTGGCAAACTCTCTACCCAATGTTTCAACAGATGCACCAATTGGCTGATACCTGGAACGCGCTTACCTATCGTACCGCGGATCCTGACTTTTTGGAGGGCTAAACGATGAAACGTCTCAAGATTGGCGTAATTGGCTGTGGAGCTATCGCCCAAGTTCAGCATATGCCAAACCTAGCTAATTTACCGGATCTCTTTGAAGTGACAATGGTTTGTGACCTGTCTCTTAAAGCGGCTGAATATGTTGCCAGTAAATTCAAGGTCTCTAGCTTTACGACTAACTATTTTGAGCTACTGGAGAGTGATGTAGACGCCGTCTTACACTGTGCCGGTGGGCATAAACCAACCGCTGCGATCGCTGCATTTGAAGCAGGGAAACACGTCTTTGTCGAAAAACCGCTCTGTTCTTCCCTAGAAGAGACGGATCGGATTATCGCTGCGCAAAAACGGGCTGGAACTGTAGGTCAGGTTGGTTATATGAAGGTGTACGATCCTGCCTTTGTCTATGCCAGGCAAGAGGTCGAGACAATGGACGACATTCTGTTCGCTCAGGTCAATCATCTGCATCCCAGTAACAATCTGCATTTGCGACAATTCGATATTCGCCGATTCAACGATATACTGCCAGATTCACCGACCCAGCGGAAAGAGGCCGCAGATTTTAAAATATATGGCGGTGGTCACCAACAAGCCATTGGTGATCATGAACCGCATGTGATAGGAGCCTTTGGCCTACTCTCCGGTAGTATGATTCACGACATCTATGGGATGCGTGTCATGCTCGGAATGCCGACAAAGGTCGTCAACACAGAGATTTGGAATGACGGTCGCGCCATTACCTATACGCTGGAATATCCGTCCGGCTATCGGTTAGTCGCCAGTTGGGTAGATTTACCCAATTTGTGGGATTTCAAGGAGACCTTGGAGGTCTATGGCAGTGACAAACGTGTGATTCTCTCCTACCCAACCGGTTTTTCATGTGGTCAGCTCTCCGCACTGACGGTACAAGGAATTGATCAAGCTGGCACCTCATATGCTAGTCAACCTGCCATTGACTGGCATAGTGCTTTTGTACAAGAACTTCGCCATTTCCACGATTGCATTACCAATGGTACATCTTGCCACACCTCGATTGCATCCGCACGGGATGACATCGGTCTGATTATCGATATTATTCAATGCTACACGGCTTAGAAGGTAGAGAAGGTGTTGGATCCAGCAAATTTGCGTATTCTAAAAGTAGGTAGAAGTTATGCTGCTGAGATTCCAATTCGTCACGCATAGGGTGGAAAATAGCGTATGGTCGAGGGCGAGATTATCCGGGCTCACCTACGCACAGGTATAGTAAAAAAAGGAGTCGCCAGAGATAAACTCGGGTTACGGCTCTGGTGGCTCTTTAACCCAAATACAGATCGAGAAAGCAGGTAACTTCCGTGTTTTCTATTGATCGCTGGTCAGTGTCTGACCGTCGAGCCTCGGATTCGCAGAGGGTTTTACGGCTGGTGGATATTGCCCCTTAATTAGTAATTCCCAGCCCCGTCAGTTAGATGTCGGCCAACCCGTTTCTGCGAAAGCGCGTCCTCGACTCCGACCGGGGGTGGGATTGAGTCCATTTGGTTGAGTCGAGGACATGATTTAACGATAAAGTTTAACAATGAAGGAGAGAATCAATGAACAAGTTACTGTTACGATCAAATTTGCTCACGTTATTAGCCAAATCTATTCAACTTTGCCCAGCGATGCTAATCTGCCTGTTTGGTTATCTGAGCCTGGCCCATTCTCGAGGGGCAGTGAAGGAATGATTGGTCGCCTACTGGTCATTTGATCAAGCCACCTTCAACAAAAAAGAGATCAAAGACGACTTTAGCGGGTTAGTGGGTAAAGTCGTTGGCGACCCGGAATTAGCCAAAAAAGCAGATTGTAAAGTCAACGAATGCCTGCTATTGGATGGCGCCGAGGATTATCTCAAAGTGGAAGATAGCAAACCACCCAAAATCAACCGCGCGTGGGATCAAATTACGCTCGAGTGCTGGGTCTTTGTGACAGCATTGGACGATAGCTGGAATCGAATCATCTCGCTGGATGATATGCCGGCCAATAAAAACGTCGCCACTCTATATTACGACGATGACGATAATCGCCATAATTTCTGGCTCAGAACACCAAACGCCAATACCGATGCAGCTAAACACGATATCAAGGGCGACATTCCAATTAAGAAGTGGCTGCACCTGGCCGGAACTTATGATGGGACCACTGTTATTCTCTATATTGATGGAAAACAGGCTAACAAATATACTATGAAAGGAGGTAGCCTCAAAAAAGGAGGATTAATTCTGGGTATCGGAGACCGGTCAGACGGTTGCAACTGTGACACAGTTCAAGCCTATCTAGATGAGGTTCGTATCTATGACCGGGCGCTGACTCCGGCTCAAGTGTCGAACAACTTTCAAGCCGAAGGCCTGGCCGTAGAACCGTCGGGAAAGACGCTTTCCCTGGCTTGGGGTGAATTAAAAAAGGAGTAGAATCCACAGGCTGATGCCATGACGACAAGATAATCATCCCATTTTGAGGATACAACTGACCAGACAGAAACGTTTTGGAGGCAGGTTCTCCGCAGGACTCTAGATCCACTACAGCTTAACGATAGGAGGTGCTGACGACGATGCCCTCAAGCTCCTAGGGCAAGTTATCCCAATACCGTATTGCTAATTATTGTAAGGACCCGTTGACGAGCGAAAATGTTGCGGTATATATCGAGTTTCGTCAACGATTGAAACAATGGATGGGTAACACGAAGCAATTTCGAGGTAAAACGCAAACCTGCGGCTCAAATACGAGACGTTCTCAGATGCAGAGAACCATACATGGCCTGGTCTTGGAGACGAAACGGCTCAGCCATAGATTGGTATTAAGGCGCTGAGCGACAATCAATTTGCCGTGGGTGTTGGGTGGATGTACCAAAAAAAGCGACTCGTTTTCGGCCAGTTTCATTGTCATCTGACAGGGCATATGTAGCCATCCGCCTGCAGATAATTCGTCCGGAAAATCGTGAATTAGTATCCCGGTTTGATCTGTTGCTCCTTGGCATCTATCACCGCTTCCAACTGCTCCATTGATTCTACTTGATGCGGTAACTGGATCGTAATTTGCACTTCGGTCATGGTTCTATTCTCCTGCATAGCCGACTCGCTCTGGGCTACTGATTCGATGAGTTCTAATCTGTCATTATCGCTCCAATCTTAGCCAGCAAATATAATTACGGAAACTGTTCAACACTACTTGAGGCTTAATTCTCCCACCTAGGTACTCTATTTTTGACGTTTACCTGCGATTTGGTCTTTTGCTCTCTCTCATCCTTATGTTCAATAATTATTTAGGTGGAACGAATGGCAACTGAATTAAGGTAAATGGCTAGCAGATCGGTCAGTGCTTGCAGCCATAGTTGCCATCCCAAATTTTGATCGGCTATGCTCCGTGGATAGCCCACGCCGATGGTAAGATTAAACGCCCAACTGATTATCAATCAGCCATTCTTCTGATAGAAAACCCTGGTTAGCCATCTGTCAAAGAATCATAGTAGTCGGCGACAACCTGCCAAGCCTTTCCCCCCATAAATCCTTTGGGTGGCGACTCCCCATTTCGAGCATATTCCCGCATCTTTGACCCTGAAATCGTCAAGAAGTCGTCAGCTCGACTAGGGTCAAAGAAACTCATCTGTTCAGCTACCGTATCGTAAGCGGCAAACCTGAACTCAATGATTTTGAGTCTTTCTAAGCCAGGGGCTGATTGTAACACCTTCATACCGTGGAACGGGTCATAGATTGGTGCGTCCGTTTCAGGATGGTTCATTCCCGCCGGATCGCGACCAACTATGTAATGATCGGCACCAGCATTAATACGTGCCTTAGCATGCCATTGCACCTCTGTCGGTCCACCGTAAATCATTGGACTTGGAAAAATGGCCACGATGGTTGTTTCTGGATCTAAGATTCCATCTTCTAACACCGCATCATGCTGCTTCATTCTGACGTCCAATGGGACGTCATCTTCTTTGGTCCAACCGCCAAGCGGATGCAATAGTAAGATTGGATTCCTAAAACCTTCTGCTTTCAGTTGCCTCCTAGTATCGTTCATCAACAGGGCGTGTCCGTTGTGAACCGGATTTCGCAGTTGGAAGGCATAAACCGCATCTGCTCCCCTACGTTCAAACTCGGCTCTAAGTTCAGCGGGGGAACATCGATAATGATCCAGCCCATCGTCATAGGTGATCGGAGCTAGAACTTCTAATTCACCACCTACTAAATAATTCCCCATTGCCATAATACGCTCAACCGTTGGATGTCCAACGTGCGTTAAACCAACAGTTCGCGCCACACGTTCCTCTTTTTGGTGGGCATAAAACTCAGGATCTATTAGGATGGCGACGGGTGTCCCATTGAAACAGAGCGCAATTCGAGGGCTATCGATTAACCGTTCTCGATCTCCACTAGAAACATCGAGTGTAATCGGAATAGATTGATTCACCCAAGAACCATCCTCTTGCCGAATAGCGTTAAAGTGCGACGATTGTAAAAATGCTGATTCACGCATAAATCCGCGGAGCGGGCTAGCCCACCCTTCACTGAGAATGTGAATCCATTGCAGATCGTAATCTGTGATTTCTAACCTCGGTAAATTGATGGTTTCTGCCATCCTTTCAGAACGCTGTGTGTCCGGTACAACCAAATCGACGAGCATTCCCCCATCAGGTGAAATAAGAGACATCGAAACTCCTTATATAGTGTGTTTAGTTTTCTATCTTATCAGTGGATAGTGTTACCCAAGCTAGTATTAATAAAATTATGGTTCGACAAGATAGAGATCGAAAAGGGCGGATAGGTCTTTACTAGGAGGAAAAATGAAGAGTTGAGGAATGAATGTCGTATAACCGGAAGGGATCAGTTTATCGTAGAAGGATGTCAATACACCAACGGGTAATCTCTTTAAAAGGTAAAGTAGCTAGTGTCCGGTGACTTCACCAACCTCAAGCTCGATCTCATCTCGATTCCGGATACGTTCTACAACACCATCCCGAATATCGACAATACGATCCGAGACATCTAGCATCTTTAAGTCGTGCGTGGCCGAGATAACGGTTACGTTTTTCTCTTGATTCAGTCTTTTAATAAGGGTAATAATTTCCCGGCCAATTATCATATCTAAGTTAGCTGTTGGTTCGTCTGCCAAAACAATATTAGGATCGTTGGCTAGGGCACGGGCAACGGCCACTCGTTGCCGTTGCCCACCGGACAATTCATCTGGCAAATGGTAGATTCTATCATCCAGGCCTACCAGTTCCAGCAGTTCCTCTCCTTTTTTGTTTCGCTCTTTGACCGATAAACCGGCGAAAATCATCGGGAGGGTAACGTTTTCTAATGCTGTCATCACGTGTAGCAGGTTGTAACTCTGAAAAATGTAGCCGATCTTATGACACCTTAACCAGGCAATCTGAGAAGTAGTTAGACCTGATGTATTTTGGCCATCAATAAAAACGCTACCCTTGGTGGGGCGGTCGAGAGCCCCAATCATGTTAAAAAGGGTTGACTTCCCAGAACCAGATGGTCCCATCAAGGACAGATACTCACCTTGATAGATCTCCAAGTTCACACCGTTCAGGGCCTTAACTACATTGTTGCCCATACGATACTCTTTTACAACCTGATCTGTCTTTACAATAACTTCCGCCATGTTTCAAACTTCCCTTTACAAACCGTGTCTTTGGCCTATAGACCTAGACCTCCGTCCGCATCGCTTCTGCCGGCGGTAACTTAGCGGCCCGCCAAGCAGGGAAAGCAGCACCAAAAACGGCTAGCAGCATTCCCAAAACACTTCCACCCAAAATCCAAAGCAAAACACTTAAGAGTGGGAAGTCCATGAATATATCCAAGCCAAAATTTGCTAAGCTCATTAGAAGTGAAGCCACGAAACCGATCAAAGCGCCCACTAACGCTCCCGCAAACCCTTGAAACCCAGACTCGAGCAGAAACAGGATCACCACGAAGTGATCTAAGGCGCCCAGACATTTCATGGTTCCGATTTCACGAAAACGCTCTGTAACCGACATCAACATCGAATTGGTGATACCGACGACGCAAACAATCAGTGACATAATAATCAACCATTTGTCTTTGGTTGAAATGCCCGTTTCCTGCTCCTCACCCAGATCCATTAGTTGTTCACTTGCACTTCCTCCAACGATTGAGGTGGAAATTTCGTTGGAAATGACAACGAAAACCAGGAAAGCAATCCCGAGCGTAATACCTGCAGTGGTGATAATCGACCGGCCAAACCGGAGCATTAAACTTTGGTAACTAATCCGAACCGACTCGGAAAATGGAAGTTCTATCTGTTGGCCGATTGTGCCTCGATTCTGGTTTGCCAAACTTTGCTCCTTACATAATCTCTATATTGTCGAAATGCTTAATTGTTGCAATTGCTCGCCATTTTATCACTTGAGATTGAGAAAGTCAAGATGCAGGCTAGGCCTCTAATCATAAGGGTTAATTGAGATAGCTTCATTAAAACGGTTTCCCAAGCACCTTTTTATCACATGGGAAACCGCTAAACCACACGACAGATTAAGTAGTCTGCAAATCAGGGATGAGTATCAATTGGCTATTTGTTGTCTAAGGTCTGATCATCGAGACTAAGTATCTATTCGTCCTGAAAAGCCTAGATGTGTTCCAGTCTCAACATCGACTTACTGGCTTACCTGCAAAATGATTTTACCAAAATTCTGATTGGCTTCCATATATCTGTGTGCTTCACCTGCTGCTTCCAGTGGAAATACGGTATCGATCATCGGCTGGATCTGACCTGAAACCAGATCATCAAACCATCTTTCGACAAAGCGGTTGCGAATTCGAGCTTTCTCTTCGACCGGCAGCCGGCGCATAACAAATCCGAGGATCTGTAACCGTTCCCGTAAAATCAAGCCAAGATCTATTTCTGCTTTGGCTCCGCTAAGCAAGCCAACAACGACCAGTCGTCCCTCGAACTTCAGGATCGATAAGTTCCGTGATAAATAGTCTGCACCGATAAAATCCTGTACTAGATTTACACCTTGGTTGTCAGTTAACTGCCATATCTGTTCTGCGAAATCGTGTGTTTTATAGTTGATGCCAGCGGTTGCTCCTAATACTTTAGTGCGCTCAATCTTCTGCTCAGAACCTGCGGTAACCAAAACTGTAGCACCTGCCTGGTATGCTAACTGGATACCGGCCGACCCGACCCCGCTGCCACCAGCATGGATAAGTACCGTCTCGCCAGCTGCTAATTGACCTCGGGTAAACAGGGTTTCGTTAGCTGTAAAGAACACTTCTGTTACGGCGGCTGCTTGTTCGAAAGTCCACCCTTCCGGTATGGGCATCGCCAGGCGGTAGTCGATCACTGCTTGTTCAGCGTAGCCACCACTTCCAATCAAGCCGAAAATTCGATCCTTAACTGCGATCCCTTCGACCTGATCGCCAACTTGTGTTACTACCCCTGCCAATTCAAGGCCAAGTGTCTCTGATTCCCCTTCAGGGGGCGGGTAAAATCCACCTCTTTGCAGTGTATCTGCACGGTTCAGGGCTGTGGCTTTGACATCTACTAATACTTGTGTGGGAGACGGAACTGGAGACGGAATCTCGCCCAGTTTCAGTACGTCAGGATTACCTGTATGGCGTTGTACAATCGCTCTCATAACCTTAATAAATGGGTATCAAATCAATTTAAGTAATCCGATTCTATCGAATTCCCCTTGGACTGTCAAGGCTAGACAGCAGAACCATACATATTTAAGCCGATTCTCGCTCGCGTTGAGGTTGCACTCACAAAGCTGTCTGATCTCCGATCGGTGTCGATCTAGCGAGAGCATACACGATAGTGCAGGAAAACCTCGCCTTCAATAATCTGGTGCTGTTGCAGTTCCAAGTCGACCAGATCTGCCAAGGTAAAGCCATGGCCTTCAACAGCAGTCGGCACATTCGTCCCACCAGCAACTTTTGGGCAAAGTGTGAGATAAAGATCATCGACAATCCCAGCTTGAAAAGCTGCTGCATTGACGCTTCCACCCCCTTCGATCAATAGTTGTTGGACCTTATAACGGTCGGCTAAGATCCGGAGAATTTGCCCAAAATCGACTTCTATTTGACCGACATGGTAAACGGTTGCCACTTCCGACAATTCTCGTAGTCGCCTATTTGGAATCTGCTCTGTGGTGAAAACGGCAGCCGGCGCATCGTTGTGATGAAACATGCGTGCCGTTGGCAACACGCTACCTTTTCCACTGACCACACACTTGATCGGGTTTGGTGGAAGTCCCTGTTTCTGACGAATATCTTGATAACGAGGGCCAGAGGTAAAGGTCGGATCGTCGTTAGTAATGGTTTTGGCACCTGCCAAAATTGCGTCGTGGTGGCTTCGCACCTCTAGTAGGTGTTCTAGATCTCTTCGGCTGGCGAACTTGGAACTGGCATTGTCACTGGTAGTGATTTTTCCGTCAACAGTAGTGGCAACAATAACGCTAACTTTGGGCTTCATCTGGTCAAGGTCGCTTTCTCCCTAGTCCATGATCAAGTCGAGGGCATGCCTATCCTCAGCCAGAGACCCGGGACTGTTGGGGAATTCGGTGGGTTAGTTCCCTGATATAACTGATCATAACTTTTGTTTTGCAATCGTTTGGTAATTACCGTACTGTCTTGTAGAGCGATCAACCTTCCAGATGGGCTGAATATCCCTCGGCGTGAGCGTTTAGTTCGCTATTCAGACAGGTGACATCTATCGTCAGCTTCAAAAGTGACTTCAGTATGTCCTTCATCCTTGCTTGGCGATAGCACATTGTCAGGGGGTTAGTTGCAAGTTCCACTGAGACGTGGTGTTTTAGCATAAAGTGCTACGCGGAGGGCATCTGTTTAGATTTTTCAGGCAGAGTTTGAGGATCCTCATTAATAGTTTTTGAGAACATGTTCTCAAGGGGCTTGATAATTGAGGCTAAAGTCAGCGCTAATAATAGCCTGTTTAGGGCAAGCCAAAAGTTTACAAGCGGGAGCAAAATAAAAAATCAGGTAGTAGGTGTTCCCTGTTTTTAGCCTGGAGGTATCCGCATCGCCGGAAACACCTGGAATTGCACGCCAAACGGAGCGTCCACTTCTACTGTTTTGACGCCACTTGAGGTAATTTGCTTCGTCCCGGAGCAATACTTCTATTTTCTGATCAGCTTTGAAACTCCCGTAGAACCGCACTTGAGTTGCCCCCGCTGGGAGATCAAAACTAAAGCGTTTATGTTTGTTACGTGCGATAACCACATCTCCCTTTATTAATACAAGTTGGGTCGCTTTTTCGAGCGTTTTAACTGCAGCTTGCCTATCTGCTAACTCGGATTTTAGAGACGTGATCTCGGCCTGAAGTTGGACGATCTGAGCTTCGCTCTCTTCAGAAACGCAATTTATCTCTTCGCTTTCTGAGCAGCCCAATACCATTAAAAGAGATAGAAATCCAACCAGTTTCAGAATTAATTTTATTAAAAGATATTGCCGTAAAAAACTGATTTTCAGAGACCGCAAACCGAACATTCTCCTTGTGCGATTGCCGATGATTCTAGCACAGTCGGCTGAGAATCAACACCTAATTTTTTCGCCTAGTTATTTCTACTGGCCTATTTCGGCTTACTGGCCTGATACCCTACAAGAGAGGATGCCCTTCATGCATATGTTGTGTTTGCACATTATTCAACGACCTTACCGGCATTACTATTCTGGACAATTACTGCGTCATCCTCTCTCGTCGAACATTTCGGTTTAGCGGAGATGCGTCAAATAGTTTCAGGAGACGAGGCCGAGTCTGGCTTTCTGTTCAGCCAATATCTGCTGTTGGTACTTGACCCGTTCAGGAACAATCCGCTCTCTGGCAGTAGTTAGTTGAAAATCGAGACAGGACAGATCTAAGGCGCGTAAAACCGCTTGTTCGACAGGCGAAAAGTGGTCTGGATTGTCCCGGTTGAAATTCATCGGCTCTTTGAGTGATACTGGCGGGTTGGTAATAAAGCGAGCTCTACCCGACGGATTCTGTGAGGCGGCGTGCAAAATGAAGGGATGCAATAGCACCACATCCCCCACCTCTCCTGTAACTTCGATGAAATCCCGGCAATGCTCGATCAACCCACCAAAGCCACCGGGCGGCAGCCCTTCAGGATGTTGATATAATCGCTGGGCTACCGGCTTAACCGAATCGCACGCCACAAAGGTTCCACCACTTTGGGGTTGAATATCCGACCAAACTACGATCGTCAGTAAGCCCTGCTCCGGGCTATCCAAAAAGTGTCGGAAGAAGTCGCCATCCTTATGCCAACCCCCAACTTCGGATGATGGAGACTGCCAAGGTCGGTCAGCCCCTATATTAAAATTGATGATAAACCCGTCTGCCCACTGGAAATCGGGTTGGTTGAGCCTCTCTTCTCCACCCAGTAGATCACAAATTGCTGTCCAAGCTACCGGAGCAAAGTCTCTGACGCTAATCCGATTCATCGATGGGAGATGAACGCGCGGTTGTTCCCAAGTACCAGGGTCTTGTGGATCGTATCCTAATCGCCGAAAAGCCAATTCACGCCATTCCGCCGCCAGGTCATTCTCAAAGCAATTTCGAAGGATGATGTACCCTTTCTCCAAGAAATGATCAATCTGATCAGCGGTTAAAACTTGATAATCCATCGATTTCCCTGTAGTAAGCAGGTTATTCGACTTGGCCGCTTTCTATCATCGACAACAGAGGGGAATCCTCGATTTCGAGCGGCAAGACAATCTTACGGCGGATTCGGCTCGATTCATAGGTGGCGAAAATCAGTTCTGTGGCTTGAAGAGCTTTGCGGCCACTTAACTCTGGTTCACGACCAGTTTTGACAGCATCAATCAGATCTAAGACTGAGAGGGATGTATCGTTGCCGCCGGTGGCAACTACATCGGTCAGATCCGGTACCTCCCAGTCGTCTACACCACGTGCCATTACCCGAATCGGTGCGGCTGCGGAGTGAACCTCGATTTTACCGTGTGTCCCAACCAGCCGATTGCCGACTCCCTGCAATCCAGTGCTACCGGTAGCTAGCAAACCTTCCAGTCCGTTCTTCCACCGAATCAGTGACAGACCACCCGCCTCGACTGGTACACCAAATACGTCGTGGGTGCTACTGCCATCAATCTGACCCATTACCCATTCGGCAGGCTCGTCATTATTGTAGAAGAAAAACATGTCAAACCAGTGTGTTCCCCAATCTAACAGGTTGGGACAATTGCCCTCGACCCGAATCAGATCACCGATGGTGCCGTCATGAGCCAATTGCTTGGCTTTGACAAAAGGTGCGCTAAACCGGCGTTGATGACAAAAGGTAATGATAACATCGTTGTCATCACAGGCCTGACACTGTTTTTTTGCCTCACCCCAGGTCGGTGCCATCGGCTTCTCCGCGTGAATGGCTTTGATTCCGCTATTGGCGGTATCGACGATCATTTCGGTATGCAGGCGAATCCAGGTACAAACACTGACAAAATCGAGGTCCTCTTTCTCCAACATCTCCCGGTAATCGGCGTACCCTCTTTCCACCTCGAACTGCTCTATAAAGGCTTCGCGACTATCGTCAATCGGATCGGCACAAGCGACGATTTCGACTTCAGGTGATAACTGATACCCTTGAGCATGCGCTCGTCCACGCCCTCCACAGCCAATAACGCCAGCTTTCAACATGGTTTCATCTCCTCTTTTCCTAAAATTATGCTTAGTTAAATGGTTTAAGTTTGTCTGTTCCAAAACAGCACCTGAAACTTACGTTTTACTTGCATGTTACTTACCATATGTGAATTTAGAGAATTAGAAGTTGATAATTTGCACTATCAACTATTCCGAAATGACTTCAAACGAGAAGGCCGGCACCTACATCCACAGGATCGAAGGCCAGTTTAAGGTTGATTTAGGTAAACGATGGTTGCCCCCCAACCCCCTTCTTGCTGACCCGCAAGCCGAAAGTGTGCCACCGATGGCTGGCGTGCCAGAATGGCATGAACCGTCCGTCTTAAGGTTCCTGTACCTTTACCGTGCACAACCCGAACCTGTCGAATTCCTTTCTCCAAACAGGCTTGCAGATACTCGGGAACCAGCGAATTAATTTCGCCGGGATGAAAGGTATGCAGATCTAGCTCTCCGTTGAGGGGCGAGATCTGTATCTCCTGGTCCGGTTGTTCTGAGTCTGTAGTTATCGGCTTAGCGGTCATAGGTGAAAATAGCAATCTGCCGCTTGCCAAGCACTATCAATCGTTGTTGTTCTGGATTAAACTGCAACTGTTGGATCGATGAGCCTGTCTCTAATCGAACCTGTGGCACCAGTTCTGGCTTTGCCTGATAGCCGATGATTTCAAAAATCTGAATGGTCCCGTTTCTATCCCCCACATAAGCCAGTTCCCGTCCACTGGATTCGCTGGCTACCGATACATCAATGGGTGAAGTCGAAACCCTGGTCCGTGCTACTTCTCGATGAGTTCTGAGATCAATCAGGGACAAATCGTTAGATGGCGAATTAATCACATAAAGGTATCGACCTCGAGGAGCAATCGAGAGGCTGGTGGGTTGTTGACCGACCCTGATACGAAGGATCTCCTTCCGACGCCCCAGATCAATAGCAGAGACCGTTCCATCACCATAGTTGCAGACATAGAGAATGTTCTCTCTGATCAACAGTCTACCCGGCTGAGAACCGACGATAATCCGTGAGACCCGTGCCGGGATAGTCAAGTCGACAACAGCGATCCTGTTTTCGCGTTGCAAACTGACGTAGAGCCAACGACCATTGGTGGAAGCAACACATTCCACCGGATAGTCGCCGACGGTAAAACGATGCGTTTCCCGTCCACTGTTAGCCTCGACGACGGCTATCTTATCGATGTCTGATAGAGCTAGATAAATTTTATTCCCGGCGACGGCAATACCGACCGGGTGCTCACCATCCGGATCGTTTTCTTGCGGGTCGATACGAATACTGGAGGCCGCCCCTCGTGGGTCAACAACAGTTACGCGTGGGTCTTGGATTTCGTTGGAGATGTAAGCGGATTGCCCCGCAAAGGCAACCCGGATCGGGTGAGACAGGTGTTTACCCGCCACAATTCGGGTCGAAAGTTGAGGGATCGGGCTTAGATCCACCGTTATTTTAGCTTGGCCAAACTCGGTCTTGAGGTCAGCACTTCGACCTATATACTGACGGGCAGTGATATCTAGGGTATAGTCGCCTTCTTGATCAAAAGGCAGCACAAACTTTCCGTCCGGACTACTTTCAGTTTGGTAAGGTCGGAGATAGATCTCGGCTTGGGCCAGGGGTTGGCTTGTTCGCCCATCCTGAACCAGACCGAAGATTTTACCTTGTCGTTGCACAGCGATCTCAAGTTGCTGCGAATTAGAATCCCCTGTAAACTCCACCTGCAATTGATGTTGTCCAGCGGCGAGTAAACTACGGTCGACGGTTAGGCGGACCGCTGTCGATTGTTCCGGCATAAGGGTACCGGAGGAGGGAATTACACGCATCCAATGCGGTGGACGGTTTACTTTCCAGGAGAGTTTGGCCTGGCCAACATTACTTAGTGTGACCGTCAAGCGTTGATTGTCAATCCCAAAATCGATTGTAGTAGCAGAGAGTCCTAAAATTGAGATCGCAGTGTTGACGCTAACCGAGATCGGAACTACCTCCCCAGTACCGGTTGAAAGCGTAAGTGTCGTATTGGCTTGACCGGGATTTAAGGTTCGTCGGTCTACAGCAAGACGAACGGTTGTTGTTCCGGTCTCTAGACGTCCTGTTGCGGGCTCGATGACCAACCAATTTTCCGGACTGATCAGCGCCCATTCCAATGTGCCGGTTCCACTGTTTTTCAGCATCAGGTCTTTACCGGTTTCGGTGTAACCAAACTGGATTTGCGAACTGCTGATCCACAGTTTGGGCTCGGCGACTACTTCTAGAAAAATGGGAATGGTAATCGAACCGGCTCCAGTGACTCTGACGTTCAGATTAGCTTGATAGCGGTCGGGAGATAGATTACGCTGGACGGTAGCCGTTACGACCTGCGATTGGTTCGGTTCAATCGTCCCTTTCGTTAAGTCTAGCGTCAGCCAATCTACCACTTCGAATGCTGTCCAGTGGAGGATAGCCCGGCCCTGATTTCCAAGGCGAAATTTGGCTTGGCTGGCAGATTGACCAAAGTCGAGCTTGGCTGGCTCAACAGACAGTTTAGGCAGGAAAAAATCGATACGGATCGGAGACGATTTTTCTCCTTCGGTCTTTTCACCATCACTGGTTTCTTCGACTGTTGAAACCTGATAAAAGTAGCTGGTATCCGGTACTGCCGAAAAATCTTTG
Source organism: Candidatus Poribacteria bacterium (assembly GCA_030748495.1). Taxonomy (GTDB): domain Bacteria; phylum Poribacteria; class WGA-4E; order WGA-4E; family UBA9662. The sequence continues at coordinate 21,751 of JASMLX010000006.1, read as the reverse complement.
TAGTGGCTTTGATCAATGGTAGCAATTGGTTGCAATTCGTTTTCGGATTCAATCAGTCGGTAGATCTGAAAAGTTTGCTTGCGACTAGACGGTTCCGGCATCTCCCATCGCAGTTGTACATGATCCAGGCCAATTTCGGCTTGAACATTGACGGGGGTTGCCGGGATCGGGATCTCCTCATCCTCGCTACATCCAATCCAAGTCAATCCGGCAAAGAGGATCATTGCTATAATTAGCCCCATCGGCAGTAGACGATAACTCCTAGACGTGATCAAACTGTTAACCCCTCCGTAGGTGTTCCCACCCGGGTTTGGGCCCGCCAGTAGGGCGATCCCATTGCCAGGCTTCGAGGTAGGGGGGCAAGGCGCTGATACCGAAAACCTTCTTCCCGTTTTCACCAGCCCGTTCCAGCACCTCCGGGTCGACTATTCGCGACAGTTCATTTTCCGGTCGCAACCATTGCCGTCGCCACGGGCTTAGAATGGCATATCGATTCTCTTGACCCCGGTTTTCAGAAGCACCATGCCAGGTGTTGTAGTTAAAGACCAAAGCCGATCCACGTGTGGCCTCAGCAATCACCAGCCCTGGGATCGGGGGAGGTGGTGGCCTGAAGCTATCATATTGGAAACTACCTGGAATAAAGTGGGTAGCCCCATTAGTTTGCGTAAAATCGCTGATACAGAAAATCACATTTAGTCCTAGAACATGACTGGTGATTCGTCGTCCATTATCAGCTTCGGATAAGGCACGGTTGTGACCTGTTTGTGAGCCGTCGGAATGCAATCCCCCAGCTTTAGCACCCGGTAGACGAATACTGCCGTAAGCACCGCTCAATACCGCATCTTCTCCCAAAAAATAGCGAAGAACTCGTAAAAGATCAGTCAATTGGTAGATTCGCTCAAACACTCTGGCCTTGTTGAACAGATTATTGAGCCCTCCTACCGAGGCACCCGGCTGACACTCCGCTTCCGTCGCTAGGCGATCCAGTTGTTGTCTGGCCTCGTCGCACTCTTCACCTGTTAGAAGGTTCGGTAAGACGGTATAACCGTCAAGTTGAATTCTCAGTATATGATCCCGAAAATCTTGTTCTATCATACGATCTCTCTAATTTGACAAGAGTAGGCTCATTTTGCCCTAAATCGCCGATCAGGTCAAGGACTTTTACCTGTCAGCCAAAATAAATCTTGACAAAACCAACGGACTCCTCTATGCTGAACCGATGACGAAGATAAAACACCAACTATTAGCCGAAGGCGTTTCAGAAGGCATTTTTCCGGGTGCCGTGGCCCTGATTGGCAATACGCAACAAATCATTGATCATCAGGCTCAGGGATTGCGAATGGTCGAACCCCAAAAACGCCCCATGCGGTTGGATACCATTTTTGATTTGGCCTCTTTGACCAAACCGATTGTGGTTGGCACACTCACCATGCAACTGTTGAAACAAGGGCAATTAGACCTATTTGCTTCCGTGAGCACTTATCTGCCGGAAATCCAGCATCAGCAGATTCGCCTTCTGGATCTACTCACCCATACATCTGGCTATCCAGCCTGGCGCGCTCTATACCCTCAGGCCGATGATGCTGTCGATGGATCTACCCATACACCAGCCCAAGTGGTTGAATACCTAGGTGACATGCCACTGGATTATGAGACTGGGAGCAAAGTAGTCTACAGCTGTTTAGGCTATATCCTGATGGGCAAATTAATCGAACGGGTCACCGCTCAACCGCTGGCTCAGTTAGCCCAAGCGCAGATTTTCCAACCACTGGGTATGAATGATACCTGCTACAACCCGCCACCGGGTTGGCAATCTCGTTGTGCTGCCACTGAAACATTGGAAAATGCCCAGGTACGACGTGGTGAAAGTTTCCAGCGACAGGATTGGTGGCATCAAGTGTTAGTCGGAACGGTTCACGATGAAAACGCCCACTACTTGGGTGGTATATCTGGCAATGCCGGACTATTTTCGACGACCAAAGATTTAAGCCTGTACTGCCAGGCAATTCTTAAGGAAGATCCTGAAGTTTTATCCGCCGATTCAACCGCTGAAATGGCCAAACTCCGAACTGCTGGATTGAATGCGAATCGAAGTATCGGTTGGATTGTCTTGAAAGATAGAGCCCTCTACCATAGTGGGTTTACCGGTACTGCCTTACGCCTGGATCTGGAGCGGCGGGAGTATCAAATCCTGCTTACCAACCGGGTTCATCCAAGTGCGGCAGACAATCGAATTCTTGCTTTCCGAGATCAATTCTTTGAATTTTGAGTTGGGCTAGTAAAAAAATGAAAATAATGCTTGTCCAAAAAATACAATTGTGATATTGTTAAGGGCATAATTTACAAATTCTTTGCAGAGGGAGTAAGTAAGTTATATGAAACTCATCAGAATATTTGTGCTGGCATGTTGCGCCTTGATTGCCTTATCGGTGAATGTAGCTGAAATTAGCTTGGAAGCTAAAAAGTTCGCTAAAAAAAAGCGATAGTATTAAAGTTTCTACTCAGAGGAGAAAGTAAGAATGAAGTGCCGTTTGATTATCCTTTTAATTTTTATGGCCACAGGGTTATGTGGATACGCCGCTCAGGTAATCTTTATTGATGTCGCTCACTATATCCCTGCCGATAGTCAATTTGGGGTTGAAGTGAAAGGGAATAAGTGGATATCATTCGCAGATCCAGAAGCGATAGGTGGCAGGGCTTTCGGAAGCCCTGGTGATAACAATTATGGCGCTGATGGGGGCGACCCATTTCTTGCCGCAGAACCCTATCTAGTTATTGCGTTTCCCGTAGATGTGAAGGCGGGCGAATCGACTGCAGATGGCAAAGTGTGGGTTCCATGGGCGCGAATGCGTGTGCCTTCAACTTTTAACTCTTTCTATTGGCAGGTAAGCTCAGAGCGTCCATACAAATGGAAACCCGAAATAATTACCAACGCGATCCGATGGAATGACGATGGTATAAACAATTCCGACAAATGGTATTGGCAAGATAATACGACTGGCAACGACGGGGGGGCATTCCCTGACATCGCGGCGGGCAAGAATTATCTGAGAGTCGGTGCCAGGGAATCTGATCCTAAGCTTTTCCCCCACCTCGATGTAATATGTTTCAGGAATGATGGGGGAACGCCAACTTTTAATGAAGCTTTGACTTCAGGAACAGCCGTTGAACCTGCGAACAAACTCGCCGTCACATGGGGGCGGATCAGAAACACTCACTAGCACCAGCCAATTATATCAATAGTCGTTTTCGATTTTACTTACACCATTCATAGGCACTCTGCGTCGTCGTAGAGTGCTTTTTTATTAACTGGTTTCAGAGAGACGTGATTTCCAGTTTGAAGGGGAATCCCGTTTCCCCTTCAAATCAAATATAGCACAGTGCCAATTTAAAATCTCTGTTGGAGAAAATCGTCAATTACCTCGCCCGGTAGAGGATTGGTTGTTGCGCGAACATTGACTTCTAATTGCTGGCGACTGAGGCTCCCGCTGAAATGGCCCAACCCCGAACTGTTGGCTTGAATGTGAATCGAAGCATCGGTTGGGTTGTCTTGAAAGATGGAGCCCTTTACCATAGTGGGTTTACCGGTACCGCCTTACGCCTGAATCTAGAGCAGAGGGAGTATCAAATCCTGCTTACCAACCGGGGCCATCCCAGTGCGGCAGATAATCGAATTCCTACTTTCCGTGACCAATTCTCTGAATTTTGAATTGGGCCGGTAAAAAATGGAAATAATGCTTGCTCAAAGAATATAACTATGATATTGTCTAAATGTGTAAAATACAAATTCTTTACAGAAGGAGATTTAAGTTTGAGTTATATGAAACCTATTAGAATGTTTGTGCTAGCATGCTGTGCCTTGATTGCTTTATCGGTGAATGCAGCTGAGATTAGCTGGGAAGCTGAAAAGTTCGCCAAAAAGAAAGGCGAGAGTATTAAAGTCTATAAAGCTGGTGACAAAGTCAAGGGAACTCCCGATGAGCAAATAGATGGGAAACCGATACCCGATCGTGCTGTATCTAAAGCTTCCGGTAATGCCTTCATTGGTGTTGACAATGGAGTAGCGACCGACGGATCTTGGGTTAAGTACGAATTCGCCGTGCCTGTTGGTGGTGACTGGTATTTCTGGGGTAAAGTAATTGCGCCTTCAGTGGCTGATAATTCATTCCATTGGGGAATCGACATCAAAGATGAGGAAGCCAAAAAGGCTGACGACGATAAGAACAATATCTGGGATTTTTTCGAAAAGGAAGAATTGCGTGCGTACTACACGACCGATTGGGTCTGGTTCCGGCTTAATAGCCGAAGTGGTAAGCCGTTCCCAGGTCTAGAACTGGATCAGTACATCAACTTTGGTGATACGTATGACCCAACGCCACTCAACCTGTCTGCTGGTAAACATACGTTCCACTTGATAGATCGGGAAGATGGTACTTTTATTGATGCGTTATTTGCAACTACCAGTCGGGCGCATCGGCAAAGTCCAACGGCTGTGGAGACCACCGACAAGTTAGCCACACTTTGGGGCGATTTGAAACAGCGACGGTAGTTTTCGTCTTTTCAATAACTCATAGGCACTCTGCGTCGTCGTAGAGTGCCTTTTTTATTTTGAACTGGTTTCAAAGAGAGGTAATTTCCAGTTGGGAGGGGAATCACGCTTCTCCTTCCAAGCACAGTGCAATGCCAATCTAAAATTCCTGTTGGAGAAAATCGTCAATTACCTCACCTGGTAGAGGATCGCTTACTGCACGAACATTGGATTCTAGTTGCTGACGATTGAGACTGCCGATGGGGTTACCGTGTACCCGCTGATCCCGCATACAAAACTGCAGAGCAACAGCCAGTAGACTGACCTCACGTTCCAGACACCACTGTCTCATCTGGGTAGCACGCTTAACCTCTTCATTGTTAGGATCTTTGTCCGATAAATCTATTCCCGTTAGCAATCCGCGCTTGATCGACCAACCGTTCAAAACACCGATATCACGCTCTGCTGCCGCCGGTATGACCTGCTCAGTAGCAGTCTGCCCAAAGAGATTAAAGTCATTGAAGGTCAGTAGAACATCGAGTTCACCGGTTTCAATAACTTTTAAATGAAACGTATGAGGATTCATGGCATAGCCGAGATTTCGAGTCAATCCGCGGTCTTTTAATTTTAGCAAGCCAGAGAGGGTTCCATCCTTTTCCAACGTGGGGTTGATATCACGGGGATCGTGAATAGACAGAGCGTCGAAATAGTCGATTCCCAATAGCTCCAGTTGTTTCTCAGCATTGGCGATAGCGTAATCGGCGGAATAATCTATGTCGCTATGTTGGCTGTAGTCAAGCCGGTCCCATTCATAACGTCGTTCACCACAGACTCTGGCTGAAATAATGACCTCCTCTCGCTGAATGACGCCCCGTTTCAGAGCGACGCCTAATTTTCGCTGAGAATCCCCATAGCAGAGGGCTGTATCGAAATGGTTAACTCCGATATCAACAGCAAAGCGGATTAGGCCACAGGCTTCATCATCGGAAACCGGTCCAAAGTGATTGCCAAACCCTTGCGTACCGAAGGGTACCACCGGAATCGAGAGTTCGCTTTTGCCCCATCGCCGCCGGGGAAGATTAAAAGATTGAGACATGGATTACTCCTTAGGCTAAGAGTGAGTTCAAGTGATCGGGTTCAAATTAATTTTGTTTGAGAGTTCTTGATAGATTTCAAACAAAATACTTGATTATCAGTGATTGGGCACAAAATCGGTCGAGTTTAATAAACTTCAACAGATATCTTCACATTAGACTTTGGACAAATAAGAGAAAAGCCAGAGCAATAGCATCTGATTTTTGCATAATAGAGTTGAAAATGGGCCTCTGATACTATCATTTTTGTGGCAAATATGCAACGATACCACTAAGCGTCCTCTTATGAAAAGATGGGTTTTGTGGCAGACTGTTTTTTTGATGACATCTGGAAGACCTGCCATCTATCGTAAGCGATCTGACCTCTGTTTTTTTCGAGGCCACAAAACCCCAATTTAGGGATTAAGTCAGTTATAGAATCGTTTGGCGAGGTGTATTGTTTAATTCGTCTGGGCAGGCGTCGGCCAATCATTTTACCGTTGACTTGATCCATTTCTTTCACCTCGACCGCCGCCGTCTTAACGGACAGACTTAAATTATTGAACTTCTTATAGAAGCCGTTTGTCACCCAAATGATATTTGTCACTAGAACTTATGCTGCCGATTTGACTCGCTTCTTGCTGCTGTAAATCACTCTCTTCCTCTCTCTGGGTTTGGGCCGAGCACGCTTGGGCTCGATAGTGCGAATTATTTGGTCCAAAATCATGCGGCACCATCGAAGGGGCAGCTAGGTAGTCTTTGTAGAGGCGAAGATAATCTTCCCGCGGTTGGGGCAAATATTCTGTCGTTCGGCGCGTCAAAAATGATGAATGGAATTTAGTGTGTCTGGCATTCAATTTAAAGCGTCTTCTGACGCTAATAAACCGAAAGTTGTTCCCTATTCCGATTTCTCTGACAGCCTGCTAGTAATATGCGGAAGCCATATAGTGCTCTAGATTCATATAATAAAGGCAACATATAGAGCAGGGCGTAGCCCGCACGCAGCATCAGAAGTCTATTGGCTGGCGGCCTCAGGCTAGAGCAGATCTCAGTTCGCTGGAAGTTGGAACTGGGTATAAAGATCAGCCCTGAAACAATCTACCCTTACATCTGGGCTAACCAGAAGAGTGGTGGTGTCTATCAGTTTCTGCGAACGAAGGGAAAGAGGTAGCGGTCACCTAGTGGCAATCAAGACTAGAGAAAACAGACCAACAATGCTGTCAGCATTGTTGACCGGCCAGGTGTGTAGAGGAGAAAAGCCGGATTGGTAACGGGGAGATCGAGATCGTGATGAGTGAAAATCGCCAATAAGTCCTGGTAACCATTGTCGAGAGAAGGTCCAAATTTAGGGTTATGGAGAAAGTAGAGAACCAAACAGCGGTATTGGGTGGCTACCGTGTTGTGCTGACCCGTACTCCTGTTTTTGGCAAGCCAGTATAGAATACCAATGGCCTTATCAGGCAGTTTTTACCCAAGAAGAGTAGGTTTGAAAAGAGCATGACTACGATCGAGAGATCAGTGAAAAGAGTCAAGGGGCTGTAGAACCGGAGACCTAGAAAGAAGCTGGGGTTTGCGACACCAGCAGAGGTGTTTTGGGGCAATCATTGGGAGAAAATTTTGCGTTTCAGCGTTGAATTCGCTAAGGGCGAAGAGTCAGCCTTTAGCTGGCAACAACATTATGTTGGTCCGGCGTTTAGTTAACAGGGATAGAACTCACCAACAGGCATTGACGTCAATGCTCGGGGAAATGCGCAATCATAACGATTGCCGACCGAACCTTCCATCTTGATAGCAGTACGATTTATACCACCCAGGTCTCACCCGAGTTTAGCAGTTTCTCTAAATTACCATCCCCATTAGATTGGCGAGCCCGTTGAACCTGGTCGGTTAGCATATCTTCATAACAAGGACACTGCACCGAACGGAAGATGCCAATTGGCAATGGGTGTTCGGGCACATCAGTCATCCGGCTCAGGAAATAAGCTAAGGTCGGATCATCTGCGAACTGGTCGTGAACAATGAGGTCGGTATCACTTGTGTCATCAATATATACGACCTCAGGTTGAAAACCGTTCAGCCGAATCCCTTTGTCCCGTTTGGCTCCAAATACCAACTGTTCACCATGTTCCAAGACAACGGTATTATCTGCTTTGGTTGCCTTTTCAGTATAGGTAAAAAAAGCACCGTTGTTATAGATATTGCAATTTTGATAAACCTCGATGAAGGAGGTACCTTTATGCTCGTGTGCCGCCTTAATGATAGATTGAAGATGCTTCGTGTCACGGTCTAGACTTCGCGCTACGAATGTGGCTCCAGCCGAAAGTGCAATTTCAACAGGGTTTAAGGGCCGATCGAGCGAACCAAAAGGGCTAGATGTGGTGACTTTTCCTACCTCTGAAGTGGGTGAGTATTGGCCTTTGGTCAAACCGTAAATGCGGTTATTGAACAATAGCACATTGATGTCGAGATTACGACGGAGCATATGCAGAAAGTGGTTGCCACCAATAGACAAAGCATCTCCATCTCCTGTAATGACCCAAACAGACAGTTCCGGATTAGTAGCTTTGACACCAGCAGCAATTGCCGGCGCACGACCGTGTATGGTGTGAAATCCATAGGTGTTCATGTAGTAAGGGAAACGGCTGGAGCAACCTATGCCAGAAATAAAAACAAGTTGCTCTTTGGGAATGCCAAGTTCCGGTAGAATCCGTTGAGTTTGGGATAAAATAGAGTAATCCCCGCAACCAGGACACCAACGAACATCTTGGTCTGATTCGAAGTCTTTTTTGTTCGTCGTTGGAACAGCAGCAGGAATGTGAAGGGATTTTTTTTCTTCAGAGAGATTCATGTGGACCCCGGCTATATGTTAATTTTCGACTGTCAATACTTCTTCGATTTTAGTTTCAACTTCCGTTACCTGAAAAGGTTGGCCTTGGATTTTATTATAAGCAATTGTGTCCACTAAATACTCGCTACGAACTATCTTATTGAGTTGCCCGAGGTTTAATTCGGCTATCATTACCCGTTCAAAATTTTGTATGATTGAGCTGAGGTCATTAGGTAAAGGATTTAGGAACCGAAGATGCAAGTGTGATACCGAAGCACCTGCATTACGCTGGTTGGATACAGCCGTTCTTAAAGCCCCATAAGTCCCTCCCCAGCCAATTACCAATAGATCCCCAGAGTCGCTTCCAAAAACGTCAGTGCGCGGAATTTCGTTAGCAATGTTAGCAACCTTCTGCGCTCGTAGATAACTCATTTTCTCGTGGTTCTCAGGGTCGTAACTGATGTCTCCAGTCAGGTCAGATTTTTCCAATCCGCCAATTCGATGCTCCAATCCGACGGTACCCGGCACAGCCCAAGGCCTACGGCCTGTTTCGGGATCTCGCTGATAAGGCAAAAATCTGTCTGGATCAGTGGCAAAGTCGGCAGAGATAGTGGGCAAATCGGAGACCGCTGGAATCAACCACGGTTCTGCACCATTAGCAACGTAACCATCGGAGAGAAAGACCACGGGCGTCATATACTTGAGTGCAATTTTAGCAGCTTCATAGACAGTATCAAAACAATCAGAGGGACGTGAGGCTGCCAAAACAGGTATGGGAGATTCTCCATTTCGGCCGTAAAGTGCTTGCAGTAGATCCGTCTGTTCGGTTTTTGTCGGCATTCCCGTTGAAGGCCCTGCCCGTTGGATATTCAATACGACAAGGGGTAATTCTGTCATTACGGCCAAACCAATGGCTTCCCCTTTCAGAGCAAAACCGGGACCGCTAGTTCCGGTAGCAGCCAAGGCTCCGCTGAAAGCCGCCCCAATAGCAGCACAAACGGCTGCGATTTCATCTTCCATTTGTAAAGTCTTAACACCAAAGTTTTTATATCTAGCCAGTTCATGTAGAATGTCACTGGCTGGCGTGATAGGATAACTACCATAGACTAGTTGCAAGTCAGCTTGTTGTGCGGCAGCAATCAATCCTAATGCCGTTCCAAGGTTGCCAGTAACGTTTCGGTAGGTGCCTCGACTGAATTTGGCTGACTCGACCTCATAAGAGACTGCGATTTGCTCTGTAGCTTCGGCATACGCATATCCTCCCTTCAAGGCTAAGATATTTGCCTCAATGAATTTTGGTTTGCTGGCAAACTTGGATTCAATCCATTTGAGTGTATAGTCCATAGGACGATTGTACAGCCAAAAGACCAAACCAAGAGCAAAGAAATTTTTGCAGAGTTCTTTTTCTTTGTTGCTTAAGTTAGTTTCAACCAATGCATCTCGAGTTAAGCGTGTCAGTTCAACTGGAAATACCTGATACTTGTTTCTAATTTCCCCTTCTAGAGGATCTTCGTTGTACCCCGCCAATTTTAAGTTGCGTTGACCAAAGTTGTCTAAATTGAGAATAAGAATGCCGTTTGGCTTGAGCCTAGAGAGACTTATTTTTAGGGCGGCTGGATTAAACGCCACTAGTACGTCAGACAAGTCACCAGGCGTATGAATCTCTTTGCTGGAAAAATGAAGTTGAAACCCAGAAACCCCAGCTAATGAACCCGCAGGTGCCCGGATTTCAGCTGGGTAATCGGGTAGAGTGGAAACATCATTTCCAGCTATAGCAGACGTATGAGTGAGTTGTGCTCCGACTGTCTGAGCACCATCTCCAGAATCACCTGCAAAAAGAATTGTTGCGTCACCAATCGTTTGCCGCTGTTTTTTCATTAACTCCTTACCTTCCTCGTAGAACGCACCAAAAACTTTAATAGAAACGGAAATTTTTCGTTTGACGCATACGTTCATCGAGGTTGCTGTGTGTAATCCCCATTTAGATTAAGCTCCTTCCCTAGCTCGCATGGCATTACGAATGGGTTTGGGAGGGAGTGTCAAAACCTCTTGCGGGAAATGCTCAATCAGGTACGAGATGATGTGGCGTACCGAAACCATTCCTAACGGACGATGCTGGTCATCGACAATCGGAATATGCCGAAATCCTCCCTGAGCCATATGTTGAATGGCCGTGTCGAGCAGGTCTTCAGGTTTCAGGGTTAATGGGTCGCATTTCATGAAATGGTCCACGGACAAGTTGGCGTAATCCCCCAGTTTATTCAACACTTTGAGTAAGATATCCCGTTCCCCAATAACCCCCTTCAAGCTTTCGTCAGAAACGACGAAAATTGAACCGATATCGTGTGAAACCATCAGATTAATGACATCCTGTACGCTTGCTCCCGACAGAACAGAAGGAACGTGGTGCATGATCGAACCTAAAGGTACTTGAATCTCATGAGTTTCTAATGCTCTACCAGACTCATTTAGCTGCTCTTGCATCGTGGATATTTCGTCATCAACAAAAGATTCGAATGGCATAATAAACGATTCCTTTACCCAAACTACTTCACTTACAATCAGATGAAGTGTCCAACTAACAATGATGAAGCTAGGTCTCCCAATGTTGTCTTCTATATCGATTTTATGAACTGGCTGATGTATTTTATAATATCTTTGCTGGTTATAATTCCAACTGGTTTATTCTCTTCATCAACCAGTGGGATATGGCGGTAGTGTCCAAAGTGCATTAGGTTAAGTGCAAAAACAATCGGATCCTCTGCAGTTAAGGTTTCTGGTTGGGCTGTCATCACCTGGCCAGCAGTCAGGCGCTTTATATCTCGTTTTTGGCTGATCACACGACGCACTAAATCTCGTTCAGTGATAATACCAATTAATTTATCCTCTTGGGTGACGAGCAATGCCCCCATTCCACGCTGGTGCTCCGAGGTAACTTCTTGCATTTGTGCAACGGCTTCAGCAAGAGGCAATTCTATGTTAACATGGTCTGCCAGATGTGGATCAAGATGGTGGATTGCTTCCTGTAGTATTCGAACGTCCACTGTGTGTCCTCAGATCTTTTAAGCGTTGGTCGCTGCCTGTATTTGGAAAGCCTTGAATCATCGGTATACTAGCATACGACATGTGGGATTTCAAGCTCATATACCGTAAGTAAAGCGGAGAATGCACGATGCACTACATGCGCGCAAAACTAGGGATGTACTGACTAAACCAAGGATGGTCTCCCGCTGTTTTTCACACCTAAGCTTCAGTAAAATCAAGGCTTTTTCAATCCTTATTCCCGTAGCCAAACGCCCGGTTGTTCACCTTAATTAATTCCGCCCTCCAATCTTCTTGTTCTGTGATGTAATTATCCGGCTCAAATACCGAGGCAGCATTCGGCCAGTTTGGCTTTCCAGCGGGTAACTATAATTATGGTGTCAATTGTGCCCACGGCAACCCTCGTCCGGTATTTTCTCTCCGGTTAAAGTGGGTACAATAACCTGGGTTTAAATTTTGGGATAGTGTCCAGAACTGATAAGACTCTTTTATAAAGTCTAAAATTTGTTTCTTTTGATGATCCTAGAACATCAAATTGGTTCTCCTTGTCAGAGCCAAAAAAAGAGTCCAAAATGGGACTACCGCTTCTGGAAAGCAGAAGATTTATGGCTTAGAACAGCTCACAGGCTTCTAGGCTCTTCAAGTTATACGGAAGAGAAAACAGAACAGATTCTAAAAACCGACCCAGAAACAGCTTCTTTGACCGGCTGGCCAAGAATCTATGCTGTTTCTCTGCAAACAGTTATCAACTGGATAAAAAACAATTGGAGGATCTTTCTGCAGATCAAACGTATCTGGTGAGATCGTGAGCGACCGGTAAAGCCATAGTTTTGGCGTTCGGAAAGGCATACGTCAAATCCCCCCGTCTGCTCGCTAAAAACTCGACAGTAAAAGTTCTTGATCTCCACCCATCGCCTGTGATAAATTGAGCCCTAATCTGACAGGCGGTTGAAATGAAATGTTGGTTATGGGCTTCTTTGTCTTTCTATCTGCTTGCGTAGCTGATGTGGAAGCCTCCCATGATGCTCTGGTCGATATAGCCGGATTCAAAACGAACAAGATCTTCCCGATGACCGATCGGATGGCAAGGCAAATGGAGCCCACATCCCTAATGTCATCCGCCAACAGCAATATGATGATTATTGAACCTTGGAGTTGCGCGCCACTCCTCGGGCCAAAGTGAGCTAAATCCTGCCCTGAGTCAAGGCTCACCAACCTGGCACTTTCGTATTTTATACAAAAGTATGACTACACAACTAGACACATTTGCCTTTTGCGACACCGACGAAATGACAACTTTATGGGAAATATCATAAATAACCTGCTCGACAATTTAATTTCCACTGCATGGCGTATGATGGAATTGCCTTTTAATTTGCTTTTCATATTCATGGTCATTGCATTGGTTCTGTTTAATTGGCTCGGAAGACGGTGGCTCAAAAAACTTTCCAATCAAAAACGTCTCTATATCAATGCTGCATTGATACTGATGCTACTTCTTTATGTGGCGGATAAAAAGTTCGCTTTTATTAGTACTGAAATGAATGCGTTAAATGAAAACGTTCGAAATGTACGAATGAAAATAAGAACTGTTGCTTTTCATACTCCCATTGACCTATCGAAATTTAACAAAGAATTCCCAAAAGCAAAACTGTTTAAGCGTTCCATAAATGAGGCTATTCAATTGTTGACGGTAATTCAACAACAGCCCAATTCAGTTGTTTATATTGCTCGGGTCGATTTGACACATCCAAAGATTAAAATTGAAATTTCTCCGCAGAAAAGAGAAAAGTATTTGACAAGTGCATTTGCCAAGAAACATGGTGCTATATTGGCCATTAACGGTGAAGCAGGAGAAACGCCGGCCCCTAATTGTGAATTGGGTAAATGGTCTGGTAATTGGGTCAGAAATGGGAATCCTGTGATGATGGTGGATACAGAATTGCGTCCCTTCATCGGGTTTAACAAACATAATGTGGCGAAGTACTACGAAGAGAAATTTGTGGATACAGAGTATAAAGATGATTATTACAATGCCATTTGGGGGCGTTTCGATATTTTGAAAAAGAATAAAATTATTTTTCCTCGACAGTACAGACGGGATTTTCCCTATGCTAGAACAGTTATGGGATTGGATCAGGACGGTTCCGAACTCCTTTTGATGGTTGTAGATGGAAAGCGCCCATGGTACAGCGTAGGTTTGACCTATGAAGATTGCGCAAAAATGTTACGGTCATTTGGGGCCTACGATGCCATGGCATGTGATCAAGGAGGGTCGTCTTGTATGTATGTCGAAGATATGGGGGGTATAATTAATCGACCCGCTGATTGGGATGGAGTTGAAAGACCCGTATATTCACATTTTGGAATTTCTTTTAGGTGATAAATTATGGTCTATGTAGTCAGATCAGGATTGATAGCAGTATTACTACTTTCTGCTTCCTAAGTTATTGGTAGTACAGGATAAAGGCTTCAAGTGTATCTCTACTTTGACAACGGCGAAGGGATAAAAGTAAGTGAGTATTAGTGATAGAGATCAATAACTATCATAGATATTGATAGTCGATTCCAGCAGCGTCTTAGCCAACTCGTTGATATATAAGTAATGCCGCTCTTGATTTTTAGTGATATAGTACCAACGTTTATCGTCATAATCTATGATCTATTCGATTTAAATGTGGAGTTTGCTTGGATGCAAGAAGATTTGCTTGGTAAATACCGTACCTGTGATCACTAGGTCAGTAAGCAAGCTCGGAATTGCCCTCATTATGGTCAGCCTTCTCCTACTAAAGAGATTAAAGACTATTAGGACTTTAGGCGGAAGCGGTTACCTGTCTATACCATTGTCCTTATTGTTTTTGTTGTTGTGACATGGACTGTGTTTTATCCCGTCTATCTGGTTAATATGACGGCAACTCTCAATAATAGCAAGCACTACTGGTCAGTTAGCCTTAAAGACAACACAAAGTTGATCTAGCATTGGCTAGGCGATGAACCGAAGACAACGATACAACAAGCAGGGAGGCAAGGTGAGGCGATCCATCTCCACTCCCCGATCAAAAAACTAAGAATCGAGAATTGTATCTATTCTCGCATTATACTACGATGAACTCTAGCAAGCATGTCCCGACCTGTTCCCGCGAAAGCAAAGGGCAAGTCAGGGACACTAACCTGCAGTTAGTGCTTGATCAGGGAAATGGAAGAACAGAGCCGTTCAATCCCAACCCGAAATGAAAGATCCATTTTCTGCCCGGTTAACCATTCGCAGTGTGTTGATCGGCCTGATTCTCATTCCTGTCAACTGCTTTTGGATTATTCAATTCGAGTTTAATCGCTGGTCGTTTCCCACCTACTTGGTCCCCTACTATAACGTTATCTTTTGCCTAGTACTGCTGGTGGGCGTATCAATCCTAATAAAGCGTATCTCCCCCGCCTGGGCGCTTACCCCCTCTGAACTTCTGGTGTCCTACCTGATGATGTGTATGGCCTCTTCTATCTGTTCACACAACATGATGGAAATTTTAGTAACTTCGATGGGGCACGCTTTCTGGTTCTCAACCCCGGAAAACGAGTGGAAAAACCTTATCTTGCCCCATTTACCGTCCTGGCTAACCGTTTCAGATAAAATTTCGCTGCTGGGATACTATGAAGGCGAAACCACCCTGTATCACTGGACTCATGTGAGGCCATGGATTGAACCTTTTACCTGGTGGTTGCTTTTCACAATGGCTCTATTGGGTATTATGCTCTGTATCAACGTCGTGTTGCGGAAGCAATGGATTGAAACAGAGAAACTAACCTACCCAATCATTCAACTACCGCTCTCTATTATGGATCCCAAACTCCACCTGCTGCGCAATCGTTCTCTCTGGCTCGGTTTTTCCATAACAGGTGGACTGACACTCGTCAACGGATTAGCCATTCTATATCCTGTGTTGCCATCCATTCCACTCAAGAGGATTTTAAACCTGCATCGCTTGTTGACCGATCGCCCCTGGAATGCCATCGGATGGACACCAGTTACGGTTCATCCACATCTAATTGGACTTGGCTTTCTAATGCCGATTGATCTCCTGTTTTCAGCCTGGTTTTTCTACTGGGTCTTAAAAGCTCAGCGGATTTTTAGCAGTGCTGTCGGTTTACAGGGATTACCCAATTTCCCTTACGCTAAGGAGCAATCATTCGGCGCCTATATAGCGATTATTCTGGCTGTATTGTGGGCGGGGAGACACCATTTTCAGCAGGTCGGTTTAAGCCTATTTCGTTCCGATAAAGACCAACCGGATATAGCAGGTGGTATCAGTAATAGAGCGGCAGTTATTGGAATCATTCTCGGTTTTGTATTTCTCTGCTTTTTTTCTGTGCAAGCCGGGATGGGAATTTGGCTGTCTGTCGCTTTTTTCTTCCTTTATTACTTGCTCTCGACGGCCATCACACGGATGCGAGCGGAGTTGGGATTTCCCATACACGATGCCCATTATCCTCTGGGGCCAGATCACATTGCCATTATTGCGCAAGGCACACGGCGATTAGGTCCGAAAAACCTGGCTGTACTGGCTTTGTACCATTGGTTCAATCGTACATACGCTAGTCATCCGATGCCCCATCAATTAGAGGGGTTCAAGATGTCTGATCAGCTTAGAATCTCGACACCCCGTGTTAGTCGAAACCTGATTTGGATTTTAATGCTAGCCATATTTACTAGTGTAGTTTCAACCTTTTGGCTGATTTTAGACAGTTTCTACCGGCGCGGATCAGCGTCAGGATTTTATACCTGGTGGGGATCGGGAGGGTTCGGTAGAGAGACGTTTCGCTGGCTGGAGTCCTGGCTTTTACACCGAACGGAACCGGATCTATTTGCCATAGGAGCAGTCAGTGTCGGATTTCTACTCTCAATCGGTATGATGTTTCTTCGATTGCACTTTCTGTGGTGGCCTTTTCATCCGTTGGGATACGCTATTTCCAGTAGTTGGGGAATCCATGTTTGGAGTTCATTTCTGATCAGCTGGATCGTTAAGCTGATCGTTCTACGCTACGGAGGTCTAAGATCGTATCGGCAGACTGTACCTTTTTTCCTCGGTATTATTTTAGGCGAATATATGGTGGGTGGCGTTTGGAATTTGGTAAGCATTATATTCAACATACCGACCTACCAATTCACTGTAGGGTAGCGATCTGTTACCAACACTAACGCTTATGTCAGTTCATCGACCGAATCTGACATAACTTTCCTACACTATAGCAGGATGTCCAGACATAATAGAAGCCATAGTGAAAGTAGAGAGTACCACTTTTGGAACTGAGGGTTAAACTCATTGGCACCAATAGCTATCAACAACGGTTGCTAGTTCCAAACCTGATCAAGGTTCAGACTTTGTTAGCCCTAGCTAGAGCTTAATTTCAGGTTTTATTGGCGAGAATTTTTACCAATCGACAACTGTGCCGTCCTCTGGATGCAGAGGTGCCTGGGGCCGGAAAATAGCACCTATTTTGTCCGTTATGGCATCATCATCCAGTTCGATACCCAATCCCGGTCGGTCAGGGATCGGCAGGTAGCCGTCGACTGGAACAAAAGGCTCTTTGAGGTATCCTTGGCCGAGCGTTACGTGTTCCTGAGACACAAAATTTGGCATTATCGCATCAAGTTGCAAGCAAGCTGCTAGGGCAATGGGCCCAAGTGGACAGTGCGGTGCAACACCTGCGTAGTGCATCTCTGCCATGGCGGCGATAAAACGCGTTTCAAAAATACCACCCACATGCGAAGGATCGGGGTTTAAAATCTTGGCTGCACCGCGTTCCAGAAGTTCCCGAAACGCCCAACGTGTAAAAACGCGCTCACCTGCTGCAATTGGAATACTTGTACCCTGGGCGATCCGCGCCATCTCATCATAGTTCTCACACTGACATGGATCCTCAATCCATGCAGGATGCAACGGCTCCAGCGCCTTGATGATCGGAACAGCCGCTGCGGGTAGAAATGCGCCGTGTAAATCGACGGCAATGTCGATGGAGGGACCCACCGCATCTCGGATTTCTCCAAAGTGGGCTACAGCCTTATCAATGAACTCTTTTGTGGCATGGATCCTCGGTTGGCCGGAAAAACCGATCTTGAAACCTTTGAACCCGCGGGCAACATCCTCTTTAATCTGTTCGACCGAACCACCTCCCTTGTACAGTCGAATGCGATCTCGTACTCGGCCACCCAGCAGTTGCCACACTGGCAAACCAACACTTTTGCCTAGAATATCCCAAAGTGCTATCTCAATACCGCTAATCGCACTCATCATAATAGCACCACCGTGATAGCAGGGTTGTCTATACATCGCCTCCCAATGATGAATGATTCGCCTAGGGTCCTGACCGATGAGATAATCTTCAAGTTCTTTGACTGCTTCAGCAGAGGTGGTGGCACGCCCTTCAAGGTACGGCTCTCCTAGACCAACGATTCCTTCGTCAGTGTGCACCCGCAAAAACAACCAACGGGGTGCAATCAGGAATGTCTCAAGTTTGGTAATTTTCATCTACATCCAACTCCTTTAGGTAGATATTTAATTATACCTTTTCCCAATTGAAAGATTGCACTTGTCAATTGAGTCGACTAGGCTTTATAGCAGAATATCTGACCAGATTTTAATGCTCTGTGTTCAGGATACAGCTACGTTTTCTGGATTTGTAGATTTGCCCGACTACAAGGCAGAGCTACAAATTCCCACCTTGAGAAAGGCGCGCTCTCACGAATTGAGGCACGTGTAGTAACAGCAAACGAATCAGCGATCTCATTTTGTTCTGCCCGTTGAATATCGCTCTAACCTCCATTGACCATCTGTCCACCGTAAAGGCGGGGAAACTGCTGATCTATCTTTTGCCAGTGGTATCCCAGATCAGTGGTCTGATACAGTTGGTTGTCTTCGATGACAACTAGTGCGGTGGTCTCATTAATAATGATAATCTGAAAGGTATCGATATTGTGGTCGATCGGGTCAGGTAAGCCCTCCACTTGAGTCCAATTCTGACCTGAATCCTGACTTCGGTATAACCGAGCCTCTGCAGAACCGTGAGGGCCACGGGAGGTCGAAGTCAGGTAGACCTCACCTTCCAGAAAAACGGCGCAGCCTCTCTGATAGTGATAGGGCATCTCCTGACCCAAACGGGTGAAGGTTTGGCCTTGATCCTGGCTGAAGTAAAAGCCGCTGGCGGTAGCGGCAAAAACAGTTGTCACCTCATGTGGATGGGCGGCCACCTGATGAACATCCATTTCTAATCCCTGCTTTAGATTTTGCCAGGTTTGCCCACTATCCTTCGACCTGGCAATCCAACCCACATGGATATTGGCATAGACGGTGCCGTCCCTGGCTATGGCAAAGGAACGAAGGTCAGGAGGTCCTCCCCAGGGAGTTTTCCATAGTTGGCGTTCCGGTATGTTATCAAAACTGGTTAGAAAGTTGAGTTGTCCGTTTTCGACTTCAGCCACCCGAGCCTCTGCGGTTCCAACCAGCAACCGTCCTTCTGCGGTCCAGCAGAGGCAGTGCAGCTGCATCTCCGTCGAAATCACCTGTTCCCATCGACCATCCTGATGTACCCAGATCTGATGTCTATCGACGATTACTGCCAATTGATCTTGATGCGGTGCACCAACGGTTACCGGATCCTGAAACGGCACCCCCGGTACAGGTCGAGCCTGCTGATCTAAGATACCGGTATCTGAAAATAACCAAACCGTTTTCACTTTTGTCCTCCTGGGTATAATATATAGGGTTAAAGCATTGACCCGTTCACCCACTATAATTCTTCCACTTTTTGAACCGTTTCCCCTGATACAGCAAGGGTTTCACTGATTGTCAACACACTATAACAGACTCCAGCCGGTGTCGTCAAGTGCGTCCTTTTTGAGTCTGATCATGGCTTGGATCTGCTTTAACCTTATTTCGACTGGGTCACTCCACCTCATTTTGTGCTCAACTGTGTAAGTCCTATATAGGTACAAATCCGTCTTGGTCACTTGATAGACAACAGATAGTTTTTTAAAGAAGTTCGGGTGTAAAAGGAGGTAAAAGGCATAAAAATAGATGGGATCAATGATATATTTATGGTGGATAAAGCAGGGTATAGTATACGTCAATTAGCTGATCATCCCAGTGATGATCAGCAGCCAACATGGTCACCAGATGTCAAACATATTGCTTTTGTTTCTTGGTTTATCGGTAAGGGAGCAAAGGGTAAAGGTAGTGGAATCTTCATCATAAATAGGGATGGGAAAAACATGTGTGAGGTAACCAAAGACTCTAAATTGACTAGAAGTCATTTCATAAGTGCCTCATCGTTACGATGAGACAGGCGACATGAAAACAGGCGCGATAGATGGTCAGCTGTCGATCCCATCGGGTGGTCATGCGGCCAAAGCTGGTTAGCCAACCGATGGTAGGCTCTATTTTCCATCCTTTTCGCTAGCCTCGTCGCGGTCAACCATCTGGTGTTTGAGTCTTCTTTCTATTTTTTCGAGGCGCTGCAACCAGCTCAATTTGTTGATCAGCAAGTTGTTCACCTAAAAACTGACTGTCAGAGGCTTTATCCGCAATCAAAGACTGTCTCGACGCCTTTAGCTCGAATCAAGCCAATCTAGCCTTGACCAAGGTCACTTCCGCAGGTCAGGCCGAACAGAGGTAGCCTCCGATAGGAATCCCCTGACCGTTGGTCACCACCATCAGTTTGTTACCTTTGCCACGTTTGGTTTTTCCGACGGCAGACTCCCTTTTTTTGCCGCTGCCAAGATACCGTCGATCAAGGTTTCTTCCCAGTCGATCAACCTGCGCCACACCTGTAACCAGGCCCCGTCTTCTTACCAACGACGTAATCGAGGCCAATACATTGACCGGCTAGGGAATGTGGCCCACGGCCTACCAGGCAGCCCCCTTTCGTCTCCTCCAAACCTGTCAGCAGGTCCTGAGCCTGCTGCGTCCGCTGGTTGAGGATCAGGACCTGTTTCTGCAACTGGAGTGGGCACCGGATCTGTCACCAATTCGACAGGGAGATCAGCAGAAGATTAGTCAGGTCTTGATCAACCTGATCAGTAACGCCATCAAGTTCTCGTCAGAAGGCAGCATGCGGCTGAAGGTGGTGCCGCTTGAGTAGGAACGCCTGCGCTTTGAAGTCATCGACTGCAGACCCGGGTATCGACCGGAAGCAGCAGCGGTGACGGTTTGAATCCTTCAGCCAAGGACAGTGATTGGACCACAGAGGAGGCAGTAGCTCTGTTCCAGCCGGATCAGCTGATGGAGTTGGGGGCGGTGGAGTTAGTGCAGGAGATCAGCGCCCTGACCGTCACCACTATTGGCTGGGATATGGAAGAACTGGCCCAGGCCATCCAGATCGAGGATTGGTCACAGGTCAGCAGGCGGAGTCACCGTATGAAGGGGACAGCGGCCAATAGTGGAGCCCAACGGATGTCAGCCATGGCAGTCAGGATGGAAGATCAAGCCCAGAGCCAGGCACCGGGCCAAGTAAAAGAGCTCTATCCGCCACTGGTAGAGATCTGACAGCAGACACAGGCGGCCATGCAGGAGTTCGTCAACCAACGATAAGAAACACGGAGTTGAGTTAGCATGTTGCCTAAGAGTCGGCCCTTGATTTATTGAACTAGATGGCCAACAGACGGTTCCAACTGGTTGATGGAAGTAATCTCATCGGCAACCTGCAGGCTGAGTAGTATGGTTTTCATGGCTTAGTCTGCTGTAGATTGGCTACGCGATGAAAAGGATGACAATTCCACACTATTTCGTACGCTTACCTTTTTGGGGCAGGTTGATTTGTACATTCTTTACTCAAATCTTTGCCTAATATTTAGGCAAAACAGATATACTGTCTATCTTCTCCCTAGTAAACATAACCGACACCAGGAGTTCGACTAGTGTTCGTAACAGTGGCACATTTTATGCTATTCATAATTTAACGTTTCATCAACTCTCCTTTTGTAATCGCTGAGATAAAGGGTTGGCCATCTTCTCCTTAGGTACACTCATTAGCTTTTGGCTGCCCCTTTATTTTGGCTTGTCTACAGGCCACCCAATCAAACGATTATCAGAAGCTCCCTCCATTCCTGCCGGATGAAAATCTATACCGATTTGTCACAGGCATTAAACGAACAGGACAAGGTTCAGGTTCTGGATTTAAAGAATCAAGGATTGACTGAAATTCCCTCTGAACTTTTTCAACTGACTAGTCTGACTATACTACATTTGGAACACAACCAGATCGAGGTAATTCCCCTTGAAATGGTTCAACTGA
>JASMLX010000069.1 GCA_030748495.1 Candidatus Poribacteria bacterium | reverse complement strand
CGATTTTTGGGCCGCAATGTCAACTATTTTTATACATTGTTTCTCCTATTTGTTTGGTGAGACTCTAAACTCTAGTTTTTCAATTAAACAGGACTTAACCTGAATATTTCATGAAAGGGAGTGATAATCGTTGAACTAATTGCTTGATAAAGTTATTCAGAAGAATAAAAACGAGAAACACCATCACTCAGTCCAGCCCAGCACAACTTCGATTCCCTGCAAGCAATGGATTAACAATCCGCGCTGATTTTAATAATTAGCCTCATCCTTCCGACATTGACCAGCGACAGGTCGATCTGATGGGGCAACGCATCTCTCAAATCGCCCGCGGCTATGAAGAGGCTAATGATGCCAATCTACTTGGCAAAGACTCTTGGTTCAAGATGGGGGGCGCTCCTCTTGAAGAAGATCCGGATCTGGCCCGTGCGGCCACATCACGCGACCTCTATCGTTCGGCTTAGGTTTTGGTGGATCAGTTCATCGGCTGTTATTCCAAAGTTGCCGCAGTGATTGTTCTGGACCTAGACCATGCGGAAGATGAAACCCATGGGCCACAGGAGTTTTCCTTTTACAACCGTCACCACCACGGCGACCGGTCTCGGTTTCTCTTTGAAGGCCTCTGGGGAAAATTGATCGCCGCGGTGCTTCGTGCCGACCAAAAGCCCAAAGGCCATGATCATCAAGCCGGTGTTGAAACGCCTTCGTGATGCCTGGCCTGAGACCCGTATCATTCTGCGTGGAGAGTGGCATTTCTCCAAGCCGGAATTAATACCATTGGCGCTGGATGATCCGGATACCGATTTTATTTTCGGCCTGACCGGCAACTCAGTACCAGCCAAACCGGCCGCACTCGACATCGATGCTGTCCGCCAGATCTATCAACTGCGCGGCCATCAGGCTAAACCAGCAGGGCAAACGATTCCTAAACGCAGCCATACCTACCACCAAGTCGAGTTTCCCGGCTAACCGTTTAGGTCTCTATTTTTCCTGTACCGCCTATGTATTGCACTACACCTTGAGAACCGTGATCTTTCAGCAGACAGAGCTTTCCAATGCTCGGACTCTTCAAACTGGTAGTACGTGTGGTCGAGCACAAAGATCGGATTAAACTGAAACTGCCCAGCCAATGGCCGGTGAAATCATGGCCGCACAGTGTGACGGAAATCCTGTCTCAAGTTCCACCGTCGCCATGGCGGGAAACCGCCGGATCGGTCTCCGTTCCGAATAGATTCGAGCTATCCTCGAAAGGAAAATGGATAGCTGTGTCCTGCCAGGATAAAAACGACACATCAGGCGGAAATCGGTGTGCTTTTTCATCCACTGAGGCATTTAATGTTGGTAAAAGCAGAATCAAGCATCTGTTGGCCATAAATACCGAGTGAATAACTGAAGTTATACCCCCAGCAGAATGATTTATGAAACATTCAGGTGAACTCTCTGCTAAAATTTGGTTTGGGTTTGGGCTTTGTCTGTGTCAACTTCAGGTGCCTCGGCCAGGTCAGTTAGAGTCCCTATCTATCGAGGCTCGAACCATGGTTGCCTCGATTTCCCCTGGCTAACACGAATTAGACTGAATAGGCAACGGAGCCGTCCTCACGAAGCAGGGTTTCCGCTGTATTCATCGGCTGAAATGGGGTTCGGGCAAGCAGATCTAGATCCAGTTCAACACCAAGCCCCGGGACTTCGGGAATCGGAATGTATCCTCCGTCCCTCTGGTAGCAGGTGGTAAAAAAGGCGTATTGGTCAGATTCGTCGTCTTTGGTGTATTCCTGGGTGATGAAGTTGGGGATACAGGTATCGAGATGAAGAGAAGCGGCCGTAATTAAGGGACCGAGGAAGTTGTGTGTCACCACAGCACTGTGATAAGATTCGGCGATGGCCGCAATCTTTTTGCAGTGGCTGAGTCCACCGGCCAAAGCCACATCCGGGCGGACATACTGCGGGCCTCCGTGTTCTAACAGCTCTCGAAATTCCCAGATTGTCGTCAGCCGTTCACCGTTGCCGATGGGAATATTGATTCGTTTGGCCATTTCTGCCTGCGAGACAACGCTGTCGATCTGGATTGGATCCTCAATAAAGTAGAGGTTATATTCGGTCAGGGCCTCGGCCAAGGCGATGCTGTTCATCGGCGTTAGCTTGCGATGGACTTCGGCAATTAGATCCAGTTCAGCCCCACCGCCTTCACGTGCCGCTGCCACTATCTCACAAACTGACTTAATCATCCGGTCTTGCGTCATATCCTGGTAGCCGTCGAGCAGTGGATCGAACTTAATGGCGGTGAAACCTTCGGCTACCGCCTCTTTTGCCGCTTGGTACATGGCCTCAGGTGTGGGTTGATCTGCCAGCAGATGCAAGCGTATTTTGTCTCGACAGTTACCACCCAGCAATTCCCAGACCGGTACGCCAAAATGCTTGCCCTTAATATCCCATAGCGCGATATCGATCGCGCTGATGGCGCCTGAGAGTGCGTTCCCCTTAAAAGGGCTCATTCGATACAGATACTGCCAATGATGCTCGATCCGAAGTGGATTCTGACCAATCAGGTATTGTTGAAAACGTTTCACGATTGCTTCCACAGCTTCTGGGTAACCCCAGTAGGCAGTCTGTCCTAATCCGCTGATACCGTTATCGGTGCGGATCTGTAAAATGTATCCGTTACCTGCTAAAAACGAATCGATGCACTCAATCTTCATGCGTATGCCCCCCTTGTTGCGGTTCCTCAGTTGTCGTTTCTTCAGTCTTTTTAACCACCAGGCAACGCGCGATAATGTCGTGAAGAGTCTGCCGGCGACTGGTGGAAAGTACCATCACATAACCGTAAAAGAGGGTACAGGCTGAAATTATTTTGGCAAAATGGCGAATCGATGCCCGCGCTAGCGTAATTGGCTGGCCCTCCAAATCCGTAACTACCAACCCCATTATCCGTTTACCCAAAGTGGCCTGGCTTTCAGAACTTTCCAGAAAGGTAAAGTAAAGCCACTCAAGGGCGATCGGAAGCAGCGACAGGGTTAACCGCTCCTGTGGCGTGAGTGACTGTAACACCTGGACCATCTCCGCTAGAGAAGACCATTCCAGTCTCTCCGGCGGAATACCGACCGCAATCCATGCCAGGCGGACAACCCCCTGCATCAAAAAGCCATCGATCAGAAAAGCAATTACCCGTCGCCAAAAAGTCCGATTTTTTCCTGTTTTTCCGTCTGTATCCTGCATCGGACCTACAATGTCATTAGCGAAGATTGGTCTTCGGCTTCTAATTCAGTGGTGAAGGGTTTAGTGGTGAGGGGAGGGCGGGCAGCAAAAGTTAGCCGTTGGCGCCGTTCCAGTTTAACACGATCGAGGCAGTAGTTGTCGTTTCGGTTGTGCGGTAGCGTGCAGATATCGGCTGGATGCCAGATGTGGTAGCCGGTATCATCCGGTAGAGAGATAAAAATCGGTGACTCTTCTACGATATTCCCCTGACCGAAAAACTTACCTTCAGTATAACGACTGGATCGCAATGTTAAGGGATCAATAGCGTCCAGATATGCGTCCGACTCTTGATCGGCTAAGGCATTCGCGATGAAAACAGTGTCATCGCAGTTGAAAGTATCCCCCTGTTCTAACGCGAATACAGCAGGGGCAGTACAGTATGTCATCTGTCCAGCACCTCAAATCCAAGTCTTGAATAAAATGGCGTAGCGCTCAATCTGTTTATTGGCCAGTTGCATCGGTGTGTATAGATCTCCTCTAAATTGAAACGGTTGATTTTATCAGTATATTGACCATCTCGGTGGTTGTCAAGAGGGTTGTGATTTGACCCAGTTTTCAGGGGAAAAATCATAAGATCTGAAAAATGTTTTGCCCTAAATTAGAAATACAAGTAAAATGTAGGTAGGAATCAACAGTTTGGTGTTCTGTTGGCTCAGATTACCAAATGGACACCTTTTGAATCCACACTCTTGATTGCTATAGGCTGAAAATTAGAGGAGAGTCTAATGCACATTACCTTGGAACAGTGGGAATATTTTGACCGGGAGGGTTACGTTCGCCTCGGTCAGGTGGCTAGCGATGGTCAGTTGGCCGCTATGCAGCAACGGATCGACGATATTATGCTCGGTACTGCTCCCGTCGATTATAGTCAAATGGCGATGCAACTGGATAGGGAACCCGGCACGGGTAGGCCCGGCCCCCAGAGCAGAGGCCATAAAGGGGCTACCCTATCGTACCGTAAGATCCAGCAACTGGAGTTTGATCCGATCTTCTTGGAATACATGAAAAATCCGATTTTTGAGGAGATCTGCCAACGAACTTATGGGGTCAAGGCTCCGGTCAACTGTTTTCGGGCTATGTTTATGAACAAGCCGGCCCACGAAGGCACCTATCTGGTGTGGCATCAGGATCGGTGGACCAACTTGGATCGGGATCCCCAAATTACGATTTACACGGCACTGGATCCTGCTACTGTTGACAACGGTTGTATCCATATTATTCCACGATCTCACCAAAGGCTGATCAACCCATCACACGGCTCCGGTTTCCTAACCGATGAACAGATTGAAGAGATCGTGATGAACACGAAACATTTACCGGTAGAGCTATCGGCGGGTGAGGTTGTCCTTTTGCACAACTGGACACTGCACAGTTCTAGTACCAACCAGACCGAGATCCCACGTCGCGCTTTCAGTATCTGTTACATGGATGGTGAAACCCAGGCCAAAGGCGGCGGAACATATACGCGAATTTTCGGCCAAGGAGCGCTGACACTTGAGCAACTCCAGAGCCGTTGACGGGCTGCCAATTCGGCGGATGGGGCGTACCGGGATGACGCCGACTGCACTCGGCTTAGGGGCAGCCTGGCTAAACCAGTGTTCAGAATCGGAGACGATTTCGACTATCCTTAGGGCTATTGAACTGGGTATCAACTATATCGATACCTACCCTGGTCACAACGAGGAGCGATGGGGAAAAGCCCTGCAAAACGGGCGACGAGAGCAGATCTACCTGCAGGCTAAAGTCGGAACCCATCCGCAACGCCGTAAGGATTTTTCGGTCGAAGGAACACGTTGGAGTGTAGAGCAGAGTTTGCGCAGTCTGCAGACCGATTATCTGGATGCGGTACTGATCCATGACCCAATTCAGATCGAAGATGCGATTGCACCGAATCGAGCCCTGGATGAACTGGTTCGGATGAAAGAGGCAGGCCTGATTGGCAGTATCGGTCTGGGCGTTCGCTCACACGACTTCCACCGCTCTGCTATCGAGACCGGGCAGATCGACATCATCCTGACCTTTCTCGATTACACCCTTTTGGACCAGTCGGTGGCGGAGACCACTCTACCTCTAGCCAGACAACACGATGTCGGCATCATCCTGGCCAGCGTTTTTGGTATGGGGTTACTAACCGGCCTCGAGCCCGATCTCGAGTCGGACCGGCGGCGGCATCCAGATCAAGAGCCGATTGCTCACCGACTCTGGCAGTGGTGTCAAACCGAAGGACTTAACATCCGCCATCTGGCCATGCAGTTTTGCCTGCAAGCGCCCATCGACGGTATCGTGATGTTCGGTCCATCTAGCATCCAACACGTTGAGGAGGCCGTCCAGGCGGCAAAGGCTAATGTTCCCTTCCACATCTGGCAAGAGTTGGAAACCGAATTCGGCATTAAGCTGGGGACGGGTTTCGATCGCGCATAAGTGTGAGTGAAGGCATAAGTAAATCTAACGAAAAAACGCGGGAAAGTCGGCGTCTGGCTGGTAGAACCGAGCGGAAAAATAATAGCGTTATTGACCGTCTGGATAGCGGTCGACTGGTTGATAATGGGATGCATCAGTGCCGATACAGTCGAGGTGGATGCCACCAGACGGCAGAGGCGTTGGCTGCACCGATTATCGAGGTTAGAAATATGGATCCATTGAAAGAGGCTCCGGCACCTTGGCAGATTGAGGTGAGCGAGGAACTGTAGGCACAGGTTTCGGTATTATTACTATAACTACCGCTGGCCACCGACCAGTTAGAAGAACGGGCTGGCTAAGCGGACAGCGTAACAATCATCATTTATTAACTACTATTTGTTAACGTACGGAGTTTATCTACCATGAAGTTTGCTTTTATGACCTTTTCATGTCCCGGCTTAAACCTGGACCAAGTGCTGGCCATGGCGCAAGAGTTTGGCTATGACGGGATCGAACCCCGCGTCAGCGCTAACCATCAACACGGAGTAGAGTTTGAGATAACAGCCGATCAACGGGCGCAAGTTAGACAGAAAGCCGACGATTACGGAGTAGCGATGGCCTGTGTGGCCACCTCCTGTCGCTACGCTGACCCCGACAGCCAGGAAGAGATGGTGCAGGATACTCACCGGGCTATTGATCTGGCCGCCGACATCGGTGCCTCACGGATTCGCGTTTTTGGCGGTCAGTTGGGCCAGGGTTTAAGTCGCCAACAGGGAATCGACCTGGTGGTGACGGCGTTGGCATCGGTGGCCGATCATGCCGCCGAACGGGGAGTTGATGTTTGTGTGGAAACCCACGACGATTGGTGTAATCCGGTCGATGTGGCCGCGGTTATGCAGGCTGTCGATCATCCCAATATCGCTGTTAATTGGGACATCATGCACCCTGTCCGCCGTCAATTTGCCAGTATCGAAGAGTCGTTCGAGATATTGCGTCCCTGGATCAAACATCTGCATATTCACGACGGTGACGCAGACAATCAATTGGTGCCGATCGGCACTGGCCAAATCGATCATCGACAAGCCATGCAGTGCTTAGCGCCTATCGACTACGAAGGATATCTCAGCGGCGAGTGGATCGGCTGGTCGGATCCCTATCGAAACCACCTTAAGCGAGAATTGGAAACACTACGCCAATATCAGGCTGAAATCAAGAAGTAGTCAGGCGAGAAAGCTGAACTCAGTCTTCAGTATCAGAGCCAGAGAAATTCCTGACTCTCACCCTCGATCCCCGATTTGGCAGGGACAGCCCCAGGAACAAATATTAGGAGAATTTCGATGACAGACGAGCATACCCCCAATAAGGGTCGGGGACAAGTTTTATGGGCGATTATGGGGGTAATGGCACTTGTCATTGTAGCAGGCAGCGTTCATATTCTCAATCTTCAACGCCAAATCGATGAATCTGTTGCTACTCAAATAGACAGGCCGGTTGATCAACCTGCGGATCCTAAAAAGACAACAGTTCAGATTAATAATTTCCATCCACAGGGCATTGTTTCTCAGCATACCAACTTTGCGATCATCTTCTCGGCACCGGTGGTCGAGACCACTCTGATCGGTCAGGATCTGATCGATCAACCCCTCCGTTTTAACCCTGAGCTACCGGGCAAAGCGCGCTGGAGTTCAGAAAATCAGCTTAAATTTTTCACCGAAGAGGTATTGCCACCATCCACTGCCTTTACTGTTGAGATATTGCCAACCGCTGTTGATAATGAAAAGTTTAGTCTGATCGGTGAAACACGCTTTGAGTTTGCCACCAAAAGAATCAGCGTCAAAAACGCAGACTTGCGTTTTGAATATCAGTCCAAGAAAGCCGTTCGGGCTAAATTGATAGGGAAAGTCGAGTTCAACCACCCGGTCGAGATCGAAACATTCCAACAATTCACCAGCGTTGGATACAATCGTAGTTCAAAAGTCGACGCCGATGGCCACATCGGATTTCAACTGGTTTATCCTGTACCGACAGCGGATAGTAATCTGGTTAGCACGGTCTTTGACTTTGAAACAGTGGAGTTAGAACGCGGCGATAAAGATCAGCACTTAGTGTTACGGATTGAAAAAGGGTTAAAACCAGTGGATGGCCGTCTCGGTTTGCAATTTGACTATACTTCGGAGTTGGCACTACGTAGTCGAGGTGAATTGGTAGTTGAAAACGCGTTCTCTTCCGAGGGCAATACAGGCCAATACCTACAGATTGAATTCAACACAGATGTCGAACCGGAGAGCCTGAAGCCGTTCGTGAAGATTCGTCCGGTAGGCAATCAGATATTATCGACTCAGGATCTGCAGATTACCTCTCGTTATCGCCGCACGCTGTATGTTCAAAGTTCTGCTTTCAAGCCGGGCAACCGTTACCAGTTAGAGATTCTCGGTGGGCTGACTGCTGTTGACGATACTCGACTGAAGAAAACTTTCCAGCGGACAGTTGAGTTCGCCAACCTGAATCCGAGTCTGCACTTTTTAGGCGACGGAATGTATCTGGCTCGCGACGGGCAGATGAATGTCGGTTTAGCTACCATTAATGTGGAAAAGGTGCAACTGGAGATCTATAAAGTTTTTCTCAACAACGTCAACTATCTGGCCTATAGAGGTTGGTCGCAATGGACAAGCCGCGAGCTAGGTCAGATGATATTGAGTAAGGAACTGGAGACTGCTTCGGTCAAAAACGATCAGATGGTTACCCCGATCTCCCTCGCCAACTATATCGATGCAGGGCGAAAGGGCATCTTCTTGGTCAAGGCTCGAAAATCGGACCAGCGATGGTTGGATGCCACGCGATGGGTAGTGGTAACCGACTTAGGCATTATCGCCAAACGATCGTCGGGCGAACTGCGGGTCTGGGTCAACTCGTTGCAGTCACTGAAACCGGTGTCCGGTGTAACGGTTAAACTGGCCAGCAAAAATAACCAAACCTTGCTAGAGGGTAAAACAGATGGCCGGGGATATGTCAATTTCACCAACGTTAAACAAAAAATCGAAGGGTTTGAGCCGTTTCTAATTACAGCCCAACAGGGAGAGTTAGAAACAGGTGATGACTTCTCTTTCATTCAGTTGGATAAGACGCGGATTTCGTTGACCGATTTCAGGGTGAGTGGTGCTCCCTACCTGGCCGATGGATATGAGGCCTTCCTATATTCAGACCGCGGTATCTATCGTCCAGGTGAGAGGGTCAACTTGGTGTCCGTGGTCCGGGATCAGAAGAACCTACCGCCACCACCGTTTCCGATGCTAATGCAGGTGCTGGGACCGGAGCAACGGATTTTCCGCGAAATGAGATTCCAACCGGGTGGTCTCGATTGGCAAGGTAGCAGCGAGTTTCAGTTGGATTTACCACCTTACGCCAAGACCGGCGGCTATACGGCCAGGTTAATGGTGGCTGGGAAAGAGATTGGTCAGCAACAGTTTCGAGTGGAGGAGTTTATGCCTGATCGGATTAAGGTCAAGGTAGACACCCCCCAGTTGGCCTACCAACTGGGCCAGGAGTTCACAGTAGAGGTGGAGGGGGTCAATCTGTTCGGGCCACCGGCAGCCGGCTTCAAGACCGCGGTTGTCTGCGATATCGAAGCCGACGATTTTCGTCCCACCGATTATGCCTCTTTTACCTTTGGTGATCGTGAGCGATCCTTCAAAAGACAACGGCTAAATCTGGGTGAATCTAAACTGGATGAAAAAGGAAAGGGCCTCTTTTTACTCAGTCTACCTGCAGTCATTGATGCCCCTTCATCGCTGAAGGGCATTATCAGCAGCACGGTGAGCGAGCCGGGCGGCCGGGCGGTTAGTGACTATAAAAGGATCACCATTCATCCCTATACTCACTATGTCGGTCTGAGAGTCGCCTTCGACGGTTATGCTCAGATGGACCAGCCGGCTAAGATCGAGTTTGTGGCTGTCGATCAAGAGGGGCAACCAGTAGCGGGTCGCAATCTGCAGATCCAGGTCTTCAAGT
Source organism: Candidatus Poribacteria bacterium (assembly GCA_030748495.1). Taxonomy (GTDB): domain Bacteria; phylum Poribacteria; class WGA-4E; order WGA-4E; family UBA9662. The sequence goes on along the minus strand of JASMLX010000069.1, from coordinate 23,459 downwards.
TACAGTGGCACTCGATTCTCCGTCGAGATGATCGTGGGCGATATCGTTACCGGTCGGAAAAACAGCCGTATGAACTGAAAACCGAACCGCAAACGTCAACCGATGGCACCGGTAGCTACACCTTTGTTCCTAGCGAGTATGGTGAATATCAGGTAGTGGTACGAGACCTGGATAGCGGCAGTCGAAGTTCGATCGATTTCCATACCGGCGGATGGGGCTATTCGCCTTGGGCTATGGATAACCCAGATCGGCTGGATCTGGTGTTGGATCAAACAACCTACCAACCGGGAGAAACAGCGCAGGTACAGGTCAAAGCCCCCTTTGCTGGTAAACTGCTGCTAACTGTCGAACAGGGGCGGGTCCTTGAGTGGCGGACGGTTTCGATGCCGAAAAACAGTACTACGGTTAAAGTACCCATCAAATCCGGCTTTTCGCCCAACGCCTACATTTCGGCGATTCTGATTCGTTCGGTTCAATCGCTGGAGAAACATGCGCCGGCCCGGGCCTTCGGTGTCGTACCTCTTCGGATCGATGTCTCCTCCAAGCGGCTGCAGGTTGACCTGAAAGCACCGACGGAGAGCCGCCCCAATCAGCCGTTATCGGTCGATTACCGGGTTCAGGCCGGGTCGTCTGTTAAGTTGGAGCAGTGTCGTCTGACCGTTGCAGCGGTCGATGAGGGGATCTTACAGTTGACTGACTTCCAAACTCCGGACGCACAGGCCTACTTTTTCCGCCAGCGCCGACTGGGTACCGTCTCTCACGACCTGTATGCTAGCATTTTACCAGAAGTAGAGGCTGCAACCGGCCAATCGAGCACCGGCGGTGACGGTATCGAGGCTCAGCGCAAAAAGCGGCTCAGTACCACTAGCATACAGCGGGTCAAACCGGTTGCGCTGTGGTCCGGGTTAGTTGCGCCCGGCGCCGACGGTACCGGGTCTGTCACCTTCGACCTGCCCCAGTTCAACGGTAAATTGCGATTGATGGCGGTGGCTGTGCTAGACGATCATTTCGGTGCCACCTCATCTTTTGTCACCGTTAGAGATCCGATTGTGTTGACCCCAACTTTCCCTCGCTTCCTGGCGGGTGGAGACAGGGCCACTATACCGGTTCGCGTCTTCAATGGAACCGGTCGGGAAGCGATGATCGAGGTTAATCTAACAGCCAGTAGTTTGGCACAGATTCAAAACGATTCTCTTCAGTCTATGACTGTGGTTGAAAACAAGGAACAGCAGATCGAGTTTGTGATAGAAGCACAAAATGCCATCGGCGCCATCCAGTTTGATCTAACAGCCACGGATGGCGATGCCTCTACAGCAATGCAGGTAGAACTCCCACTCCGTCCAGCCGCTCCGCTAATCACGCGTACCGGTACGGAGGAGATTTTGGCTGACCAGCCCGGTACCTTTACACTACCAGCCGATTTTCTTCCCTCGACCGAACGATTCGAAGTCTCTCTGTCCCCTTTCCCGATGATGCGATTAGCCGGAGGTATCTCGTACCTCCTCCGCTACCCGCACGGTTGTATAGAACAGACCACCTCCCGTGTCTTTCCACTGCTTTACTTTTCTGAACTGGCCCGGACGGTGGAGCCAAAGCTATTCAAAGCAAACAAAGCCGACTATTTTGTGACCGAGGGTATCGCTAAACTGGAGAGTATGATGATGCCGAACGGTTACTTTTCCTACTGGCCAGGTGGATCTTACACCAACTATTGGGGTAGCATCTACGCTTCGCACTTTCTGGTCGAGGCCAGGAAAGCGGGTTACCAGGTCTCAGATCGGGTTTACAATTTAATGCTGACCGGGCTCCGTCAGGAAACTCGCCGAGACTTTACCCTCGACTCCAATCGAAGGAACGGTGACCGAAGGAACGACCTGGAGAAGGCCGCTTATGCCTGTTATGTTCTAGCTGTGGCTCAACAACCTGAGATGAGTACTATGAACTACTTGAAAAGTCGTTATCTAACCGGTTATAGCCTGTATCAGTTAGCAGGATCTTTCGGACAGGTGGGCAACCCGACAGTAGCGTTGGCCATGATCCCGGCCACAGCGCCTGCTGCGGGCAATCGACGTGAGACCGGCGGCAATTTTAATTCGCCCATCCGCTCCCAGGCCATCATGCTGGATATTTTGTCAGAACTGAGTCCAAACCACGCTTCGGTACTGACCTTGGTTAAGAGCCTGATGGACTCCGTTTCCAATAACAATCGATGGTACACGACCCAGGAGAATGCCTTTGCTTTCTTGTCCCTAGGCAAGATCTTGAAGCAACAGGCCAGCCTGAGCTACACGGGAACGATGGCGGTCAACGATCAAACCTACCAGCGCTTCAACGATCAGAACTATCACTACGGTGAGGATAGTTGGTCCGGGGCTGAAATTGGGGTGCAGATAGAGGGAGACGGAACGTGTTATCTGCGCTGGGTAGCGGAAGGAATTCCATCTGATAGCCAGGTCGAGCATTTCGATAAAGGGATCCAGGTCCGTCGTCGATACCTGACCGAAGATGGAACGCCGATTACCAACGACCGTTTCCCACACGGTTCGCTAGTGGTAGCCGAGATTGCAGTCAAAGCCCTGGAAGAGAGTCTGGACAACGTGGTCGTAACCGATGTCTTACCTGCTGGGTTTGAAATCGAGAATCCGCGGATCGAATCCAGAGCCGGTATTCCGTGGATTCAAGACCAGAATTTCACCCCTAGCTATATCGATATTCGGGACGATCGGTTAATTTTCTTTGGTTACTTCAAGCAGAATCAGCAGACGAAGTTCTACTACGCTCTACGGGCTGTAACCGAAGGTCGGTTTGCCTTGCCACCTGTGGCTGCAGAGGCCATGTACGATCCATTCAAAACTTCTGTCTGGGGAAGTGGGTCAATCGAGGTAGTCGATGCAGATCTCAGTTCTGAGCCAGAGAAATGACCCCTGTCGCGGCTTCCGACTGTAGGACACCTTCGGTAGTTCCCGCCAAAGTCAATAGATGAGCAATTTTCTATCTGTTATAACCGTTGTTCGATGAGAGGATGAAATGAGCAAACGGCGTCGGCGAGAATGGTTTGACGATGACACCTTCTAAGATCCCAGATGATAAGATCAATTTTCTATTTAGATTCTCGCCTCAAGGTTAAATAACACGGATCCTCAATCCAAGGAGTTGCTGATGATCTCCCAGGTTTATTCCGAAGAAAAATTAAAATCGATTCTCATCCCTAGTGAGGAGTGGCAGCCATTTCCTACAGTTGAAGATCGTGATGCTTGGCAGAATCTTTCCAGCCAGATCCGTCAGGTTCATGTTGCTCGTGGTGATAGTGCCCTAGACTACCAATGGCCAACACTGCCGGCGACTCGCTTCCTGGACTTCGCTCGCCATGGGAATCGCAGCCGTTACCAAAACCTCTGTTTCGCCCGCCGAAATACACTTGTCGACCTTGTCATAGCCGAATGTATAGATGGGCAGGGGCGTTTCTTGGATGATATTACCAACGGTATCTGGGCCATCTGCGAAGAATCCTTCTGGGGAGTTCCGGCACATATTAGCGGGCAAAAAGCAGGTACAGGGTTGCCCGATATCAGCGAGCCCATTGTCGATTTGTTTGCAGCCGAAACCTCATCGCTACTAGCTTGGATAGCTTACTTGATTGGACCTCAACTGGATACGGTCTCTCCGCTGATAGTACCCCGCATCAAACTGGAAATCGACCGCCGGATTCTGACACCGTTGCTTCAACGTGATGACTTCTGGTGGATGGGATTCAATAGTCCTACCCGTCGTGTCAATAACTGGAATCCCTGGATATGCTCAAATTGGCTGGCCTCTACTCTACTTATTGAACAGGATGAAACCCTTCGGGCCCGATCAGTCTTTAAAGCGATTCAAGCACTTGATAATTTTATTGATCAATACCCACAAGATGGTGGGTGTGATGAGGGGCCAGGTTATTGGGGACGGGCAGGGGCCTCACTCTATGATTGCCTCGAACTCCTTTACAGTGCCACCGATGGTCAGATTAGCGTCTATGATCATCCATTGATCCGGAATATCGGTCAATACATTTACCGGGTACAAATCAATGACCGTTATTTCGTCAATTTTGCCGATGCTTCAGCCATGATCATACCTTCACCGGGAATTGTATACGGCTTTGGCAAGCGTATTAATGACGATAAGATGATGGCGCTTGGCACTTGGTCAGCGTACCAACAAGATATTTTACATAATGGCGTCAGTGACAGTATTGGGCGTCAATTGGTGACAATATCCAAGGTTGATGAAATCCTGGAGGGCAGTTCTTTACCACCTCTGCCACAGGATGTTTGGCTCGACCAAATCCAAGTGATGGCGGCCCGAGATCGGAGCGGATCTACGGATGGTTTTTTCGTTGCCGCCAAAGGTGGGCACAACAACGAGTCTCATAACCACAACGATGTCGGTAATTTCATCGTCTATCTGGATGGACTGCCGGTGTTAATCGATGCTGGTGTTGAAGCCTATACGGCAAAAACCTTCAGTTCCAGTCGGTATGAAATTTGGACCATGCAGTCTAATTACCACAATGTACCGACGGTCGCCGGCTTCCAACAAGCACCCGGTATCACCTACGCGTCAGACAAGGTACAATACCATCGCAGTGATGATGCTGCTGAACTCGTCTTAGATATTGCTAAGGCGTATCCTGAAAAGGCCGGTATCGGTTATTGGGAGCGTTCGATTAAACTCAACCGTGGTCGGGATCTCACTATCATTGATCGTTATGATCTCATCGATGCAACCACGGAACTGTGTCTCAATCTACTGACCGCCTGTAGCCTGATTGAAGAGGAACAGGAATCCATAAAGCTACAATCCGCTGATCTACCTGACGGTCGCAGATCCGGCATGGCCAAATTGCAATATGAGGCCGAAAAACTTATCGTTGAGACGGAAGAGATTAGGGTCGAAGATGAGAATTTAAGGCGGATTTGGGGGGATCGGCTTACCCGGATTATTCTCAAGACGAAAAGGTCATCGCTAAAGGATAGTTGGAGACTACGAATTACCCCATTAACAAATTGAAACGCCAAGTGGTTAGAGGTATTTTCTGGATTCTAATGGGGAGTTTAGGCCGTCTACGAGGTCAAGGAAATTGATCTCCGATTCACACCCATTGAATCCGTCGGCCAAAGCAACGAATACAAAATTCCAATCATTCGTATATCTGAAAAACTATTAAAGGAATGAACCCGCTATGAAATCCCCTGTTACTGCTGGAATTCGCCAAGTGTCAGAAACTTGCGCCGAGAAATTCGATGACGTTTATGCCAATGTTGCGCGACTTGAAGGAAAGGCAGGCTAAAATCAGTCGCACAGTCGTATCACTCCCACGAAAACGTCAAAACCCGTTGAATGAACAACTTATGTGATACCGATGGCGAGCCCCCGAATCGTCGTTGGACTTACAAATAGGAGATACAGATGAAGCGCTATGGCATGGTTATAGGACTTAACGAAGATAAAATCGAAGAGTACAAAAAACTACATGAAGCAGCCTGGCCGGAGGTATTGAAAACAATCGAAGAATGCAACATCCGCAATTACTCAATTTACCTGCACAGGCTAGATGAGGCTGGCTATTACTTGTTTAGTTACTTTGAGTATGTTGGGTGCGATTTCGATGCGGATATGGCAAAGATGGCTGCCGACCCGACAACCCAAAGGTGGTGGGATGTCTGCACTCCATGCCAGAGGCCGTTGCAGAATAGGGCAGAGGGCGAATGGTGGGCAAACATGACTGAGGTGTTTCACCATGAGTAACAGGAGAAAAGTCCAACAATTGCTTTTATACTGGACGGATTAAGATCTCACCCGTGAAGCGAAAATAGAAGAATCCCTACGGTTGCAACTAATCAGCACAGGATAGATATCACACTTGAGTTTTTGCTAATCCAGCCCCTTAATCTATATTTCATGTGGATCAAACTCGTTGCGGGTGGAAAATCTCACAAAAGATCAGTTGCAATAAACACACCACGATTATATGCCATATCCTCCCAAACTAGCAAAAGCCGGAGATACCTATGTCCAGCCTACCTTCCACCAGTCGTGGGACGCGGATTCCGGTCCAGATCTAATCTCCAAAGCAAGAAGGAACAAGGCCCAGACGACTCCGGCTCCTTTCCTGGATTGAAGCAATCGGATGCGATGTAGCTTTCTCGCTGAGAAACTACAGACCCTTGTAGGGCATTCGGAGCGAAAAGGTAATCCGTGGCTAGGATAACCGAGCCTCAGAGGATTCGCTCCGATCAGTAGTGTGCTTGACACTTCTTTGCCCCCGAAGATGTCTCCTTGCCATACATGTAATGCACTCATGGATGGATTATTGATAAACGCCGAAAAATCGTCTGACACCGGAAGCCACTTTCCGTAGTTGGCCAAACCGTACTCGTCGGTCTTAAAGGTCCCAATTCTTCCATCCACGGCAATTCTACTACTCGTCCTCCTTCGGTGACATTATTAGAAGAAAAGTCTGATGGGTTGCTTTCTGCGCTTGGTTTCAGGATCGATGTTTGGATCTCTTCGGTGCTAACCAGCTCTTGACTTGCCAATTAGCTCCGCCTTGATGGCCAGAGTTGGCCTAACAACTAATCTGCTGGCTGATTTTTGGCTTTCCTTGAACAACCAAAAATCAGGTTTGTAACTCCGACTGAAAACGGTAGCCGACCTTCGATCGGAGATGATTTGTCAGTGATGTCGATTGATGACTGGTTGGGCTGGCAGTGTCGGTCTTTTTTTCTGGCCACTGTAATCTAATGGCTGTTTTTTTAGCTCGTTCCATCGGTTGCGGACTAACACCAATTATCATCGCCGTAATCTTAGTTTGGTGATTCAGTAACTCTCTTTGACCCGGCCAGTGGAATTGCGAGTGGAGCAATCTATTTTTCACCTGGCCTCTGGTTGGGTCGACGGTGGATTGACTGACCCGGCAGGCTGGAGTAATCTGAAACTGGATTGGATATCGCCTCTAGTAGATCAATGTCATCAGCAGTTGGTCAGCATAGCTCAGTTGGTCGGACCTTGCTAGATTAACCGGGAAGGATAAAACTGGCCGCATCGGTGGGGAAACATCCAGGCTAACCCCTGTCAGCCGTTTAAAATCTAACTTGAATTGATCTTTGATCTGTTGCTATATGATCCTTCAATTCTAACATTTTCCTTTTATCCCAGAGGTCTACTAAATAAAAACCTTGGGTATGAACCTCCCTGAGCAAAACTGTGAAGGATTAAATCTTAAGTATACTGGCCCTAAAAAATTGGACACAGTAACTGAGCCATAATCTGAAACTACAATGACTTTCGTAACAACTTCCTCCGGCGAAGTTCAGCGAATCTAGGACAGGCTGGATCTCAGCTATCCACCGGTCTGCGATTAAGCAATCAACATACGACTAAGACTAAAAATCACCGGAGGACTCATCAATACTCGCTTCACAAGTTCAGCCTGACAGAAAACGAATCCTAAAAGACCTCGACCTAAATCTTCAAACACTGGAACTTTTCTGTTGAATAATTCCGAATCACAAAACCTTCCGGTAAACTAAAGGCATAAAAAAAGACGAATTACCATATGGCAACCCGCCTTTTGCTATATTGAACAAAGATGTAGAATTATTCAATTCCTAATTCGTCATTGATCTCTTTTTGGTAGCCTTCCAGAGATAGATTCTCGATTTCTTCGATGGTGACGGCACGCCCAAAGTAACCCGATTCATAAACAGCCATACAAACGGCCTGGGAGCGGTAACCCTCCATACCATCGACCTCAGGTTGTTCTCCTTGATTGATGGCGTCGGCAAAGTATTTCAACTCGATAGCAATGGTGTCGCCAATTCCGCGAGGGAAGAAATATTCCTTTTCATCGTCGCTGAGACTAGCCATAAACTGCTGGTGCAGTTCATCCGTACTGATGGACTCTCCATCGCGTGGATGGAGACCAGACCCCCAATCCAATGCTCCTTCCGACCCGTAGATAGTTTTACGGTTAAAACCTTGTCCTGGGGCAGAGCCAACCCAGGTCCACTGGGCTGAAATGCCATTGTCAAACTTTATGGTCGAGATCATACAATCCTCGACGTCTACTTCGTATCCATCTGCTCGTTGTCCAACATCTCCGTAACGATAGGGTTCGTAAGCTTTGTTGATGGCGTAGACCTCTTTCGCTTCAACACCGAGATTAAAACGCATTAAATCGGTGAAGTGAACACCTCCATCTAAGGCCCATCCGCCGCCAGCTTGCATCTTGAAGTTCCGCCACCCCCATTTGCCCAAACTTTCACCTACATCTATCCAGAAAAACATCCGCAGGTCGCCGATCATACCTTGCTGAACGGCCCAACGCCTAGCGCGCTCGTGTCCACCCAAGCGGTAGTTTTCAGCCACCGACAAGATCAGATCGTTCCGCTCAGCGGCTTCGAGGATTCGCTTACCTGCTCGCATGGTTATGCCTAACGGCTTTTCAATAATCGCGTGTTTGCCAGCGTCTAGTGCTTTAATCGCTAATCGGTGGTGTTCACTATGCAGGGTGCAGACATCAACACAATCAATTTCGGGATGTTGATCTAACATCTCGTCGACCGTGTCGTAGGTTTTTGGCAAATCACCACCTTGCATCTCCTGGGCCTGTTCAGCTCTGGTTTTAGCAGCATCAACATTAATATCTGCTGCCGCCACAATGTCGAATAGTCGAAACTCTTTTTGCCATAGCTCCTGGTAGCCTCTCATGTGGGCCCCGGAGATACCACCACATCCAATCAAACCAACTTTGAGTTGGGGCATAAAATTACTCCTTGTCCAAGATAAGAACTAATTAATTATTGTGGGAAGAATCGTCGACTTCGCCCGACTCTTCCGGTAGATTTCTTACCGCCAAGTAGATAAATGCGCCCATCATAATCACGAAAATTATTGTAGCCAATACCACGGTTGTTCGTAATTCCGCTCGCTGGCCCAGCGAAAAATCCTCAGCATGGTGCGGCAAGGAGGTGTCGTGTCCCTTTACTGATAGGATCAGGATACCAAACTGGAATACAAAAACCAGGCTGATAAAAATTAACGCTGGCCTGCCCGGACGCATTTCCCTCATTTAACTAGCCTACCGGACGCCGAGCAATACCTCAACTGTCAGTTGATCCAGCTTTTCGTAAGCGTGGCCTTTAGCTGCAATTTGGTCGGGCGCAAAGTCTCGGCCTCTTAATTGACTCGCTTTGTCAGCACTGTAACCAGAAATCAGAGCTTCTAGTTCAGCGTCTTTCGATTGAATTTCGGCTAACAGTCCTTGGATTTCAGCATCCTCATTGAACTGCTTGGCCTTCTCTTTTAAGATTAGGTAGGTGCGCATACAACCAGCGGCGAAATCCCAAACTCCCTCTTCGTCCTCAGTTCGGTAAGCGTGGGCGTCAAAGTGTTTCATGCCGCCCCAATTAGCGTCTTCCAGTAATTTGACGAGCAGGAAAGCCGCCTTTATGTTTTCTGACCCAAACCGAAGGTCTTGATCAAAACGTCCCATCTTTTGATCGTTGAGATCAATGTGGAACAATTTACCGGCTTCCAACGCTTGGATAACACCATGCAAAAAGTTTAACCCAGCCATAGTTTCATGGGCGAATTCGGGGTTGACACCAACCATGGGTGGATCATCGAGGGTTTCGATGAAATGGAGCATATGGCCTGTCGTCGGCATATAGATATCGCCACGCGGTTCATTGGGTTTAGCTTCCAAGGCAAACTTCAGATCATAACCCTGATCCTTAACGTAGTCGCACAGAAAGTTGATCGAATCCCGAAACCACTTGATGGTATCTGGCCCATTCTTGGACGCATCAACTTCAGCCCCTTCTCGTCCACCCCAGAACACGTAGATCTCGGCTCCCAGTTCTACCCCCAGATCGATAGCTGACATCGTCTTCTGAACGGCAAAAGCTCGAACTTTAGGGTTGTTGGAGGTAAAGGCGCCATCCCGAAAAACAGGATGGAAAAAGAGGTTGGTCGTTGCCATCGGCACTTTCATACCGCAGTCTTCCAGAGCTTGCTTAAACTCTTTGACGATCTGATCTCGTTCGCTGGCTGTAGCATCAAACGGTACCAAGTCGTTATCGTGTAAATTAACCCCATAAGCCCCCAGTTCGCTTAATTTCTTAACAGAATAGGTAGGTGCAACGGTTGGGCGAACTGCATCTCCAAAAGGGTCACGTCCAGGGTTGCCGACGGTCCACAGGCCAAAGGTAAATCGATCTGAAGGTTTGGGTTGGAATAGATCTGACATAATCTTCTCCTTTTCAGTAAAAATATAGTAGATAAATATTGTAACAATTTGCAGTGATCAATGAAATAGTAAACAGCTAAGACCGGTCATCTTTGTGATGTACGGTTGGTGTGTCCCAATGGTGGCCGATATTAACCACCAAATAGACTAGGAATAGCCTTAATGAGAAACGTAACACGACCAATCAAGAGCGATACTCGCCCCATAACAGTATTGCCAAAAGCGGCTCCGAAACCGACCATTATAAAAATAACGCCGACTTTTGAGATACCACCTACCACACCCCGATGCTCAACCGAAAAGAAGAAGTAGGTTAAGGTACAAATTACGCCTACGAAAATCAGGCACATATTGAAGACCTGCCAACCACCGCGGTGAAAGAAATCGACATAAACATTGAGGACTTCAACTTGTGTCTCTTTGGGCTTCATCTCCCGCTTAACGGTATAGACCCACTGTTCGTCCAAGACCAATTTACCATTGAGTCGTCGCAGATCAAAAGTGCGATTATCCGTTATCTGCCAACGATGATCATGCTTCCAGATCTTGATCTTGGTGGTAGGTGACAACTCAAATCCAGCCTTAGCAAAAGCTAATTTAAGGCCATCTGGCATCTCCTTCTGGTTCAGTTTGTCTTGATTGACTTGACTGTCGTTGATAGTGAACTGGAGGCGATCTCGGATCTCCCATTTTCGACTAGCTTTCAAGGTTTTAATTTCAGCTTTTGGTGTCAACACCAGACCGTTATCCTTAAACTGCAACTGCAAATCAGCCGTTGACTCTCCCTGATTCAGCAAGTCGGTGATATTGTCTTTAAGACTGGATTGAGTTTCGTTGAAGCGAATAGTGCTGTAAACGTGCTTGAAAATATCCTGTTCGACAGTATAAGGAATGGCAAAGCCGGCGCCGTAACCAATAGTAATGGCAAAAGGAATTCGCACCAGCCAGGATACGTCCGGTATAAATTGGGTGAAGAATAGCAAACCAGTGCAGATCGCAACCAGTATTATCATCATTTCTGTCGTTTTGCCTTGATGGATTGATAACTCCAAGCGTTGCCAGATAGTACCGATAAATCCATCCTCGATCTGAACAATAATGCTGTAACCGGCAGCAAGACCGACAAAAAGGTGTTCAGCGAAAGTGTAAAATGGATTATCCTTGTAGAGAAAGCTGAAAACACAAAGCGTCAATGCAATACCGATAAGGGTGCCGAGTGTTGCCATATCTAAGCTATATTGGAACGGTTTCTGCGATCAATAAAGAAAGCAATGTTGCAAAAGACAATGATCAGAATCAAAGCCACATGTAGAAAGGATTGAATCCCCATACCCGTGGCACCGTCACCACCTTCCATCGTGTAGTTGGCATCCTGGATGAGATATTCATACTCGGCCGCACCAAGTAATCCAGGCAAGATACCCACGATTTGCCCGGCATCCAGCGCCGGATACAGTTCCGAAATCATCACACCTGTCACCCCAAGAGCAAGCGTCTGTTGAAATCGACCGTAAACGTAATTGATCCAGAACGGTGGTGAGCCAACAGAGGCTAAATCGACAACGAGGCTAATATGATCGTAATTTTTGATAGCTTTCATCATTGGGATATCTGTTAGCGACTTATTATGGACATCTTTCGGATAGACACTGCTGATGTCTTTACCCATATCGAGGAGATTGGGGAGACCTCCCGGCTTATAACCCAGGTAGCAATAATCAGGACCGTAGGTTTTTCCGTGTAACCTGGCTACTCGATCAAACTCATTTTGACCTAACAACACCGAATCAAAAACAGCCCAGTTGATGCCGATCACTCTTAGATCTTTGGCAAAACAGTGGTGCAACAGGGCGGTAAGTTGTGGCTGAAGTTCAGCCATCGAAGAAGGACCATAATCCAGAGAGATCATCACTACTTCGCCTGGCTCGAATCCTTCAATAGTATCATACAGTTGCTGAGTAGAGTTGGATATGGTTGAGACCGGGACCGGTATTTTCAGGATGGCGGGGACAAAAACGACAACGGCAATGATCAGAAATATCCAGCGACGGTCAAGCGATAACAGTTTCTGTATCACCCTTTACTCTCCCATCCAGGCCCGGTCGATACCCAGCAAAATCCGCAATGATTGTGAAATCGCACCTAAAGCCAAACCGATCTGAATCGCACGGCGTGCTGCCATGCCCGGCACCTGCAAAATCCAATCTTTAACCAGAGTGGGAAAAGCATCAGGCAAAAAGTTAAGACCACCAAAAACCGAGTGCCAAAACTGGTTAGCAAGCAACGGCGCATTGGCAAACATCAGAATAACCCCGGCCAGCAATAGTAGGGTGGCATCCATCGTTCGGGCACGAAAAGCGCGGTAAGCAGCTGAAGCGATAAAAAAAGCCAGTAGTGAAAACATGGTGGCGTCCAGGGGAACATAGACGTTCAAAAAGAGCCAATTGACACTGCTACCCTGTTTGCTAAACTTTCTACTAGCGTAAACCGGTAGATCGCCGCTCCCTACTGGGTTAGGCCCAACGATATAAGCAGCGGTGGTGTCCCGTGAAACGGTTAGGATCTGGTTCTGATATATGAGCAGATACCAGAGTGCCCCGCTCTCTAGTAGCCATCGTCTTCCCTTGCTCTGAACCGTAACCTCAATCGATTCCGGTAGTTGCAAGTCGCGAACCGAGAATTTCTGTCTCAGGATCCTATCTATCTTTCCCTGATCCAGTTGGGTAATTATCTCCGAACTGGCATCAGTGGCGAACTGTTGTCTCTGCTCTTGAATTTTCCATCGCTTGCCAACGCTTTCTACCGTCACGACAGGTGGGAGGGAAAGTCCCCCCTCAGTCAGCGCTTGGCGAACAGTAGCCGGCAGTGGTCCATTTTGCAATTTAGATGTCAGGTTAGCCGGTAGACTAGCTAGCTGATTCGGAGTTTTGACAAAGTCAACCAGGGCAGCCAATGGCATCAATAAAAGTCCTACGAATACAACTATACTGTATTGCCAGTGTGAGACTTTCATTGCAATTCGACGTAAATGGACCCGAATTAGACTACCCAATCCGATGACAAAAGCAAATACCGCGAGAATCCGTACCCAGTCATTGACGGTGCTCTCGAAATCTTGTGACAGTCGATGGGGTATAAAATACCGCACAACCAAGCAAAATCCTAGAAGTGAGCACAAAATGATGGGGATTTGCCGTTTCATTAAAGCTGTTCGATTTTATAGATTCTCGTATACGATTTCTTCTACTTTGCTAGCAAAGAGGTCCTTCCTACAGGGTCGTTGAAAATAGATTCAGTATCCAGTTAATATCCAGGACGACCAGGAAACCACCCAAAACCATTAGGCCAAACAGCAGTAATTTGACTAGATCTTGTGCTTTCAGAGTACCGAGTTGCAAAGCGTCTTTTTTAATATAGGCGCCCGCAGCGAACAGTTCCTCACCGATCAGAGTATAGTCACAGGCCGCAATGAAGAATGGCAACTGTGTATCAGAACTAGTGCCTGCGATTTGAATGGCGCCTATCGAATGTGCCACCTCGGCTAAGATCAGTGACTCAGCGTAAAAATAGCCCTGCAGAAACACGGTGGCCGGTTTATCGCGGGCGATCATGCCGTCGACGGCTGCTACGTAAGCGAACTGACGATCGTTGACAAAAAAGACATCATCTTCACTATACATATCGGGTCGGCCAGCGGCGGTGCACACCTCTTTCAAACTACTTTGCATCACATTCATCACGATCGGATCAAAAGATGGTGCCACCATCCGCGTCTGATCCTGGATCGCTTCGCTGGCTACTGATTCAAAGATGTTAATGGCCGCGATGGTGGCCGGACTATCCAGACCTTGTAGTCCGGGGATAAAAAAAATGGGACGTCCCATCTCGGTAGCACGACCGACCGATTCTTCCACTGCGTCTAATGCACTAATATTACGAATAAACATCTTCCGTCCGCTGCGTGCTAGTTGAATAAAAACCAGTGTCAGAGCCGTGAAGGTAACAATAAAGACCAGGATCCACGATTTTTTGCGGTGAAATAGATTTCCTACTGCTTTGACAATCGCTGTCTCCTCTGAAGTGGCCGTGACATCGTCTGAATCGTCTGTGGAGGTCGCCACCTGATAAACGTAAGCAGTTTTAATTTGCGTCGTCTGGTCGATGTAACGCAACCGACCATCTTTCAGATGTTCTGCCTGGTCAGCGGGGATCTCCCCAATTTCCGTCGGTTCATCGGCCGAAAAAGCCTCTCGGCGCAGAATCCGGTAAGCAGTGCTGCCGATTGCCGGGTTCCAGGTGATCTGGATACCCTCACTGCCATCATCGCTAAGCACATCAACAGCCCGCACCTCAGTTGGTGGTTCAATAGCCCAACTCGTCATCGAAAGAAAGATACCTAACAAAAGCGTTATTAAACGGTATTTCACGTAGTCTTTACCTGTGGATCTAAAATATCGCGTAGTGCGTCTCCGAGAAGATTAAATCCCAACACCATTGAAAAGATGGCCAATCCGGGGGCTAATACGGTCCATGGGGCTTGTCGAATCAGTGTGAAGTGGTCACGTAGCATTAGGCCCCATTCGGGTTGACCGACCTTAGCACCCAGCCCCAAGAAACTAAGTCCTGCCGCATCTAGAATAGCCGATCCCATTCCGAGTGTGGCCTGCACAATCAATGGGGCCAAGCAATTGGGTATAACAACAGTCAATAAAATATGCCAATCGCTGGCGCCAACCGCTCTGGCAGCTAAAACGTATTCCAGTTCCTTGACCTTCAAGACAGCGGCTCGCAAGATTCTAGCATATTGCGGAATATAGACGATCGAGACAGCCACGATGGCGTTGGTTAAACTTGCGCCCAAGATAGTGACAATCACGATGGCCAACAAAACGCTTGGCAGTGCCAGCAAGATGTCCATCCCCCGCATTAACAAATTATCGATCTGCCCACCATAGTAGCCAGCGAGGAGGCCGAATAATGAACCTATCAACACCGACCCGGCGACAGCCACTAACCCAATTTTAATCGAAATGCGTGAACCGTAGAGTAAGCGGCTGTAAACGTCCTTACCCACCCGATCAGTCCCCAACCAGTGCGTTCTAGAGGGTGGTGCCAGCCGTTTGGAAATGTCGGCTTCGTCCGGCTGATGCGTGACTAAAAATGGCACAGAAACGGATATCAGCACGAAAACGGTTAAAATAATCATCCCCACCAAAGCGGAACGATGATGACGTAATAATGACCAGTAGCCGTCTATCAGTGAATTTTCAATCCCAATTCCCAATTCTAAGATCTCAAACGGCTGCAGACTGAATGCGGATCCGTGGGTCGATATAAGCGTAGAGCAGATCGACGATTAAGTTGACCGACATAAACAGAGCGGCAATAAAGAGCACGCCACCCTGAATCGGACGAATATCTCGGGCCTCCACCGCTTTCAACAACCACGATCCAATACCGGGCCAGGAAAAAATATGCTCGGTTAAAATGGCTCCTCCAAGTAGATAACCAAACTCCAAGCCGATCACCGTAATGACCGGAATCAAGCTGTTCTTCAGGGCGTGCTTGCCTACCACGATCCACTGTGATAATCCTTTGGCATAGGCCGTGGTAATGTACTGCTGGTTCAAGACCTCAAGTAAACTGGACCGGGTCATGCGGGTGATAATGGCCAGTGGTACCGTGCCCAGAGTAACAGCCGGTAAAATCAGATGCCAGACCGCATCGGCAAAAGCAGCTAAGTTACCGGCCAGCAACGTATCCAGTAACATAAAATTGGTCCGTCGCTCGATTTCCAGATCCAGTAAAGCGTCTAATCGTCCCGACACCGGAAATAGATCCAGTTGGTGGGCAAATAACAGGATCAGCATTAAACCGAGCCAGAAAATCGGTATCGAAACGCCGGCCAACGCCCCAAACATAGTGGCAAAATCCCAAAACCCACCGCGATTGATAGCTGAAATCACTCCGGCCAAAATGCCAAAGACGATGGCAAACAGCATAGCGGCCAAAGTCAGTTCTGCCGTAGGCGGGAAGTGCCGCCCAATCTCCTCTGCTACCAGGCCTTTGGTGCGGAAGGATCTACCCAGATCCAAACGCGACAGATCGGATAAGAATCGGGCGTACTGGACTGCTTTGGGCTGATCCAACCCCATTTGCTGCCGTAGTTCTTGCAGTGCAGCTTCATTGGCCCGTTCCCCCAAGATCATTAACGCCGGGTCACCGGGGATCAAGTGTACCATCCAAAAGACCAGGATGGAAACCCCCAATAGGGAAAGCAACATCGACAAGAGCCGTTGGATCAGATAGGCAGTCAAATTGATCTCGCTGCACTCAGCGATAAACGCTTAACAAAAAATCTTGCCCGATCGTGTACCAGGACACCTTTTAGTTACGGGCACATACTTAGTCCGCTTTAATTTTGACATGACGCAGGTACTTGAACGAGGTTGGATGCAGCGTTAGATCACGGACGTTTTTGCGAGCGATAACAATCTGCTTGGCATGTGCTAGCGGCACCCAGGGAACATCCTTTTGAAATAGGGCCTGGGCTTGTCGGTAAAGTTGGGTCCTTATGGTGGTGTCGGTTTCTGTTCGCGCCTGATCCAGGATCGACTGCATCGCGTCACTGCGGTAAAAGGCGATATTCCCGGCTGGCTTCTTAGCTGAGGACTTGCTCAAAAGATAATACAAAAAATTATCGGGGTCGGCGAAATCAGCTGACCAGCCCAGCATAGCCATGTCGTGCTCGCCGTTTTTGGTCTTTTCCAGATAGGTGCCCCATTCTGGTGAAACGACCTCCGTTTGGATGCCAACCTGCTTCAGGTCAGATTGGATGGCTTCAGCCAACATTCGCCCATTTGGTATATAAGGACGGGGGACCGGCAAAGCCCACAGCGTGACCTTAAAACCGTTGGCATAACCAGCTTGGCTCAGCAGTTGTTTGGCCAGACCCGGATCGTAAGTGTAGGCCTCTGTCGTTTGGTCATAGCTCCACATGTTGGGTGGAATCGGATTTTTAGCCGGTATGCCTAAGCCTTGATATAGCTGCTCAACGATCTGATTCTTGTTGATAGCGTGGTTGATGGCCTGTCGGACTTTATGATTACCAAACGGCTGTTTGTCCATATTCATAGCCAGATAACCAACATTCATCCCCGCTTGTTCGATAATATTGAGGTCTGGATCTTGGCGAATCAACGGTAGATCGTCAGGGTTAGGAAACTCCATGGCCTGAATGCTACCGTTTTGTAACTCGATCAGTCGCACCGAATTTTCTGGGATAGCACGAAAGATCAACAAATCTACGCCTGGTGCGCCCCCCCAATAGTCTTTATTGGCCTTAAGGACGATCTTCTCATTCCGGTCCCAGCGTACAAAAGAGAATGGGCCTGTCCCAACGGGACGGTTGGTGAAGTCTTCACCGCTCTTTTTTAGGGCAGTCGGGCTTACGATGGCAAAGGCGGGAATGGTTAGAGCATAAATGAAAGGGGCATAAGGTCGTGTCAGCGTAATTTGGATAGTATAGTCGTCGATTCTGGAAATTTGATCGACGGTCTCAGCTAATCCGGTATCGGTCCAGTAGATGTAAGGTCCGCCGACCTGGTGAAACGGATGGTTGGCATCGTGTTGCCGATTTAATGAAAACAGTACTGCATTAGCATCGAAAGAGGTGCCATCGTGAAAATCGACATCGCGTCGTAGATGAAAGGTCCATGTTAGACCGTCTGCCGAGGTTTCCCACGATTCGGCCAATGCGGGTTCAATCTCGGTGCTATCGTCTTGGTACTGCACCAGTGTATCGTAGATACTCTCACAGACTTTGAAGGATTCACCATCTTCTTCATGTGCTGGATCTAAACCGACTGAATCCCCACCGCGACCAAAAATGAAAGCCCTGGGCTTGGCGTGGCTGATGCCAATAGTGAATGTTAAGAGTAAGAGAGTTAAAAATGCCAGTCGTTTCAAAATCAAGTCCTAACCTCTAATCTCGCTATTTTCCCAAATATCGGTGTGTGTGTCAAGGGAATTCTTTGCTCTGACTTATTCCCTAGTTGGAGAGCGTTGCATAGACTTTAGCTCTTACCCAATCTATCGAGGATTCATTAATCTTAAAATCTGCCATTTTAAGGTTATCGTTGAGAAGAATACCGTTCTTGGTCCGATGAGCCAACTCCAATCCGTGATCAAAAGTAATTGTTTTTGCCTTTGATTTCAGTGGTAGCATATAGTTATAATGACCTGAACTAGCTTCTCAGCTTATTGCCTGTTTAAGCTGACCATTACGTATAGATGCTTTGGCCAACCATGGTTGTGTTGCCTCCCCAGACACCAATTCTATCTCTTTTATCAACCATCGCTGAGTGGCTATCTATACTGGCTCGACCTTTCAATATATCTGTTATCTGTTCCTGTAAAGAGTTTCGATCGGTAGTGGAGTTTATGCTATAATTCGGCGGTTATGCTAAGAAGGCACTGTATTAGTGGTAGTTAGATCGATTTTAAGAATGACGACGCTCCTTTCGTTGTCACAACTGTTGCTGATCGGGCTATCCCTTTTCGCCAGACAAAGTCAGGGCGCAGAATACAACGTTGGAGACTCTAACCAGGGCATTGTCTATGCAGGAGATTTCCTAACGCTCGGCGTTGGTGCTCGCCCACTTTCGATGGGTGGAAGTTTCGCCGCGATTGCAGATGATTCTACTGCTACTTACTGGAATCCAGCTGGTTTGGGACAACTAAATCACCCCGAACTGACTTTCATGCAGGCCAGCATTAATGGGCTTGATAGCTATAACTTTGTCAATTATATCCAACCGCTCAGCCAACAACGTTCGGTCGGTTTTAGTTGGTTTCGTGTTGGGGTGAATGACATCCAGCAAACAACCGTTAGGTATCCATCCCAGCCGGTTGGACCGGCTAATCGGCCCACCAAGAAATCGACTTTCAGTGCCGGGCAAAATGCTTTTCTCTGTTCTTACGGTCAACAGTTTGGTGAACTGCTAATTGGTCTTAATCTAAAATTGATCTACATATCCACGCTGAAGCACTTCAACGCCATCGGTCTTGGGAGTGATCTAGGCCTATTGTGGAAAACGTCACCAGATCAATCGGGTCAGATAGCCGTTGGTTTAGTGGCCCAGGACTATTTCCGGACCAAACTTTATTGGAACACTGTGCCGGATGGTGCCGCTTTACCTTCCCATAGCGAGGCCATTTCACCTAATTTTCGGTTCGGTGTGGCCTACCACCAGAAAATCCCATTCTTAAAAAGTAGATTGGCCTTGACCGTTGATACCGATAGTCGTCACAAATTTGAGCTTCACTATGGCGGTGAGTACGTCTTTAACGATTTACTCTCAATCAGGGGTGGTGTCTTAGAGAAAAAAGGCAGTTTTCAGACCACCCGCCAAATTACAGCCGGAGCTGGTTTCCGGCTGGCATTCGTCTCCGGGGCTGCATTCGCTATCGATTACGCATTTCTCGGTCACGACCAACTCGGCAACAGTAGTCGAGTCTCACTCCTCCTTCGCTTATAGCCGCCGTTGCGCGAGTAGTATTATATCAGATAGCTATCGGGTGGCTTGTTGTGAACCGTCAACCCATCAATACCCGGTAAATTGCATAGGAAGTTCCCGTTTGGGGTCGAGGACGTGTCTCATCTCCCCCTTAGTTCCTAACTTTATTTTAGCCTGCCCGAGGCAGTTGCCTCCTCCCAATATTTTCGGAGGTCTGGAGGGTCTACGGAAATTGGGGATAATACTTACTGTCATCTTAGATTAAATTCACCATGAAAGTTGACAGCGCTTTCATTCTTTGCTAGAATCGATAGATGCGTCAATATCCACAATCCGCCCTCCTGACGATTGAAAGTCTGGCATTGTTTGCCGACTACTATGAACTGACCATGGGTCAGGCCGATTTCGACCGTGGCAACAATTCTATTTGTACTGAGAACTATTTCATTCGCAAAATTCCACAAGGCAACTACCTGGTCGTAGCCGGACTGGAACAGGTAATCCACTATATCCTCAACCTGAAGTTCACTGATGCGGACCTTGCTTGGTTGCAATCGGGGCTACCCGGCTCAGAGTTGAATGACAATTTCATAGACTATCTTCGGAATTTCAAGTTTGATGGCGATGTCTATGCCATGCCCGAAGGCTCTTTGGCTTTTGCCAACGAACCGCTCATTAACATCACCGGCCGATCTATCGACATTCAGCTTTTCGAAACCTATCTGTTGAGTGTGATGAACTTTCAGACCTTAATTGCCACCAAGGCCGCCCGGGTGGTTCAGAGCGCTAATGGCAGAACCTGCTTCGACTTCGGTGCCCGACGGGCGCACGGGCGGGATGCGGCCATATTGGCAGCTAGGGCCTCCTTTATCGGCGGTGTCAAAGGCACTTCGCTGGTGGTGGCTGGAAAGTATTTTGACATTCCCTACATGGGCACTATGGCCCATAAATTCATCCAGGATAGCCCTTCCGAACTCCAAGCTTTCCGTGATTATGCTAAGACTTTTCCGCACAATACGATTTTGCTGATCGATACCTACGATACATTGCGGGGAACCAGATACGCGGTTCAGGTAGCTCAGGAGATGGCAGCGCGAGGGCACCAGATGCGAGGCGTTCGGATCGATAGTGGTGACCTGCTTTCTATCAGCCAAGCCGTGCGCCAAATCTTGGACCAGGCAGATTTACAGGCTGTTCAGATCTTTGCTAGCAACGACCTGGACGAGTTTCAAATCAATCGTTTGCTTAAAGCTGGGGCTCCGATTGACGGTTTTGGCGTTGGTACCCGGTTGGCAACGGGGGCCGTTTTAAATTCAGTCACGGGTGAAGGGGGAGCATCGGCCATGCCAGGGGTTTATAAACATGTCGAACGAGAGGAAGATGGAGAGATGGTTCCTACCCTGAAGCTCAGCGACGAGCCCGGTAAGTCGACACTTCCCTGTAAAAAGCAGGTGCAACGGTTACGGGAGGATCATCAATATGCTAAAGACCGGATTTGCCTCTGGGACGAAGTGCCTGAGGAGGAGGGATTAATGATTCCAGTAGTCAGAGATGGGGAACTGGTTTACGATTTTCCGTCTTTGCAGCAGATTCAGGGGTATACCTACAAAGAGCTACAACAGTTACCAGATCGGTACAAAGGCTTGAGTCAAGGGAATGAGAGAGAGAATAGCACCTACCCAATTGAGATCAGCCCCCAACTATCGTCTTTACAGGCGCAACTGATTGCTGACCGGGCTAAATTGCAATTGTAGGTAGGTCTCTTTAACCTACGCGTCTGCAGCACACCGAAAGCCCTGTCTTTGCTGCAAATAGGAGGTGGACTCAGGTCGGTCGGAGGTGCGGGCCGCGACCCGCAAATTATACCAATCGTCGTGCCAAGATCCTCCACGTAACACTCGGTATGTACCGCTACTCGGTCCCTTTGGGTTTTTCGTGGGTGAGTGTTGGTAGAAATCGGGCGTGTACCAATCGGCACACCATTCCCAGACATTACCCGACATATCGTATAATCCATACCCGTTGGGTTTAAAATATCCAACAGGTGACGTTTTGGACCAAGTATCCTCCTGTTCCTGATCCGATTTCAGCTGTCGACGGAGCCAGAATGCGAATCGTTGCTGACGCGTGTTCTCCCATTTACTGTCGCCACTGGGATTTTCGAAGTTGGCCGAAGTTCTGTCAATTTCGTCTCCCCAGGGATAGCGCTTCTTCTTTAACCCGCCTCGTGCGGCGTATTCCCATTCAGCTTCGGTCGGTAACCGTTTCCCCGCCCATTTGGCGTAGGTTATGGCATCATGCCAATCGACGCCAATAATCGGGTGGTTGTCAGCCGGGGAGAATTTGCTGATCCACTCCGGTATAGGACGATGGTTCGTCTGCTGGACAAAGTCACGGTATTGTCTGATGGAAACCAGGTGAATGTCGATGTAAAAGGCGTCCAGTCCAACTGTATGGAGAGGGGACTCATCGTGGCTGCCTTCCTGGTGGCTATCACCCATCTCAAATTGGCCGGCTGGAATTAGCACCATGTCGTTACGAACACCAGTCTGCATTTTTTCCTACATAGCCTATAGTCCGTGCTTTTATAACATTTTTCCCCATCTTATTGGTACACAATTCACAAGCCATTTACACTTGACCTATTGACTAGATGTGTTCCTAAAGTGTCGAGGCGAGATGTCAACAAGCAAAAAGCGATCCTTTCCCACTACTGATTCCAGACGTTGACCACCTTGGTTTGAGTCTCACCATCAACTGTAACCGACACGATATACAAGCCGGTGGCCACCACCTGTCCCTGATGGTCGCGGCCATCCCAGGGTAAGGCTACTTTCCCCGCCGAGAAGGTCTGCTCCTCTGCCAGCCAGTTGACCAGCCCCCCAGCCACGTTGTAGACTTTAATTCCGACATTAGCCGATTTATCCAGTTGGAAGGAGATCGTCGTCTCGGTATTGGGTGCTCGGCGACCTATCGGTGAAAAGACCCGAGGTTGGCAGGTCAGGCTGTCCTTCAACAGTTGGGCTGACCTATCCGCCCGCACCGGTACCATCTCCATCACTCCGTATCGGCCCAACTGGTGAATGGCTGTGCTGATTGTCTGTTGACCTGTATTTACTGCTCCACCGACCAACTGCCACTGTTCGGTATTGTCCAACTGACGGAAGATAGTCGGCTGTTGACCCGGCCGCAGGCTGACTCCACCATAGGAGATGGTTAAGGTGGCCGGTTTGATCCTGTTTAACTGTAGTGGATCAGCCTCCAGTTGGTAGACCAGATCTAAAGGTTGCCAACTGGTAGCTAGCGGCCAGGCAATAGCCGATGAAGGAATGCGGTTAACGGTTACAATGGTATCTTTTTGCAGGCTGTTAGGTGGTAGGTAGAGGACAACTCCACCGTCAGCCGAACGGACATCTCCGCCTGTGGTTTTCTCCGTCAGAGATGTTATTGAGAACCTGACTTGTGCCTGTCCCTGCTGCTCCACCTGGTCCTCTACCGTCAGCCGCAAACTGTAAACTCCGCTCCGCTTGCCCGGCAACCATTGCAGCAGTTCACCGTCTTCCACCGGGGACGTGGTTGGGCGCGGGGTGGCTTTCAGCCAATCTGTCGGTGAATCTCCTTCCCCAAATTCAACCCGGTAGGATTTG